>JBHIWE010000094.1:0-14935 GCA_041987645.1 Acidovorax sp. | reverse complement strand
GCTCGCCCGCGCGCACCGGGGCGGCGTCGGCGCGGTAGTGCAGCACGCAGGCATTGGCGCCGGCCGCGACGATGGAGTTGTACGCCACGGCCTGCGAGCCCTGGCGGCGGAATTCGTGCAGCAGCTCGGCGTCGAGGTGGTATTCGCGCACGTCCTCGCCGGCGCGCAGCATGCGGGCGCTGCACTGCATGGCGCGGATGTGGGCCTGGGCACTGATGGCGGCAGCGCGGCGCATCACTTCCTGCTCGTAGGCATCCTTCACCAGCCGCATCTCGTCCAGCAGCGTGCAGAGGTCGCCCTGCTCGCCAGGGCAGAGCGCGCCGAAGCGCACCCGCGCCCGCACCTTGCCGAGCCAGCCTTCCACGCGGGCGGCCAGGCCCTCATGCGTGGCGAAGGGGAACCAGACGCGGCTGCGGTTTTCCAGCAGGCGCGGCAGCTGCGATTCCAGCGTGGCCGACGAGTGCGCGGCATCCACGCCCAGGGCGGCGATGGCGGCCTCGGGGCCCAGCCGGTAGCCGTCCCATATCTCGCGCTCCAGATCCTTGGGCTGGCAGAACAGCGTGCTGGTGCCGTCCGCAGCCAGCACCAGGCAGGCGCCGGGCTCGGTGAAGCCGGTCAAGTAATAGAAGTAACTGTCGTGCCGGTAAAGAAAGTCGCTGTCGCGGTTGCGCGCGCTTTCCTTGGCCGTGGGGACGATGGCGATGCCGCCTTCGCCCAGCTGCGAGGCAAGGCGGGCGCGGCGCTGGGCATAGAGCGCGGTGTTCGGCAGGGGGGTCATTCGCGCATTTTGGATCGAACGAAAGGCCCGCCCGGTGCCGAGGTGTCCACTTTACATTTCGCTGCAATCGCGGGCGATGGATCTGCCCGCGCCCGCCCCGGCGCAGGCTTTCAGCGATTGAGCTCCGCCAGCCGCTCGGGCGTGCCCACGTCGGTCCAGCGGCCGGTGTAGAGCGCGCCCGTGACGCGGCCCGCATCCATGGCGCGGCGCAGCAGGGGCGCGAGCGGCGCGGGCTGGCCCTGCGGGTTGCCGGGCGGGATGTCGCACCAGGGAGCAGTGAAAAGCTCGGCACGCAGCAGGGCGATGGTGCTGTAGGTGTGGCGCGGGCCGGGGTGATCGGCCGGCAGGTTGAGCACACGCCCGTCGGGCGCCAGGCCGAAATCGCCGCGCGGGTGGTGCGCCGGGTTCGGCACCAGCCACAGGTGGGCCAGCGCGTCGCCGGCGGCGAAGCGGGCTGCGGCCTCGGGCGCGAAGACGAAGTCGGGCGCGAACACGTCGCCCGCCGCCAGCCAGAACACCGGGCCCAGCTGCGGCAGCGCGCGGGCGATGCCGCCGGCGGTCTCCAGCGCGCCGCCGAAGTCGCGGCCTTCATGGGAGTATGAAATCGATAGCACACTGCGCCCATCGGATGCGGGCTGCAGGCCGAATTCGCCACCGAAGGCATCGCCGATCTGCGCGCCCAGCCAGGCGGTGTTGATGACCGCGCGCGGCACACCGGCCGCCGCCAGGGCGCGCAGGTGCCACTCCAGCAGCGGCCGGCCCCGCACGGGCAGCAGCGGCTTGGGCGTGGCGTCGGTCAGCGGGCGCATGCGCTCGCCGCGGCCGGCGGCCAGCAGCATGGCGGGAGGCTGCGCGGGCAGCGGACGGGTCGGGGCGGCGTGATCGGCGGGGGTGGGCAGGTCGGACATGCGCCGCACTGTAGTGCAGGGCGAGGCCCCCGCGGGCATGCCAGCGGCGGCCCGCCCGGCCGGACGGCAAAGGGCGCCGGTAAAATGCGCGTTTTCTCCCACAGCCCTTCCGGAGCCGCCCTCGATGGCCAATTCTCAACAGATGGCGAATGCGATCCGCGCACTCGCAATGGATGCAGTTCAACAGGCCAATTCCGGCCACCCCGGCGCCCCGATGGGCATGGCCGACATGGCCGTGGCGCTCTGGGGACGCAACCTCAAGCACAACCCGGCCAACCCGCAGTGGGCCGACCGCGACCGCTTCGTGCTATCCAACGGCCACGGCTCCATGCTGCTGTATGCGCTGCTGCACCTGACCGGCTACCCGCTGCCGATCGAAGAGCTGAAGAACTTCCGCCAGCTGCACAGCAAGACGGCCGGCCACCCCGAATACGGCATCACGCCCGGCGTGGAAACGACGACCGGCCCGCTGGGCCAGGGCATCACCAACGCCGTGGGCTTCGCGCTGGCCGAGAAGCTGCTGGCCACCGAATTCAACCGCGAAGGCCATGCCATCGTGGACCACCACACCTTCGTGTTCCTGGGCGACGGCTGCCTGATGGAAGGCATCAGCCAGGAAGCGATCTCGCTGGCCGGCGCCTGGAAGCTGAACAAGCTCATCGCGCTCTACGACGACAACGGCATCTCCATCGACGGCCAGGTCGCGCCCTGGTTCATCGACGACACCCCCGCCCGCCTGCGCGCCTGCGGCTGGAACGTGCTGGGCCCGGTGGACGGCCATGACGCCGACGCCGTGGACGCCGCCATCCGCCAGGCCAAGACCAGCACCGACAAGCCCACGCTGATCGTCTGCAAGACGGCCATCGGCAAGGGCTCGCCCAACCGCGCCGGCACCTCCAAGGCCCACGGCGAACCGCTGGGCGCCGACGAGATCACGCTGACGCGCAACGCCATCGGCTGGAGCAGCGCACCGTTCGAGATCCCTGCCGAGGTCTATGCCGACTGGGACGCCAAGGCCGCCGGCACCGCTGCCGAAGCCGCCTGGAACGAGCGCTTCGCCGCCTATTCCGCCGCCTTCCCCGAACTGGCCGCCGAATTCACCCGCCGCATGGCGGGCGACCTGCCCAAGCACTTCGCGCAGACCGCCGTCGACACCGTGGTCGGCGCGCACACCAAGGCCGAAACCGTGGCCTCGCGCAAGGCGTCACAGCTGGCGCTGGAATCGTTCACGGCCAAGCTGCCCGAACTGCTGGGCGGCTCGGCCGACCTGACCGGCTCGAACCTCACCAACACCAAGAGCACGCCCGCCCTGCGCTTCGACGAAGCCGGAAAAGTCGTGCAGGTGGAACTGGCTGTGGGCGCCGAAACGGCGAAGGTCGGCGGCCGCCACATCAACTACGGCGTGCGCGAATTCGGCATGGCCGCGATCATGAACGGCATCGCCCTGCACGGCGGCTTCATCCCCTACGGCGGCACCTTCCTCACCTTCAGCGACTACAGCCGCAACGCCATCCGCATGGCCGCGCTGATGAAGCTGCGCGTGGTGCATGTGTTCACGCACGACTCCATCGGCCTGGGCGAAGACGGCCCCACGCACCAGTCCATCGAGCACGTGGCCAGCCTGCGCCTGATCCCCAACCTGGACGTCTGGCGCCCGGCCGACACGGCAGAAACCGCCGTGGCCTGGAGCGTGGCCCTGTCCAACCGCGACAAGCCCACCGTACTGGCCCTGTCGCGCCAGAACCTGCCCTATGCCCCCAAGCGCGACCTGGGCGACATCTCGCGCGGCGCCTACGTGCTCTCCGAGCCGGCTGACGCAGGCATCAAGAAGAAGGCCCAGGCGGTGATCATCGCCACCGGCTCCGAAGTGCAGCTGGCGCTGGCCGCGCAGAAGCTGCTGGCCACGATGAAGATCGCCGTGCGCGTGGTCTCCATGCCCAGCACCACCACCTTCGACCGCGAAGACGCCAAGTACAAGGCCAGCGTGCTGCCGGCCGGCGTGCCGCGCATCGCCGTCGAGATGGGCTCCACCGACGGCTGGTGGAAGTACGGCGTCGCCGCCGTGGTCGGCATCGACACCTTCGGCGAATCGGCCCCGGCGCCGGTGCTGTTCAAGCACTTCGGCTTCACGCCCGAGAACGTGGCCGACACCGTGCGCGTGGCCATCGGCGCCGCTCGCCTGAAGAAGCAGCCCGCCGCCAAGAAGAAGGCGCACTGATCCATCCCCCGCCCGTCGCGCCGGCCCGCAGCGGGCGGGCGTGTCGTGGTGGCGGTTCCGAGTTTTCAACTTTGCAACTTTGGAGAGACAAACCATGACGATCAAGATCGGTATCAACGGCTTCGGCCGCATCGGCCGCAACGTGCTGCGCTCGGCCGTGCAGAACTTCAGCGACATCGAAGTCGTTGCCATCAACGACCTGCTGGAGCCCGACTACCTGGCTTACATGCTGCAGTACGACTCGGTGCACGGCCGCTTCGACGGCCAGGTCTCCGTCGAAGGCAACACCCTGGTCGTCAACGGCAAGAAGATCCGCCTGACGCAGGAACGCGACCCCGCGAACCTGAAGTGGAACGAGGTCGGCGCCGACATCGTGATCGAATCCACCGGCCTCTTCCTGGACAAGACCACCGCGCAGAAGCACATCGACGCCGGCGCCAAGAAGGTGCTGCTGTCGGCCCCGTCCAAGGACGACACGCCCATGTTCGTCTATGGCGTGAACCACCAGACCTACGCCGGCCAGGCCATCATCTCCAACGCTTCCTGCACCACCAACTGCCTGGCCCCGCTGGCCAAGGTGCTGAACGACAAGTGGGGCATCAAGCGCGGCCTGATGACCACGGTGCACGCCGCCACCGCCACGCAGAAGACGGTGGACGGCCCCTCCAACAAGGACTGGCGCGGCGGCCGCGGCATCCTGGAAAACATCATTCCCTCCAGCACGGGCGCTGCCAAGGCCGTGGGCGTGGTGATTCCCGAACTCAACAAGAAGCTGACCGGCATGTCCTTCCGCGTGCCCACCTCCGACGTGTCGGTGGTGGACCTGACGGTGGAACTGAACTCGGAAGCCACCTACGAAGAGATCAAGGCCGAGATGAAGGCCCAGTCCGAAGGCGCGCTGAAGGGCGTGCTGGGCTACACGGAAGACAAGGTCGTCGCCACCGACTTCCGCGGCGACACCCGCACCTCCATCTTCGACGCCGACGCCGGCATCGCCCTGGACAAGACCTTCGTCAAGCTCGTGTCCTGGTACGACAACGAATGGGGCTACTCCAACAAGTGCCTGGAAATGGTGCGCGTGATCGCTGGCAAGTAATCACCAGCCCCACCAGCCCCTGACGCTTGTTCAGCAAGCGCAGGGCGCTATCAAAAAAGAGCCAGGCCGCCCCCGTGCCTGGCTTTTTTATGGCCGCCGCGCGCATCTATAGTGGAGCGTTGCCGGCCCACTTACTGCCCATGAGCTCTTCCAAGATTCGATCCCTCTCCATCCGCAAGCAGGTCTTGCTGGTGTGCCTGCTGATCCTGGGACTGTGGCTGCTGGCGGTGTTGCTGAGCTTGCTCCCGGCGGTCAAGGAATACACCAACCAGCCCGTCGCCGATGCGTTCAGCGGCATCAATGCCTTGTTTGCGGGCTGCGCTTTCGGCGGCGTGATCCTCACCATCTGGCTGCAGATCAGCGAGTTGCAGGATACGCGGGAAGAACTGCAGAAAACCGCGCAGGCCAACCTGGAGATGGCGCACGCCAACGTCGCCATCGCCCGGCATGCGGGGGAACGCTCGGTCCTTGACTTGTTCCAGACTTATTGCAGCGAGTACTTCCAGCAGGTGAAGGACAGCTCCATGAGCGTGCTCATTCCCTGCGTGGCCAGCAAAGCCTATTGCGACTTCGTCGTCAGCCGCCTGTTCGTGGCCGGGCAGTTGCCGCTGCCGGAGGCCGCCTGGCCCGAGATTGCGCGCGTGTCGTACTGCAGCAGCCCGGATGAGTTTCGCCAGCAGGAGCAGCGCTGGCGCTACAAGCTCGACGAGCTCATCAACTTCTTCACTCTGCTCACCGGCCAGAGCAACTCGCGCGACATCATCTCGCGCTGCGACTTCTCCTATTCCTGGTGGCGGCCGCTGCTGTGGATGCTGGCCACGCTGCAGGAGGAGCGCTACGCCGCTCACGAGGACGTGCGCCGCTATGCCACCCCGCTGTATTTGAAGTCGGTGGTGCAGCGCCTGGACGAAGTCTATGGCTTCGCTCCGCTGGAGACGCCCCAGCAGGTGTGGGCGTTCTTTACCGCCCACCCCAAGGTGCGCGGCTACGGCATGGACCCGGCTTATCTGGCGCTGGCGCAGGCCGCGCCCCCGGGTGCAGGCATCGTTGGGCAGACCGAGCCGGTAACCGTAGCTTGATGAGCTGACGCCGGCTGACCGGGCGCGTCGTGCAGCGGTTGCCGGCCGATCCACCGCCACGTTCACGGCACCGGTAGCGCGCTCCACCTCGGACGGCGGCAAGGCGGCGAGACTCGCAGCCCCAACCAGCTATCGAAAGCGCAGCCAGCCGAGCCCCACGGGTCCCTTGGTCAGCTTGAGCGCTCAGGCGGATCGGCAGACCTCGTCAGCCCCTGGCGGGCAGGCCGCGATACTGTCGCCATGACTTCACAAGACGTTCTGCACTTCTGGTTCGTCCAGAGCACGCCCGCGCAATGGTTCAAAAAGGACGCGGCCTTCGACGCCGCCCTCCGCGAACGCTTCGGCGCGCTGCATGCCCGCGCCGCGCAGGGCGAACTCTGGGACTGGCGCCATGACGCCGCCGGCCGGCTGGCCGAGGTGATCGTGCTGGACCAGTTCTCGCGCAATCTGCTGCGCGGCCGGCCCGAGGCCTTCGCGCAGGACGGCATGGCCCTGGTGCTGGCGCAGGAGGCCGTCGCCCGCGGGCTGGACGCGCAGCTCGCGCCCGAGCGCCGCGCCTTTCTCTACATGCCCTTCATGCACAGCGAATCGGCGCGCATGCAGGAGGAATCGGTGCGGCTCTTCACCGCCCTGGGCGAGGCCAACAACCTGGACTACGCCCACCAGCACCAGGTGATCGTGCAGCGCTTCGGCCGCTTTCCGCACCGCAACGCCACGCTGGGCCGGGCGACGACGGACGAGGAAGCCACCTTTCTGCTGCAGCCGGGCAGTTCGTTCTGAGGCACCGGCCCGCAAGGCCCGGAATAGGCATCAAAACAGCCTTCAGCCCTTTATTCACAAGGGCGAGTTGCTACATTGAACATAGCGATTGGCAAGACAAGCGGCAAGGTCTTGCCCAGCGGACTCCCGCGAAACACTGTAAATTAGCACAGTGCTCACGGAATCCAAACTCGCCATCCTCGCCGACGCCGCCAAGTACGACGCCTCCTGCGCGTCCAGCGGCACGTCGGCGCGCAATTCGGTGGGCGGGCGCGGCATCGGCTCCACCGAGGGCATGGGCATCTGCCACAGCTACGCGCCGGACGGGCGCTGCATCTCGCTGCTCAAGATCCTGCTCACCAACTACTGCCAGTACGACTGCCTCTACTGCGTGAACCGCATCAGCAGCAACGTGCCGCGGGCGCGCTTCGCGGTGCAGGAGGTGGTGGATCTCACGCTCGACTTCTACCGCCGCAACTGCATCGAGGGGCTGTTCCTCTCCAGCGGCATCATCCAGAGCCCCGACTACACCATGGAGCGCGTGGTGGAGGTGGCCCGCGTGCTGCGCGAGGAGCACGACTTCCGCGGCTACATCCACCTCAAGACCATTCCCGACGCCTCGCCCGAGCTGCTGCAGCGCGCCGGCCGCTATGCCGACCGGCTCAGCATCAACATCGAGCTGCCCACCGAACAGGGCCTGGCGGCCCTGGCGCCCGAGAAGGACGGCGCCGCCATCCAGCGCTCCATGGGCCGGTTGGCGCTGCACATCGACGACGCCCGCCAGCAGGCCCGCGACCAGCGGGGGCGCCCGGGCAGCCCGCAGATCGTCTCCCTGCCCGGCCGCACGCGCCGCGCCGAGGCTCCGCGCTTCGCGCCCGGCGGGCAGAGCACGCAGATGATCGTGGGCGCCGACGCGGCCGACGACCGCACCATCCTCGCCACCAGCGCCCGGCTCTACGGCGGCTACGGGCTGCGGCGGGTCTATTACTCGGCGTTCAGCCCGATTCCCGATGCCTCGCGCGCCCTGCCGCTGGCCGCGCCGCCGCTGGTGCGCGAACACCGGCTCTACCAGGCCGACTGGCTGATGCGCTTCTACGGCTTCACGCACGACGAGATCGTGCCGCCGGCCGCATCCCTGGGCGACAGCGAAGCGCGCAGCAGCGGCATGCTGTCGCTGGAGATGGACCCCAAGCTCGCCTGGGCCGTGGCCCATCCCGAATGCTTTCCGGTGGACCTGAACACCGCCCCGCGCGAACGCCTGCTGCGCGTGCCCGGCCTGGGCGTGCGCACGGTCGAAAAACTGCTGGCCGCCCGCCGCGTGCGCCGGCTGCGCCATGCCGACCTGGGCCGGCTGCACGTGCCGCTGGCCAAGGTGCTGCCCTTCGTCGCCGTGACCGACCACCTCCCGCACGACCGGCTGCGCGCGCCCGCCCGCCTGCGGGCCCAGCTGGCGCCCGCACCGGTGCAGGCGTCGCTCTTCGCCTGAAGGCCAAAGCCGCCGCCATGCAGCGCAGCATCACCCTGAGCCACGCGGCCGACTGGCCGGGCTTTCGCCAGGCCGCCCGCGCCTGCCTGCAGGCCGGCCTGCCGCCCGAGGCCGTGCATTGGCAGGTCGCGGGCGATGCCGAAAGCGATCTGTTCGCGGCCGAGCCGCTGCCGGAAGCAGCGCCGGTCGACGCCGCGAGCGATGCCGACGAAAGCCAGACCCAGCCCCCCACAGCCCGCGTGCCCCGCGCCTTCCTGGCGCTGGCCGAGCACGCGGCCCTGCACAGCGACCCGGAGCGCCACGCGCTGCTCTACCGCGCCCTGTGGCGCCTCGCGCGCGAGACGGCGCTGCGACACGATGCGCTCGACCCCGATCTGGCGCGCCTGCAGCGCCTGGCGGCCGCCGTGCGGCGCGACATGCACAAGATGCGCGCCTTCGTGCGCTTTCGCGCCGTGGACGACGGCCAGGCCCAGCCGCTGCACGTGGCCTGGTTCGAGCCGGACCATCACATCGCCCGGGCCAATGCCGCGTTCTTCGTGCAGCGCTTCACGCAGATGCGCTGGGCCATCCTCACGCCCGACTGCAGCCTGCGCTGGGACGCGGGCACGCTGCAGACCGGGCCCGGCGCCACGCGCGCCGAAGCGCCGCCGCCCGATGCGGGCGAGGCGCTCTGGCTCACCTATTACCGGCACACCTTCAACCCGGCGCGCCTGAAGCTGGACATGATGCGGCGCGAGATGCCCACGCGCTACTGGAAGAACCTGCCCGAGGCGGCGCTCATCGACGGGCTGGCGCGCGATGCGCACGAGCGCAGCGCGCGCATGGTGGCGGCCGGCGGCACGGTGCCGCAGCGGCGCATCACCGCCACCCGGTAGGCGCGACCCCGCTCAGAACGTGTTCACGTTCTCAGGCCAGGCCGCTTTCGGCCGTGCGGATGGTCTCGCGGCCAGCGCGGTCGCGCAGGCGGCCCTGATCGGTGTCGAGGGCGCGGACCAGCTTGTCGATGGCAGCGGTGAAAGCCTCGGGCACCTTGGCCGCATCGGCGTTCACGGCCACCGGCGGGCGGCCGGAGACGCGTGCCTCGATATTGCAGCGCTTGTCGGCGCCATTCGAGCGGCCGCCGTCCAGATCGGAGAAATGCACCTCCACCCGCGTCAGATGGTCGCGGAAGCGGGCCAGCCGGCTGATGGTTTCCGTTTCGATCCAGCGGTTCATGGCCTCGCTGCCCTCGATGTGATCGTCGGTCTGTACTTGTACTTGCATGGCGGACTCCTTGTGGTTGGCACCTTCAGTGTGGGGCTGTAGCGCCGCGCTTCAACCGGGTTTTGCGAATGCTTGCCAAACGTTGCGTTTGCTCAAGGTCTCTTCACGCTTGCGCCCTCGTGCGCCCCCGCGCCCGAACCCTGCCGCGCGGCGCACGTGCGGCCACCCAGACGGTCACCGCACCCCACCCGGCCAGCACCGCCGCGGCCGGAAACACCGGCGGCCACCACAGCCCACGCTGGAACAGCATCCACGAAGTGCCCACGGCCCCCGCAGCCAGCAGCAGAGACAGGGGCGCCGCCGCCACCGGCCAGCGCCAGCCGGCGGCCAGCAGCAGGGGCAGCACGAGCATCAGCACCACGGGCGACCAGCCGGAATCCACGCTGCGCAGGCGGGCGCCGGTGAGCTGGTTGTCGATCAGCGTGGCGTGCAGTTCCATGGTCGGGAACGGGCGCGCATCGCTCCAGCCCCAGCCGAAGGGCGAGCGCAGGCCCGCCTGCACGGCGCCGACGAGCACCACCTTGCCCCGAAAGAAGTCCGGCGGCAGCCGGCCGGGCAGCAGCGCGTCCTCGTAGGGCCGCGTGTCGAAAGTGCCGGCTGGCCCGCGATACACCACGTATTCGGAGGGCGCCGTCGCCCGAGCCTCGCGCGCGGCGCGGGCATCGGCCAGGGCCGTCAGGCGACTCGCCAGGCTGTGAACGTGCACAGCGGCCCGGCGCACCACGCCGTCGCCGTCGGGCAGCAGCGATGCATCGCCCACCAGCGCCCCCGCAGCGACGAAGCGCGGCAGCGGCAGGCTGGCATCCCCCGCCCCCGCAGAGGGCAGCACCACGGCGGACGATGCGGCGATCGCCCGCTCGAAAGCGGCGTCGTCGTCGGGCGTTGAGGGCTCGGAGAACGGCAGGTCGAACCCCACCGCAGCCGCACCGCCGGCATGCAGACGCTCCAGCAGCTGCGCATGCTTGCGGCGTGAGGGCCCGCCAGAAGGCGATGCACCGTCCACGGCCAGCAGCACCACGGGCAGCGTGCTGCGGCCGGGCGCGGACAGGCGGGTGAAGGCGTCGAAGGCCATCGTCTCCAGCCGGCCCCAGGGCTGCGACAGGCTGGCGGCCCAGACCAGCAGCACGGCCAGCGCGCCCACCGCCGCCACCTGCGCGAAAGGCGGCCGGCGCGCACGCAGGCGCCTGGCCGAGAAGAGCGAAAAACCTTGCATGGGCAAAGTATCGCGCCGCGGCACCGGCAGCCGGGAACGAAATGCATCCAGTCGATGGCGCCACACGCAGGCCCGACGCGGCGCAGGGGCCCGTTCCTACAGCCGCACGGCGCGTTCGGCGTTACAACCAGAGCCATGCTTTCTGCACAGCGGACCCCAGCGCCAGCGCGCCCAGCCACGACCTCCACCTCCGCCCGCCTGAAGATCGGCCTTTCCGCCTGCTTCTCGCACGCCGATCCTGCCCGCTCCCTCTTCACCAACAAGACGCTGCAGTACGTGGAGCAGTCCATTGCGCACTGGATCATGTCGGCCGGCGCCATGGTGGTGATGGTGCCCTGCCCCACCGGCGAGACCGCGCGCGGCGACGTCACGCTGGCGCACTATGCGGAATGGCTGGACGGCGTGGTGATGCATGGCGGGGCCGACGTGTGGCCCGGCAGCTATGGCGAGGTGCCGCTCAAGGACGCCTGGCTGGGCGACCGCGTGCGCGACCTCTACGACCTGGCGGTGGTCGAGGCCTTCGAGCAGGCGGGCAAGCCCATCTTCGGCGTCTGCCGGGGGCTGCAGCTCATCAACGTGGCCTTTGGCGGCACGCTCTACCAGGACATCGAGACCCAGCACCCGGGCGCGCAGCAGCACCGCAACGCCGTCACGTACGACCAGCATTTCCACGAGATCGACATGGTGCCGGGCACGCGGCTTTCGGCGCTCTACCCGCAGCAGCAGCGCGTCGTGGTCAACAGCATCCACCACCAGGGCATCAAGAACCTGGCGCCGGGCTTCGACGTGGAGGCCTGGAGCTACCCCGACGGCGTGCCCGAGGCGATCCGCCGCCGCCCCAGCCGGGGCAAGGGCTACATCGCCGCGACGCAATGGCACCCGGAGTTCCGCGCCAAGGAAACGGAAGCGCTGGACGATACGCCCATCCTGCAGGATTTCCTCGCCGCCTGCGCGATGGCCAAGGTGCGCCCGGCGCCCGGCCACAGCCCGTTCCAGATCCGCGACCGCGCTTCACGGCTCTTGCGCCAGGCACTGCTGCTGCGCCGCTGAGAGCCGCTCAAAAGGCCCTTCTGGCATCGTTGCCGCATCTTGCGGTAGCGCCGCTACGGGCTGCGATGCGGCGCCTCGCCAGAACCGCTTCGCTGGGCTTTGTGAGCCGCTCTGGAAATATGCGGCGTTCTCAGGCGGTGGCGCGGCAGACGCGCAGCACATCCGCCCCGTAGGCTTCGAGCTTCTTGGCCCCCATGCCGGTGATGCCTTGCAGGTCGTCCAGCGAAGCGGGGTCGCGCTCGGCGATGGCGGCCAGCGTCGCGTCGTGGAAGATCACGTAGGCCGGCAGGTTGTGCTCGCGCGCCACCTCGGCGCGCCAGGCCTTGAGGTTGATGAAACGCACCTGCCCGTCGGGCCCCAGGTTGGCCGCGGCGGCCGGCGGCGCCGTGCTGCGGCGGGTGCGCTTGGCCGGCGCGCTGGCCGTGGATTCGCGCAGCAGCACCGGCGTCTGGCCCTTGAGCACGGGGCGCGAGCCGTCGGTGAGGCTCAGCGTGTCGAAGCTGTGGCCGCTTTCCAGCATCACCTTGTGCAGGCCCACCGCACCCGTGGCCAGCAGCTGGCGCAGCACGCCGCGCAGCTGCGCCTCGGAATATTCCTTGCCCAGCCCGAAGGTGGAGAGCTTGTCGTGCCCAAACTGCTTGACCTTCTCGGTGTCCTTGCCGCGCACGATGTCCATGATGTGGCCGGTGCCGAAGGTGAGGCCGCTGGCCTCGTGCACGCGGTAGATGGTCGAGAGCAGCTTGCGCGCCGCGTCCGTGCCGTCCCACACCGCGGGCGGGTTCAGGCAGTTGTCGCAGTTGCCGCAGGGCTCCGAGGCCTCGCCGAAATAGCCCAGCAGCCGCACGCGCCGGCAGTCGGTGGCCTCGGCCAGGCCCAGCAACGCATCGAGCTTGCCGCGCATGACCTGCTTGAATTCCTCGCCCGCCGGACTCTCGTCGATCATGCGGCGCTGGTTCACCACATCCTGCAGGCCGTAGGCCATCCAGGCATCGGCGGGCAGGCCGTCGCGGCCGGCGCGGCCGGTCTCCTGGTAGTAGCCCTCGATGTTCTTGGGCATGTCCACGTGGGCGACGAAGCGCACGTCCGGCTTGTCGATGCCCATGCCGAAGGCGATGGTGGCCACCATCACGATGCCCTCCTCGCGCAGGAAGCGGTCCTGGTTCTCCTGGCGCACCTCGGGCGGCAGGCCCGCGTGGTAGGGCAGCGACTTCAGGCCCGCATCGACCAGCGCGGCGGACATCTCCTCCACACGCTTGCGCGACTGGCAATAGACCACGCCCGCGTCCTCGGGATGCTCTCGCTCGATGAAGCGCAGCAGTTGGGCGAGCGGCTCTTTCTTCTCTTCGATGCGATAGCGGATGTTGGGCCGGTCGAAGCTGGAGACGAAGTGCTGCGCGCCTTCGAGCTGCAGCCGCTCCACGATGTCGGCGCGGGTCAGCTCGTCGGCCGTGGCGGTGAGGGCGATGCGCGGCACGCCGGCATAGCGTTCGTGCAGCACGGTGAGCGCGCGGTATTCGGGGCGGAAGTCGTGGCCCCACTGGCTCACGCAATGCGCCTCGTCGATGGCGAACATCGACAGCTGCCCGCGCTGGTGCAGGCCGTCCAGCAGCTCCAGGAAGCGCGGCGTGGTCAGCCGCTCCGGTGCGGCATAGAGCATGGTGATGTCGCCGCGCGCCACGCGCCGCTCCAGCTCCTGGGTCTGCTGCCAGTCGAGCGTGGAATTGAGATAGGCGGCATCCACCCCCGCCTCGTGCAGGGCGCCGACCTGGTCGTGCATGAGCGCGATCAACGGCGACACGACAATGGCCACGCCCCGGCCCGCATCGCGCCGCACGATGGCCGGCACCTGGTAGCACAGCGATTTGCCGCCGCCCGTGGGCATGAGCACCAGCGCGTCGCCACCGGCGATCACGTGCTCGACGATGGCCTGCTGAGGGCCGCGGAACTGGTCGTAGCCAAAGACGTCGTGCAGGACGAAATGCGCGGGGGACACTACTGGGATACTCACTTTTTGATAGCTATAGGCGCCCGGAAGACGGGGGCCAGAGGCCGATTCGACCCCGAATCCGCCACGGCTGCGCGGCAGGGGCCGCACGCGGGGGAAAGCCCAGTATTGTGCGCCGGCCGGCCAGCGCGCCCCGCACCACCTTCCTACAATTGCGGGATGAACCTGCCCCGCTACACCCGAGCCGCACAACTGCCCGCCATCCTGGCCCAACGCATCGCCATCCTCGACGGCGCCATGGGCACCATGATCCAGCGTTTCAAGCTGGGCGAGGCCCAGTACCGGGGCGAGGGCTACCAGGGCGCCGATGGCGCGGGCGACCGGTTCAAGGATTTTCCGCGCGACGTGAAGGGCAACAACGAGCTGCTCTCGCTGACCCGGCCCGACGTGATCCGCGACATCCACGAGGCCTACCTGGCCGCAGGCGCCGACCTGATCGAAACCAACACCTTCGGCGCGACCACCATCGCGCAGGAGGACTACCACATGGCCGACCTCGCGCGCGAGATGAACCTCGCCTCGGCCAGGCTGGCGCGCGCCGCCTGCGACAAGTTCTCCACGCCCGACAAGCCCCGCTTCGTGGCCGGCGCCTTGGGCCCCACCCCCAAGACGGCCAGCATCAGCCCCGACGTGAACGACCCCGGTGCGCGCAACGTCGATTTCGAGCAGCTGCGCGCCGCCTATTACGAACAGACCGCAGCCCTGGTCGAGGGCGGCGCCGACGTGCTGCTGGTCGAAACCATCTTCGACACCCTCAACGCCAAGGCCGCACTCTTCGCCATCGACGAGTACTTCGAGGCGAGCGGCGAGCGCCTGCCGCTCATCATCAGCGGCACCGTCACCGACGCTTCCGGGCGCATCCTCTCGGGCCAGACCGTGACCGCCTTCTGGCACAGCGTGCGCCACGCCCGCCCGCTGGCCGTCGGGCTGAATTGCGCGCTGGGTGCCACGCTGATGCGCCCCTACATCCAGGAGCTGAACCGGGTGGCGGAAGACACCTTCATCAGCTGCTACCCCAACGCCGGCCTGCCCAACCCCATGAGCGACACCGGCTTCGACGAGACGCCCGAGGTCACCAGC
>JBHIWE010000093.1:0-14945 GCA_041987645.1 Acidovorax sp. | reverse complement strand
GGCCATGGAATACAAGAGCACCATCCGCAAGCTGCGCGCCATCCGGCCCGACCTGGCGATGAGCAGCGATTTCATCGTCGGCTTCCCGGGCGAGACCGAGGAAGACTTCGGCAAGATGATGAGGCTCATCGACGACATCCACTTCGACAACAGCTTCAGCTTCATCTTCAGCCCGCGCCCCGGCACGCCCGCCGCCAGCCTGCACGACGACACGCCGCACGAGGTCAAGCTGCGCCGCCTGCAGGAGCTGCAGGCCGTGATCAACGCCAACATCAAGTCGATCAGCGAAAGCCGCGTGGGTACGGTGCAGCGCATCCTGGTGGAAGGAGCCTCCAAGCGCGACGGCAACGAACTCATGGGCCGCACCGAATGCAACCGCGTGGTCAACTTCGCGGGCCAGCCGCGGCTCATCGGACAGATGGTGGACGTCACCATCACCGAAGCCAAGGCCTACACGCTGCGCGGCGAAGTCGTGACGGCCGACTCCGCCCTGCCGGCCTGAGCGGCGCCGCACCGCGATGAGCGTGTCCGCACGGCATAGCAAGGTCGCCTCGCTGAGCGGCCTGTCGTTCCAGCAGCTGCTGCTGCTGGCCTTTCTGCTGATCGGTGGCCTGCTGGGTGCCAGCTCGCTGCGCGCCATCTTCACGCTGGAGCAGCTGATGGTGCAGAGCCGCCAGGGCGCTTCCGAAGCGATCCAGCTCAGCGCGGCAGCACAGGCGCTGAATGCCCGCAGCCAGACGCTGGAGCGCTCAGCCCGGCAATCCCTCGTGCTGGCCGATGCGCAGCTGCGCCGCCGTTTCGAGGAAGGTGCCCACGATGCCCGAGACACCATGCAGCGCCTGGAGCTCAACGGCCTGCCTCCGGAGCTGGCAGCGAAATGGCTGGCGCATCTGGAAGAGGTGTCCCGGCTGCTCGATGCGCCCGCTGCGCAGTCGCTGGAGAACGAGCGGGTGGCCGCAGCGACTTTCCTGGAAATCGATGCACTCAACACCATCATTTCGCAGCAGGTGCAGGACCTCAACACCCGCCGCAGCGACGCGCTGCAGGAAAAGATCGAAGCCAGCCGGCGCGAGGTGACCCACCAGGTGGTGGGCGTCATCGTGCTGGCGCTGGTGCTGGCGCTGGCGCTCGGCATCTGGCTGGCGCGGCCCTTCAAGCGACTGGAAAACGCCATTCGCCGACTCGGCGAGAACGAACTGGCTCGGCCGGTGGATATCGCCGGCCCGGTGGACATCCGCCGCGTGGGCCAGCAGCTCGAATGGCTGCGCGTGCGCCTGCTGGAGCTGGATGCCGACAAGGCACGCTTTCTGCGCCACGTCTCCCACGAGCTCAAGACGCCGCTGGCCTCCATGCGCGAGGGGGTGGCCCTGCTGCAGGACGGCATCACGGGCGAACTCACCCCCGGCCAGAGCGAGGTGGTGTCCATCCTGCACCAGAACACGATGGTGCTGCAGGGCGAGATCGAGGCGCTGCTGCGCTTCAATGCTGCGGCCTTCGAGGCCCGGCAGCTGCGCCGCACGCCGACCGACCTGCTGGCGCTGCTGGAAGCCCAGGTGGAGGCGCAGCGGCTGCAGTGGCAGGCGCGCAAGCTCGACGTGGCCGTGGAAGGCCGGCCTGTGATCCTGCCGCTGGATGCCGACAAGATCTCGTCGGCCGTGGGCAATCTGCTCTCCAACGCCATCCGTTTCTCACCCCAAGGCGGCACCATCCGCATCGTTTTGTCACAACTGCCGGGCGCCATCCGGGTGGACTTCGTCGATCAGGGTCCAGGCGTGGACGAGAATGACCGCTCGCGCATCTTCGAGCCCTTCTACCGGGGCGTACGCCAGCCGCAGGACGCCGCTCGCGGCACCGGCATCGGCCTGTCGATCGTCCACGAATACATCACCGCCCATGGCGGGCGGGTGGAGCTGGTGGAAGACGGCCCCCGCACCCCCTTCCGCATTGAATTGCCCCATGCCTCTTAGCCTTGCCATCCCCCGCACCTGCGGTTACGCCCCAGCCCGAACGACCCCGTCGCTGCAGCTTTCCCTCTCAGCCGCGCTGACGGCCGCCGCCCTGCTGCTGGGCGGCTGCGCAAATCCCGCCGAACCGCCAGCGACTGGGGCCCCCCCCGAAACGCCGACACCAGCAGCCGGGCCGGTCGCCGCGCCCCCACCGCAGCCGGCTGCGGCAGAGCCCCTGCGAGGGGATGCAGCCAGCACGCAGCCCGCCATCACGCCCGCAGAGCCGCGCCGCGCAGGCCCCGTGACGCAGCTGCTTGCCTACTCCGACCGGGTGGTCTCGCTCAACTCGAGCGAGTTGTCCGCCGAAATCGCCCACCTGACGCCGCTCCAGGATGAGTCCGTACAACGCCAGCTCGAACTGGCCCTGGCGCTTGGCCAGACCCGGCAACCGGTGGACACGGCCCGAGCGCTGGGGCTTGCACAGCGCGCGCTGGCCCAGCCCGGCAATTCCTCCACGCTGCAGTCGTTCGCCCGCATGCTGGAGACCCGTTTTCTGCACATGCGCCGGCTCGAAGACCAACTCGACCGGCAAACCCAACAGCTGCGCGACGCCCAGCGCCGCAACGAGCAGCTCAACGAGCGGCTGGAAGCCATGCGCGCCATCGAGCGCAGCCTGAATGCGCGACCGGGCGGCCCGGCCAGTTCCGGTAGCCGGGCGCATCCTGCGCCCTGAACGACGACGAAAGACATCGCCATGGCCGTCAACAAAGCCACCGCCCCGGTCAAACCCCGCATCCTGGTGGTGGATGACGACGCAGACATGCTGCGCCTGCTGTCCCTGCGCCTGCAGGCCGCGGGCTTCGAGGTGTCGGCCGTCGGCTCGGCCGAAGCCGCCCTCGCACAGCTTGAAGTACAGCGCCCGCAGCTGGTCCTGAGCGACGTGCAACTGCCGGGGCGCGACGGGCTCGCGCTGTTCGACGAGGTGCGTGCGCGCCACCCGTCGCTGCCCGTGATCCTGCTCACCGCGCATGGCACCATTCCCGATGCGGTGGAAGCCACGGCCCGCGGCGTCTTCACCTATCTCACCAAACCCTACGACGGCAAGGAGCTGATCGAGAAGATCCATCAGGCGCTGGCACTGAGCGCGCCGACCACCACGCAGAGCCACGCCAACGAGACCTGGCGCGCGGAGATCGTCAGCCGCTCCAACCGCATGGCCGAAGTCCTGGCCGAAGCACACATGGTTGCGCAATCGGACGCCAGCGTGCTGCTTCTGGGCGACAGCGGCTCGGGCAAGGAAATGCTGGCCCGCGCCATTCACAGAGCCAGCCCCCGGGCAGCACGGCCTTTCGTGGCGGTGAATTGCGGCGCCATTCCCGAGGCACTGCTCGAATCCGAACTCTTCGGCCACATGAAGGGCGCGTTCACCGATGCCGTGAGCAACCACAAGGGGCTCTTCCAGGCTGCCGACGGCGGGACCCTGCTGCTGGACGAAATCGGCGACATGCCACCCGCGCTGCAGGTCAAGCTCCTGCGCGTGCTGCAGGAGCGCGCCGTCCGCCCGGTGGGCTCCAGCCAGTCGCTGCCGGTGAACGTGCGCATCATCTCCGCCACCCACCGCGACCTGGAAGCGGCCATGGCTGCCAGCCAGTTCCGCGAGGACCTTTACTATCGGCTGAATGTGGTGACCCTGTCCCTGCCTACCCTCGGGGAACGGCGGGAAGACATCCCCCTGCTGGCCAACCACTTCCTCGATCTGCTCGCCCGCAAGTACGGCAAGCGTCTGTCGGGCTTTTCGCCCGAGGCACTCAAGGCCCTGACGTCGGCCTCCTGGCCCGGGAACGTGCGCCAGCTCTACAACGTGGTGGAACAAGTCTGCGCCCTGTCCACCACACCGCTGGTGCCTCTGGGCCTGGTGCAGCGCGCGCTGCGCACGCCGGCGGTGCAGGTGCTCAGCCTGAGCGAAGCGCGGCAGCGCTTCGAGCGCGAGTATCTGGTAGACCTGCTGAAGATGACGGACGGCAACGTGGCAGATGCCGCCCGACTGGCCCAGCGCAACCGCACGGAGTTCTACAGGCTGCTGCAAAAGCACGCGCTGACCCCAGGGCAGTTCAAGGCCGATGAGGGCGCAGCGGACGATGTCGCCAATGAGCGACACGAGTAAGCCATTGATTTGAAAAGAAAAACTCCTAGCAGCGGCCAATAAGGTCGCTGTTTTGCGACAGAACCAGGGTTTTCCAGGGTGTTTTGGCACAGCGCACATACGCTTACAGCCATAAACCGACTTAAGTCGTTGATTTTGAATCGATTTTCAGGCCTGGCACGGGGTTTGCCCTATGTCTCGCATGAACTCAGCGCACAACTCCCCTTCGCATGCACAACAACACTCCTCGCGGGTGGCGAGTGGTGGCGTTGGCGTGTCCATCAACGAACAGTCCCCAAGCCTCGAGCACCCCATGGAAACACACACCTCTTCCAAGACTGGAATGCTGGACGTCGTTCCGCATGCTCCGGCCAGCGTCGCCCCCGTGGGCGTCTCCTATGCGGCACCCGTCGAAACCCGGCGCAGCACGCTGCGGGAAGAACGCCATCCCAATTCGCTGACGGCCCCTCCGGTGCATCGCGGCTCCATGCCCGCCCGCCCGTGGCGCGGTTTCTGGAACAGCATCGGCACCGCGGCGCTGATGCGTCTGACCGGGCGCACCCAATCGCGCCGCGCTGAAGAACCCCAGCAGCCCTGGCAGGCCGCAGCCAGCCAGCGCCGTGCGGTGTTCCTGGTGCTGGCCCTCATCAGCAGCGCCCTGGCCACCACGCTGTTCGCCGGCGTGCAGCCTGAATATGAAAGCGCCTGGCTTGAATACGGGCAACTCACCCTGTTCGCTCTGTTGTCCGCCTGGGTGGTCACGGGCTTCCTGACCGGCCTGATGGGCTTCTGGGTCATGCTCAAGGGCGACCGCCATTCGCTGTCGGCACGCAGCGTGGACAGCCACACGCTGGCCGAAGACGCGCGCACCGCGATCATCATGCCGATCTGCAACGAAGACGTCGCCACCGTCTTCGCCGGCCTGCGTGCCACCTGTGAGTCGGTCGCCGCCACGGGCCATGGCAAGACCTTCGACGTGTTCGTGCTGTCCGACAGCTACGACCCCGCCATCGCCGCCGCCGAGCGCGCCGCCTGGGAAGAGCTGCGCGCGGCACTGGCCACCAGCCCCAAGCAGCCGCAGGTCGAGGTCTATTACCGCCTGCGCACCCGCCGCACGCACCGCAAGGCCGGCAACGTGGCCGACTTCTGCCGCCGCTGGGGCAAGGACTACAAGTACATGGTCGTGCTCGACGCCGACAGCGTGATGAGCGGCGACTGCATCGTCTCCATGGCCAAGCTGATGGAAGCCAACCCGCAGGCCGGCATCATCCAGACCGCCACGCAGGCCATCGGCCACGTCACCCTGCACGCCCGCGCCCAGCAGTTCGCCTCGCGCGTGGCGGGCCGGCTGTTCACGCTGGGCATGCAGTACTGGCAGCTGGGCGAATCGCATTACTGGGGCCATAACGCCATCATCCGCGTCGAGCCCTTCATGAAGCACTGCGCCCTGGCACCCATCAAGGGCACGGGCGGCCTGGCCGGCGGCATCATGTCGCACGACTTCGTCGAAGCCGCGCTGATGCGCCGCGCCGGCTACCACGTCTGGCTGGTGGCCGACCTGGTCGGCAGCTACGAGCAACAGCCGCCCGACCTGCTGGCCGAGCTGCAACGCGACCGCCGCTGGTGCCAGGGCAACCTGCAGAACGCACGCCTGATGGCCGAGCCCGGCATCCACACCGTCCACCGCACGATGTTCGTGACCGGCGCGATGGCCTACCTGTCCGCCCCGCTGTGGCTGGCCTTCATCACCCTGGGCACGGCGCTCTGGCTGTCCGGTGCCCGCATGGTCGCCGACTGGAACATCCTGCCCGGCGAGCTGATGGGCCTGTGGGCATGGACGCTGTGCATGCTGTTCCTGCCCCGCGTGCTGGGTGTGACCGCGATCCTGATGCGCGGCGAGCAACAGCAATACGGCGGCACGCTGAGCCTCTTCAAGAGCGCCGCGTTGGAAAGCACGCTGGCCATCCTGCAAGCCCCCATCCGCATGCTGGCCCACTCGCTGTTCGTGGTCGTGGCGCTGACGGGCCTGAAGCTGGACTGGAAGTCGCCTCCCCGCGAAGCCGCTGCCGTGCCCTGGACCGAAGCCGCACGCAAGCTGGCACCCATGAGTCTGGTGGTCGCCGCCCTCGCCGCCGCCGTGGCCTGGGTCGATGGCAGCGCGCTGATCTGGCTGCTGCCCGTGGGCCTGCCGCTGGCGCTCTCGATCCCGCTCACGGTGCTGACCAGCCACATCCGCATGGGCGAAGCGGCCCGCGCCCAGCGCCTGCTGCTGATCCCCGAGGAATCGTGGTCGCCCCCGGTGCTGCGCCGCGCGTGGCTGCATGCCACGCGGCTGGCCCGTCCGCTCCTCAAGGCCGCCTGAGCGCCAGAGTCCTGGGAAGCACCCACCAACGAAAACGCCCCGCATCGCGGGGCGTTTTTTCATGGGCGGCGCGCAACCGATGCGGGCCGCCCTGCGCGGGTGAATGGCCGTCAGAAGCGCGGCATGCCGCCCATGCCGGGCAGGCCGCCCTTGAGCCCGCCCATCTTCTTCATCATCTTCATCAGGCCACCGCCCTTCATCTTCTTCATCATGCCCTGCATCTGCTCGAACTCGTTGAGCAGGCGGTTCACTTCCTGCACGTGAACACCGGCGCCCATGGCGATGCGCTTCTTGCGCGTGGCCCTGATGAGTTCGGGCTTGCGGCGCTCCAGCGGGGTCATGCTCTGGATGATGCCTTCCTTGCGGCGGATGTCCTTCTCGGCCTTGTCCATATCGACCTGGCCGGCCTTGGCCGTGAGCTGGGCGGGCAGCTTGTCCATGAGGCTGGAGAGGCCGCCCATCTGCTTCATCTGCTGCAGCTGAGAAAGAAAGTCGTTCAAGTCGAACCCGTCACCGCTCTTGACCTTGGCGGCCAGCTTCTGCGCGGCCTCCATGTCCACGCCGGCGCTGACCTGCTCGACCAAGGCCACGATGTCGCCCATGCCCAGGATGCGGCCGGCATGGCGTTCGGCATCGAACACTTCAAGACCGTCGATCTTCTCGGACACACCCGCGAACTTGATGGGGGCACCGGTCACCTGACGCACCGATAGCGCCGCACCGCCGCGCGAATCGCCGTCGAGCTTGGTCAGCACGATGCCCGTGAGCGGCAGCGCCTCCTTGAAGGCCTTGGCGGTGTTGACCGCGTCCTGACCCTGCATGGCATCGACCACGAACAGCGTTTCCACGGGCTTGAGCGCAGCGTGCAGGTCCTGGATCTCGCGCATCAGCACTTCGTCGATCGCCAGGCGGCCGGCCGTGTCGACCAGCAGCACGTCGAAGAAGTGCTTCCTGGCATAGTCCAGCGCCGCATGGGCGATGTCGAGCGGCTTCTGGTCGGGCGTGCTGGGGAACCACTCGGCACCCGCCTGGCGGGTCACGGTCTTGAGCTGCTCGATGGCGGCCGGGCGGTACACGTCGCCAGAGACGGTGAGCACCTTTTTCTTGCGCTTTTCGATCAGGTGCTTGGCGAGCTTGGCCGTGGTGGTGGTCTTGCCAGCGCCCTGCAGACCCGCCATCAGGATGACGGCCGGCGGCTGGGCGGCCAGGTTGATGTCAGCGACGCCCTCGCCCATGGTGGCCGCCAGCTCACGGTTGACGATGGACACGAGGGTCTGGCCCGGCTTGAGCGAGCCCAGCACCTCCTGGCCCAGCGCCTTTTCCTTGACGCGGGCGATAAAGTCGCGCACCACGGGCAGCGCCACGTCGGCTTCAAGCAGGGCCATGCGCACCTCGCGCAGCATGTCCTGGACGTTGGATTCGGTGATGCGGGCCTGACCCCGCATCTCCTTGACGAGTCGCGTGAGTTTTTCGGTAAGAGCGGAGGCCATAGAAGTCTTTGGGAAATGTGCGCCCACCGGCTTGTGCGGTCGGCCGCCTTGCCTGCCGGAGGCGAGCGAAAGGCTAAACTGCGAACCCATGATTTTACCCAGCACGTCTCTCCCCGGTTGGCTGCTGGCTCTGTCTGCAGCAGCGGCCTATGCAGTGCCGGCCGCCGCGGGCAAGCGGCTCGGTGCCGACCGCGGACGCTGGACGCTCCTGCTGGCATGGGCGCTGCACGGCGCAGTGCTGGCCTGGGGCTTCGTGGGCCAGGCGCCGCACTTCGGCTTCGGCCCCGCTCTGTCGATGACGGCCTGGCTGGTGCTTACCGCCTATGTGGTCGAAAGGCAGCTCTTTCCGCAAATGCAGGCCCGCTGGACTCTCGCCAGTCTGGGTGCGGCCACCGTCATCCTAGGCATGGTGTTCCCCGGGCAGCCCTTGCACGTGACGGCATCGCCCTGGCTGCCCCTGCACCTTGCACTCGGCATCGCTTCGTATGGTCTCTTCGCCGCGTCGGTCGTGCACGCGTGGTTGATGACCCGGGCAGAGCGCCATATCCGGCTGGCGGCCGACCCGCACAGCGGCATCCCCCTGCTGGCGCTGGAGCGGCTCACCTTCCGATTCGTGAAAGCCGGCTTCGTGCTGCTATCAGCCACGCTGGTTGCAGGCTGGCTGTTCGGCGAAGTCCTCTACGGCCGCGCCTGGATCTGGGACCACAAGACCGTCTTCTCGCTGCTGTCGTGGCTGACCTTCGCCGTGCTGCTCCTGGGCCGCGCGCGCTTCGGCTGGCGCGGGCGCAGCGCGGTGCGCGTGCTGTATGCAGGTGCTGCGCTGCTGCTGCTGGCCTATGCGGGTTCGCGCTTCGTGGTTGAAGTGATCCTGGGGCGGGCCGCATGAAATACCTGCTGCTGAGCGTGATCCTGATGGTGGCCTGGGGCGTCTGGCGCACTCACCAGCGCAGGACGGCAGCCCCGCCGACGCCGCACAAGCCGACGCCCACTGCTCTGCCTCTGGTGCAGATGGTGCCCTGCTCGCACTGCGGGATGCACATACCGCAGTCCGAAGCAGTGCAGCGCGACGGGAACAGCTACTGCTCTGCATCCCACGCGCAACGCGGCCCAGCCTGAAGCCCCGCAGCGCGGTCCGCCACATGCCGACGCCATTGCACCCACGCCCGGCGGAAGGACCCTTCCTTCGCCTCTGGCACGGTTTCCTCACCGGCCGCATCATGGTTGCGCTGTCTATCCTGTTCCTGCAGGGCCTGGGCATGATGCTGAACCAGCGGCATGAGCCCGGGCCGCTGCTGCTCTGCCTCGCCTACCTCTGCGCGACGATCGCACTGCGCATTGGGGCCCGGCAGGCACCGCCACCGGCACACGCGGGCGCGCACTGGCTGCCCTCCATCGGCGTGGACCTGATGATGGTCGCGGCGCTGCAGGCCCTGCATGTGGGGCCGATGAACTTCGCACCGCTCTTCGGTCTGCCCATTCTCATGGCCAGCATCCTGGGGACGCTCACCCTGGCGCTGGGCACGACGGCCTGCGCCACCCTGCTCTCCCTGACCTGGGTGTGGTGGGTTGGAGACCGGGCGGGAGCCGACCTCACCCAGCGCTACCTGCAGGCAGCGCTCACGGGCACGGGCTACTTCATCGCGGCCTATCTGGTGCACCAGCTCGCCACCCGCCTCACGAGCGTGCAGCAAGCCGCCCAACTGAGCCAGATGGAGGCACGGGCACAGGAAGCCGTCAGCGCCCGCATCATCCAGAACCTGGCCGACGGCGTGCTGGTCCTCGACCGGAGCGACGTGGTGCGGATGGCCAATCCGGCGGCCGCGCAGCTGCTAGGCCGGCAGTCTGCGGCGGCGGCCCCCTTTCTGCTATCGGGCTCGGCCGACTGGGCAGCCCTGGCCCAGATGGCACAGCGAACGTTTCAGCAGGAGCAGCCCCAGTCCGCCGACCTGGACATCCTCCAGAACGGAGCACGCCCGGTCGGACTGCGGGTGCGCACGTGGCTCACCTCCGGCCCGCAGCGCGCAGACGCGCCAGGCAACGGCTACGGCAGCGAGCCGCTCTGCGTGATGTTCCTGCACGACCTGCGGGAAATGCAGGCGCGCCTGCGTACAGAAAAGCTTGCCTCCATGGGTCGCATGTCGGCTGCCGTGGCGCATGAGATCCGCAACCCGCTGGCGGCGATCGTGCAGGCCAATGCACTGCTGGAGGAGGATCTGACCGACCCCGCCCAGCTACGGCTGGCGCGCATGGTGCAGCAGAACGCCGACCGGCTTGCGCGCATCGCGGAAGAGGTGCTGGATATTGCGCGTGTGCAGCACCAGATCAGCCACGCCCCCGCCGCTCTGCTGGTGCTGGACGATGCTGTAGCGCAGATATCGGCCGACTGGCGGTCCCAGACCCCCGGCCGCAAAACGCCGCAGATTCGCCTGGATGCCCAGGGCGCGCAGGTCGAATTCGATGCGGAACACCTTCGCAGGGTACTGGTCAACCTGCTGGACAACGCCGTTCGCTACATGGGCACGCAGCCCGACTCGCTGCAGCTCAGCACCCATGCCACCGAACCAGGCCCTGCGAGCCTACAGGTCTGGAGCGACGGCGCCCCACTGGACAAATCAGTGGAGCGGCACCTGTTCGAACCCTTCTTCTCGTCCGAGAGCCGCTCCAGCGGCCTGGGCCTCTACATCTGCCGCGAGCTATGCCAGCGTCATGGCGCTTCCATCAGTTACCAGCGCGTGACACGTGAAGTACGAGAACGGGGACAGGTGGGTGGCAATGCCTTCGTGGTCACGTTCCGCAGGGCCGTGCAGCCGCCCGCCGGCGCCTCCACCCTATTTGACACAATCATGGTCTGACCCCCCGTGCGCCCCATGACTGCTGCTGCCTCCATCCTCGTCATCGACGACGAGCCCGACCTGCGAACGCTGTATGAACTCACCCTGCTGCGCGAGGGCTACCGGGTGGAGACCGCCTCCACGGTGGCGGAGGCGCGCGCGCAGCTTAACGACCGGCGCTTCGACGTCGTGATCACCGACATGCGGCTGCCGGACGGCTTCGGCCTGGAACTTCTGCAGGATCTGCGCAGCCAGAACCGCCGCGAACGCTGCGTTGTCATGACGGCCTACGGCTCCGCCGAGAACGCCGTCGAGGCTCTGCGCTGCGGCGCCTTCGACTACCTCACCAAGCCGGTGGACCTGCGCCAGTTCCGTTCTGTGGTGGCCTCCGCAGTGCAGGACGCCGCGCCGGCCGCCCCGCAGTTCGGCCGCTGCGGGGCACCCGCACCTCGAGGCACGTGCGCCGGATCGGGCGATGGGCCCACCGAGGCTGCAGCACTGCAGCAGCTGGTCGGCGAATCTGCCGCCATGCGCAGCGTCAAGCAGCGCATCGCGAAAGTCGCCCGCAGCATGGCGCCAGTGCTGATCCGCGGCGAATCCGGCACCGGCAAGGAACTGGTCGCGCGCGCCCTGCATGCCAGCAGCCAGCGCAGCAACGGCCCGTGGGTCGCGGTGAACTGCAGCGCCATCCCGGAAAACCTGCTCGAAGCCGAGTTCTTTGGCGCCCGCAAGGGCTCCTACACCGGTGCCACGCAGGACCGCAACGGCTACTTTCAGGCCGCGCGCGGAGGCACTCTCTTTCTGGACGAGATCGGAGACTTGCCGCTGGCGATGCAATCCAAGCTGCTTCGCGCCATCCAGGAGCGATCGGTGCGCCCTCTGGGGTCCACACAGGAGGAAACAGTGGACGTGCGCATCCTCAGTGCCACCCACCGCGATCTAGCGGCCGACGTGCAGGCCGGGCATTTCCGGCAGGACCTCTACTACCGCCTGAACGTGATCGAATTCCTCATCCCGCCGCTGCGCGAGCGCCGCGAAGACCTGCCCGCCCTGTGCACCGCCCTGCTCAAACGCATTGCCCATGAATCCGGCACATCCGTGCCCCGGCTGACGGACTCCGCGCTGGAGCGCATCGCCCGCGCGCCGTTGAGCGGCAACGTGCGCGAGCTGGAGAACCTGCTGCATCGCGCCTTAGCCCTGAGCGAAGGCGATGAACTGCAAGTGGAGAACCCTTTATCGCCCGGCACTGCGGACAACCCCATGCCCCCTAATGTGTCGCCGGATGCCGACACCGCACCCACGGCCTGGGCAGGCACCGCCACAGCCCCCGCTCTGCCCTCCGACCTGCAGGGCTGGTTGGATCAGCAAGAAAGAGACATCCTGGTCCGCGCGCTGCGAGAGACGGGCTTCAATCGCACAGCGACCGCGGCCAGGCTGGGCATCAGCCTGCGGCAGATCCGCTACCGCATCGAGCGGCTGAACATTGCCATGCCCTCGACCGGAGAAAGCGCTGACGATGCCGCCTGAGACCCGCCCCCCTTCCATCGTCCAGCACCGCAACGTTCCAGCCTTGTGGGATGGTGGCTGGTACCAGCCCGCCCGGCGCGAGCCCTCGCCCAATTTCGGCCCCCGGCCCGCAGGCGCCGTGCTGGACCTCATCGTCGTGCACTCCATCAGCCTGCCACCCGGCGAATACGGCGGCCGTGCCATTCACCAGCTGTTCACCAACACCCTGGACTGGGATGCACACCCTTATTACCAGGGCATCCGGGGCCTGGAGGTGTCGGCCCATTTCCTGATCCAGCGCAACGGCACGCTCTGGCAATTCGTGGACTGCACGCAACGCGCCTGGCATGCCGGCCCCTCGGCCTACCGTGGCCGCACCCACTGCAACGACGACTCCATCGGCATCGAGCTGGAGGGGCTGGAAGGCCTGCAGTTCGAAGCTGCGCAATACGACCGCCTGACGCAACTGTGCGCTGCCCTGGCCGACCGCTTCCCCATCGCGCATGTCGCCGGGCACGAACACATCGCTCCAGGGCGCAAAGGGGACCCGGGACCCGGGTTCGACTGGAGACTTTTAGCTTTGCAACTGGGCTGGCCAAAGGACAGATTCCCGCCCGCCTGAGTGGGCCTGCGCGCTTCTGCTCACGCCGGACGCGACAAAAAAACCTTATTCGCCCAGAAAGCGCCGAAGTGCTGCGAGAATAGCGCCCCCGCAGCCGGTTCGCCCCGCCTTTGCGGCCCCGGAACAGGCATGTTTCCCGGTTCCGGCGAACGGCGCGTTACAGGCACGAGACACCATAGGTAGTGTCTTGCGCCCTCCCAAGACCCCAGATATAGTGTGGCACGGCACCCGCTGCCCCTGCCTTTTTCTTGTGCGATGCGGCAATCCACGCCCGCGTCGCCCCTTCCCCGTACAGCTCCTGAGAGGACCCGATGCAAGCTGCGCTCAATACCCCATCCCTTGACGTCAACCGGACGCAAGCCTCGTCCGAAGCCGACGCCTCCAGCGGCATGCCGAGCCTGAACACGCTGTCCCACTACCAGACCATCCGCCGCAACGGCGCCGTCGTGCCGTTCGAGCCGCAGAAGATCGCCGTGGCCCTGATGAAGGCCTTCCTGGCCGTACACGGCACGCAAGGCGCTGCTTCGGCCAGCGTGCGCGAAACGGTGGACGCTCTGACCCAGGCGGTGGTGCGCGGCCTGATCCGCTCGCGGCCCCAGGGCGGCACCTTCCACATCGAAGACGTGCAAGACCAGGTCGAGCTCGGCCTGATGCGCGGCGGCCACCACGAAGTCGCCCGCGCCTATGTGCTCTACCGCGAGCGCCGTGCGCAAGAGCGCGTTCACCAGCAAGAGAAGCTGGCCCCCGCCATGCCGGCGCTGCGCGTGATCGACAACGGCCAACGCGTGGACCTGGACATCCTGCGCCTGCACCAGCTGATCGAATCGGCCTGCTCGGGCCTTGGCGCCGACATCCACGCCGCGCCCATCGTGTCGGAAACCATGCGCAACTTGTACGACGGCGTGCCCATGGACGAGGTCTACAAGGCTTCCATCCTCGCAGCCCGTACGCTGATCGAGAAGGACCCCGACTACACCTACGCCACCGCCCGCCTGCTGCTGCACACCATCGTGCGCGAAGTGCTGGGCCGCGACGTGGTGCCCGCTGAAATGAGTGCGGCCTATGCCTCCTACTTCCCCGAATTCATCCAGAAGGGTGTGGACAACGAGCTGCTGGACCCGCGCCTGCTCGAGTTCGATCTGGACCGCCTGGGCAAGGCGCTGAACGCGCAGCGCGACCAGCAGTTCGACTACCTCGGCCTGCAGACCCTGTACGACCGCTACTTCCTGCACGTGCGCAAGACGCGCATCGAACTGCCGCAGGCGTTCTTCATGCGCGTAGCCATGGGCCTGTCGCTCAACGAAGCCGACCGCGAAGCTCGCGCCATCGAGTTCTATGAAGTGCTGTCCTCGTTCGACTTCATGTCGAGCACGCCCACACTCTTCAACAGCGGCACGCTGCGTTCACAGCTCTCGTCCTGCTACCTGACCACGGTGCCCGACGACCTCGACGGCATCTACGAATCCATCAAGGAAAACGCCCTGCTCTCCAAGTTCGCTGGCGGCCTGGGCAACGACTGGACGCGCGTGCGCGCACTGGGCTCGCACATCAAGGGCACGAACGGCGAATCGCAGGGCGTCGTGCCGTTCCTCAAGGTCGTGAACGACACGGCCGTGGCCGTGAACCAGGGCGGCAAGCGCAAGGGCGCGGTCTGCACCTACCTGGAAACCTGGCATCTGGACATCGAAGAGTTTCTGGAGCTGCGCAAGAACACCGGCGACGACCGCCGCCGCACGCACGACATGAACACGGCCAACTGGATCCCCGACCTGTTCATGCGGCGCGTGATGGAAAAGGGCACCTGGACGCTGTTCTCGCCCTCCTCCGTGCCCGACCTGCACGACCTGTTCGGCTCTGCCTTCGAGAAGGCCTATGTCGCCTACGAAGAGAAGGCAGCGCGAGGCGAGATCAAGCCCTCGCGCACCATCCAGGCGACCGACCTGTGGCGCAAGATCCTCACGATGCTGTTCGAGACCGGCCATCCCTGGATCACCTTCAAGGACGCCTGCAACGTGCGCTCGCCCCAGCAGCACGCCGGCGTGGCT
>JBHIWE010000092.1:0-14969 GCA_041987645.1 Acidovorax sp. | reverse complement strand
GCGCCGACACCGCCGGGTTCGCGCGCGACGTCGACACGATGCGCCAGACGCTGGAGGGGCCGTTCGCCGCCGGCGCCGATCGCGCGGGCCGCGCGGTGGAGACCGCGCTGATGCGCGCGGTGCGCACGGGATCGTGGAGGAAGTCTCGTCGCCCGGCGAGGTGTTCGGCAAGTATCACCTGCTGGAAGAAATCGGCCGCGGTGGCATGGGCGTGGTGTTCCGCGCCCGGCAGACGGATCTCGACCGCACCGTCGCGCTGAAGATGACCGACAAGATGCGCTTCACACCGGATCGCGTGGAGGTCAAGCTGGGCGAGACCATCCGCTTCGTCGTGCAGAACGACGGCAAGATGCTCCACGAGCTGGTCATTGGCACGAAGAAGGAACTCGACGAGCACGCCGCGCTGATGCTGAAGTTCCCGAACATGGAACACGACGAGCCCTACATGGCGCATGTCGACCCGGGCAAGAAGGGCGAGATCGTCTGGACCTTCAACCGCGCCGGCGAGTTCGACTTCGCCTGCCTGATCGCCGGCCACTACCAGGCCGGCATGGTCGGCAAGATTCTGGTCAGCGCCAAATGACGCACGCCTCAAGCCCCCGCATCCCACGCATCACATCCCCGAAAGGAACTGACATGAACCGCAACAACCAACGCCGTCTCGGCCTGTTCGCCGCAACGCTGCTCACCGTCGGCCTGCTCAGCCCGGCAGCATGGGCCGCCACCCCTGGCGCGCCGTCCGCACAAGCCAGTGCGCCAGCGGCCAGCTCAGACATGACCGACGCCGAAGTGCGCAAGGTCGATCGCGAAGCCGGCAAGGTGACGCTCAAGCACGCCGACATCAAGAGCCTGGACATGCCCGCCATGACCATGGTCTTCCAGGTGCGCGACAAGGCCATGCTGGACAAGCTGCAGCCTGGCACGCGCGTGCAGTTCAAGGCCGCCAACGAGGGTGGCAAGTTTGTCGTGACCGAGTTGAAGGTCGTGCAGTGAAGGTGCTGAGCACCCTGATCAAGCCTGTCGCGGGCGTCGCGGCTCTGTTGTTGGTGCACTTGAGCGCAATTGCGTCGGGGCACATCGTCGACGTCCAGTGGGATGCCAACGGGCAGTTCACGCACAAGGCGGAAGTTCAACCGACCAAGTTTGTCGAGGTCTGCGCAAAGCTCAAGCCGGGTCAGAAGATCGCCTGGTCGTTTCAGGGCAGCGCGGCGATGAACTTCAACATCCACTACCACCTTGGCAAGGAGACGATCTATCCAGCCAAGCTCACGGAGGTCAAGGAGGCAGCGCAGACCTTGCAGGTACAGGCCGAGCAGGTTCACTGCTGGCTGTGGTCCAACAAGACGCCCGCGACAGCTTCGGTTGACGTGGCATTGAGGATCGAGCCTTGACCGGTTCAAGCTTTCGATAGCTGCTCCGGCGGCCAGCGCCGGGGCGACCACCGGCATGGCCGACAAAGCATTGCCTCACGCAGTTGCGATTCGGTTGTTTGCACACGGGGTTTTGCCGGCGATCCTGCTTGTGGAGGTTCATAACATCGCCATAGGCGCAAGCTCCCCACTTTCCCATGGCGCCCCACCGCCCTAATCGCGGTCGTCTTTGAGCTTGATTCGGCGAGCGCCATGGCTCCCGATAGAAAGCAGCAAAGCTGCCAGCGCGGATTGGCTCGTTGAACATGAGCACAGCAATAAGCATTCACATCCACATGCAGTCGCCCGCATGAAGGAAGGCCAACCCGTCAGCCAGCGAGTCTGGCGGCGCGAAAAGCAGATAGCAAGCCGGAAGCAGCCACGGAAAGCGTCCCGCAAATTGCTGGACGCATGAGGATGTTGCGCTGCTCCTTGCGCAACTGCGCTTGGGGCATCATTATCCGGAGCCGTTGGCGGCGTCCACCGGCTGTCTCTTCTACCGCGCCGGTTGCATGCGCCGGGCTTGCATCGCGTTGACCGCAAAACCCACAATGGCGATGAGCAGGACCACCATCTGGGCGACGGCGGTCTCTGCAGTGGGATAGACGCCCAACACTTGGATGTGAGGCCACGTGATCGGATGCGCCGAAACCCATCCCGCTTCCTGCAAGCCACCGACGCCTTTGCCCGCCAGCACCACGGCAATCGCGGCCACCAAGATCGAGCTGGCGGCGAAGAACTTCCCGATCGGCATGCGCGCACTGCTGCGCAGCATCAGCCAGGCGATGACCGCCAGAGCCGCGACGCCGCAGGCCAGGCCGCCCAGCAATGCGCTTCGGTGACCGTCGACCGCGAGCGCGGAGAAGAACAGCACGGTCTCGAACACTTCGCGGTACACGGCGATGAAGGAGAGGCCAAACAAAGCCCATGCCGAGCGGCGCGACATCGCTGAAGACAGCTTGTCCTTGAGGTACGCCTGCCAGCGTCCCGCGCTGCTCTTCTGGTGCATCCAAAGGCCCACGCCGAGCAGTACCGCGGCGGCGAACAATGAAGACAGACCTTCCGTCACCTCCCGGTCCGCGCCGCTGATGCTGACGACGTAGGTGGCCATGAACCAGGTCAGGCCGCCGGCCATCAACGCCGACACCCAGCCCGCATGCACATGGGGCAGCAGGTCAGCGCGGTCAGCCTTGCGCAGGAACGCGATCATGCCGACGACGATTAGGAGCGCCTCGACGCCTTCCCGAAGCAGGATGGTCAGTGCGCCGGCGAAAGTCGTGGTGGCATCCGACGCTCCCGCGCTCAACTCCGTCTCAGCTTGGCTGAACAGCGCATCTAAGCGCGCTGCAGCCCCTTCAGCCTCATTGAGCTTGCCGCCGCTCAGCGCCGCTCGATACGACAACATCCCCGTCTCGATCTCGAGCATCAACTCCTTGTTGCGCGCCGACAGCTTGGGTTCAAGCGGCTCGAACCCGTCCAGATATGCCGACAGGCCAAGCCGGGTTGCTTCGGCGGTTTTGCCAGCTCGCGCTGCAGCCAAGCTCTCCTGCAGCCGGGCGCGGGCCAGCGCCACGCCGCCCTCGGCGCTCGCCACCGCCGCCGAGTTGCTGCGCAAATAAGCCATCAGGTCGTGCGCACCTTCCGCGCCCAGCGCGGCTGCCAAGGTCTCTTCCGTCTGCGTCGTGAGGGCGCCCAGGTTCGGAACGTGAACCTTGGCGCTTGCGTCCTTCTGCCACAAAGCGCCGCCGCGCGTGCGTGCCGCCTCGTCCGAGGCAAGGGTGCCGACGTACCAAGCGAGGGCCCAGCGATCCTGGTCGGACAACGTGCCGAACGCCGGCATCGAGGTGCCCGGGACGCCTTGGCTGACCACTTGGTAGAGCGCCATCAGGCTACGGGTCGCCGCACGCTCGCGATCCGTGAATGCAATTGGCTTGGGGTCCAGCGCCGCCGCCAACGGGCCATCGCCGCCGCCGGTTGCGCCGTGGCAACTGGCGCACTGCGCCTGGTACAGCGTCTTGCCTTGCCGCAGTTCTGGAATCGTCTTGGGTGCCACCGGCACCGGGTAGGCTGCCAACAGGAGATTGGACGCGCGCCTGGCCAGCTCGCTCACCTCCTTGGGGTCAGCTTTGCGCGTGACGGCGCTGCGTAACGCCTGCGCAGCGGCAAGAAGTTCAGCCTTGCCAGCTGAGTTTGGCAGGGCCTTCGCTTGTTGGAACGCCCGCTCGGCGAACTCCTCCATCTCCGCGTACTCGGCCGTGCTGATGACCGCGCCGTTGCTGACAGCGCCGCTGTAGTCCACCCCGACATAGTCGATCAGTTGCCAAAGCTGGCGCACCTCGGATTCGGGCACCTGGGCACGGATGCCGGTAGCAACGAGCAAGAGAAAAACGAGGGCGGTGAGGCGAAGAAGGAGAGGCTTCATTGCAAATGATTCTTGTTCCGGCCGTATTGGAACCCCTGAAGTGGGTTTAGAGTCAAGCACATCCGGAACTTCACAAGGCTTTTCATGAAGATCGGCGAACTTGCCAGCGCCACCGACACGCCCATCGAGACCATCCGTTTTTATGAGCGGGAGGGGCTGCTGCAGGCGGCCGCACGGACGGAAGGCAACTTCCGGCTCTACGAAGCCGCCCACCAAGAGCGCCTGCAGTTCATCCGTCATTGCCGCAGTCTGGACATGTCGCTGGATGAGGTTCGCGAACTGCTTCGGTTCAGAGACCGGCCCGACGAGGAGTGTGGCGACGTCAATGCGCTGCTGGACGAGCACATGGAGCACGTCGCCAAGCGGATCAAGGAACTGAAATCGCTGGAGCGGCAGCTCAAGGATCTGCGTCAACGATGCGGCGCTGCACGCTCAGTGAATGACTGCGGCATCCTGTCGGGGCTTTCCGAGGCCGCCCGCGAACCGTCGGCTGCGTCGGCCAGGCGTGGACCGGTGAAATCGGTCCACGGACGTTGAACAGGGGCGGTCGACTACCGCTTCCGATGTCCGACGCGGCGCCGGCGCTCCCGCCCCTCCAGCCGGCGCTGACGCCGCTTCAAGGTGGCCTTGCGAAAGTAGTACGCGAGCAACGCGGCGGCGAAGAGGGTGACTGCCAGCGAACTCCAGGCGATGTACTCCACCAGTACCGGATGCGTCTCCCGCAACTTGTCCAGGCGGCTCACTTCACCTCAGGCCTTGCCGACGCGTCGAGCTTCGCCGATCAGGAAATCGACCACGGCCAGCGAGCGCTCGTTTGAGCCGGTCATGGACCCTGACGTCAGCCACCGGCCGTCAACGCCCATCGACGGCGTGCCCTCGATCTTGTAGCCGCTCGCCAACGTGTTGGCCTGCTTCGCCTTGTTTGCCACGGCGAAAGAATTGACCGCGTCCAGGAGTCGAGCGGGTTCAACGCCATTCTTCGTCGCGAACTCGGCGATCCCCTCGGGCTTGTCCAGCCGCTGCTTGCCCATGTGGATGGCCGTGAACACCTTGCCGTGCAACCGCTCCACCAGGCCGAGTTGTTCGATCGCGAAGAACAACTTCTGGTGCATCGCAAACGGCACCTCGCGGAAGGCGACCGGAACCCGGCGGAGCGTCACTCCCGCAGGCAGCCGCTTGTGCCAGGCTTCGAGCACAGGCTCAAACAGGAAGCAGTGCTCGCAGCTGTAGGCGAAGAATTCCACCACTTCGATCTGGTTCGCATCTCGCGTGGGCTGGCGCGGCGACACCTTGGCGTACTGCTTGCCTTCGACGGGCCGCTCTTGTGCGTAGAGCGCGTGCGGGGCAGCGACTGCGCTGGCGATTGCTGCTTTGGAGAACTGGCGACGGTCCATGACTTTGAAGGGAAGAAATTCGACCCCGCAGATGCTGAGCCATGAAGTGACTTCAGAGTCAAGAGGCCTCATCAACGCGTTGCTTGCCGCGCCTCTCTGATGATCTTTGCCAGGTCGGCAGGAATCGGCAGAGGCTTGAAGGGACTGATGTCAGCCCCACCCGTGTTGCCTGTTGGAACCAACCCGAACGGCGTCTTGGTTGCGGCGCCGGCGATGCGCAGCAACTGGCCGGCCGTTTGCCGAGCGCTGCGAGTGCTCAGGCCCCAGGCCAGCATGTGGACATGAACTCGGACATGTTGGTAGGTCGAAGCCTGCCCCATGACGTGGGCTCGTTCGAGGTGCCGGAAACCGGCGGCGAACTCGTTCCTTCGCACGGCGCGCCAGGCTTCACGCAGCTCAGCATCCACAAAGGGTCCAATCGCTCGACCGTAGGAAGGCATGTGAAAGCTCATGCTCAAGCCTCTGCCTTGAATGGGTAAACCATCTGCTCGACATAGTGGTGCGGGACCGGATCGCCCTCGATCCCGATAGGTCCGAGTGGCGAGCGGGGCTGGTAAAAGGTGCCGAAGATGTGATCCCAAAGCAGCCAGAACTCGCCGAAGTTCACCTGGGCGTCCTCGAAGCGCTCACGGTGGTGCCAGCGGTGAAGCTCGGCAACGCCGAGCAGGTAGCGAACCGGGCCGACGCGGTAGTCCAGGTTGGCATGCTGGAACGCGAGGTGCACGGCCAGGATCGCCAACCACCCCCCCACGACCTCGGCAGGGGCCCCCAGCACGCCCAGCGCCAGCAGCCCCGGGCCGGCCATCAACGCCGCGTGCAGCGGGTGCCGGCGCTCGCCGTTGAGCCAGTAGAGGCGGCGCGACGAGTGATGAATGCTGTGAAATCGCCAGAGGAGGCCATGGCGGTGGCTCAGGCGATGCATGACATACAGCGACAGATCCAGTGGCAAGCCCGCGAGGAAGACCTGGGCGAGATAGGGCCAGTCGCCGGGCCACCACAGTCCTTGGTAGTCGGCCAGATCGCGGAGGAGGACGAAGCCCAGCACCGCAGCATGCATCACCGCCAGGTTCACGATCGCATGCGCTACATCCGCTGGGAAGTCCTGGTCCGATGCTTGCCACCGGGCGTCGAACGGAAACCTCCGTTCCAGCAACGCCACCGCCAGCAGCCCGCTCGCAGCAAGCCCTGCCAGCCAGGGCAGCGCATAACTTCGTGCCGGCGTCGCCGCCACGCCGAGCAACACCAAGGCCATCACGGCGGGATAGCTCCCGTACCGAACAACAGAACGCACTGACATCGTCACTCCTCAACAAACAGCGCCAGTGTTGCCATCGACTCCCCGATGCGCTTGAACAAACCAGCTACGCCTCTTGACTCTCTACCAGGTACGGGGTCTCCAATCCGTAGCCAGGATCTCGAGATACCTGCGCGGAAGGAATACCAATGAGCGACGACGATGACCATGGGCTTGATGCCAGCGATGCCGCAGACCGCCGAATCCTGCTGACGGTCCTGCTGATCAACCTGGGGCAATGCCTGGCCGGGGTGGGCGTTGGCGTGTGGGCCTCGTCGACGGCTTTGATTGGCGCGGCGCTGGACAACCTGTCCGATGCCTTGGTGTACGGCGTGAGCCTGTACGCGATAGGCCGCTCGGTAACGATCAAGGTTCGAGCCGCCCGGCTGTCCGGCTGGCTGCTGATCGGCTTGGCCGTCGTACTGCTTGTCGAAGTGCTGCGCCGCTTCTTTGGCGGGGAGCCGCCCCTGGGCCCAGCGATGATGGCGATGGCGGCCCTGAACGCCGCGCTCAACTTCGTCTGCCTGCGGTTGCTGAAGCGCCACCGCGGCGAGGACGTCAACTTCAAGGCGTCCGCGATCTTCACGAGCAACGACTCGATCGTGAACCTCGCAATCGTGCTGTCTGGCGCGCTGGTGATGTGGTGGGGATCAAACCTGCCGGATTTGGTGCTCGGCATCGTGGTCTCGGTGATAGCCGCCTGGGGCGGTCGAGAGATCCTCAGCGAAGCGAACGCCACCAAAGAGAAACAAGGCGATTCACCTGCCACTTGACTCCGTACCCACTTCAGGGTGTGCAATGGAGGCAGTCAAGCTACAGCGTTGAAGGGAAGTGATGAAGATCGAAGATGCGCGTCCGATGGGCGGCGAAGGAGAAGCCCCGAACTCTCATGGGGCCACTGTCGCTGCGGGGACTGGGAGCTGCGGGTCTTCCTGCTCCTCGGGCTGCGGTGCTACGGCCCCGCTCGAGACCTTGGATGTCTTCGCGATCCCGAACATGGACTGCCGCAACGAAGAGGCGGCCATCCGGGCCAGCCTGGAGCCTGTGGCAGACGTCAAGTCGCTGAAGTTCGACCTGCCGGCCCGCCGATTGACGGTGACTCACACCCTGCCGTCGGTAGCGCCAATCCTTGCGCAGCTGCATTTGATCGGTATGCAAGCGCGGCTGGCTGACGAGGTCGCCGGGCAAGAGTCGAGCTGTGCTGCAGGTGGCGGATGTGGACCATGCGGCGCTCCAGCGGCAGCGGTCACGCCGGCGGCCGGAGAGAGCACCACGCACTTCCTGATCCCGAACATGGATTGCCGCAACGAAGAAGCGGCCATCCGCGCCAGGCTGGAGCCCATGGAGGGCGTCACCTCGCTGCAGTTCGATCTGCCGGCCCGACGGTTGTCCGTGGCACATACGCTGCCTTCGGCCGAGTCGATCCTTGCGCAGCTGCAGTCGATCGGCATGCACGCGCAGTTGAGTGGCGAGACCACGGACACGGTGGCGTCGAGCAGCGCTTCTGCTTCCGATTGCGGCCCGTGCGGCAAGCCGCCCGTGTCGTTCGCCCCGGCGGCCAGCGGCAACACCACTCAGTTCCTGATCACGAACATGGACTGCCCGACCGAGGAAGCGTTGATCCGCAAGCGCCTGGGCAAGGTGGACGGAATCGACCGGCTGGATTTCGACCTGATGAACCGCCGCCTGGCGGTGCAGCACCGTCTCAGCGAACCCGGGCCGGTGCTGGACGCGCTGCGCGACATCGGCATGAAAGCCACCGTCGAGCGCGAAGCGGGTGCAAGCCCCAAGGGGCAGGCCACCTACCTCATTGAGAAGATGGACTGTCCGACGGAGGAAGCACTGTTGCGCAAGGCACTCGGCGGCGTGCCGGGCATCAGTGCGCTGCAGTTCGACCTGATGAGCCGCAAGTTGACCGTGAGCCACTCCCTGCCGGACGCGTCGCCGATCACCGCCGCCATCGAGCGCCTGGGCATGCAGCCTGTCCTGCAGGACAGCAGCCAACCGGCGCCGGCGGTCACACGCGAGTTCGGAACGGGCATCTCGAAGGGCCAATGGCTTCGCATGGCGGCTGCGGGTGTGCTGGCCATCGGCGCGGAGGTGATGGCGTTTTCTGGTCTCGGCGAGTCGTCCTTGCCGGTAATCGGGGCGTCGCTGGCAGCCATTGCTCTTGGCGGTGTCGAGACCCTCAAGAAGGGCTGGATCGCGCTGCGCACGCTGTCGCTGAACATGAACCTGCTGATGACGATCGCCGTCATCGGTGCGGCGTTGATTGGCCAGTGGCCAGAGGCCGCCGTGGTGATCTGGCTGTTCGGCATCGCCGAGATGATCGAGGCGCTCAGCTTGGACCGCGCGCGCAACGCGATCCGCAAGTTGATGGAACTCGCGCCGGAGACGGCCCTTGTCAGGCAGGCCGACGGTCGCTGGGAAGAGGTCAAGGCCGAGACCGTGGTCCTGGGTGCCGTCGTTCGTGTGCGGCCTGGCGAGCGAATCGCGTTGGACGGCCTCGTGGTCTCCGGCGCTTCAGCGGTCAACCAGGCGCCGATCACCGGCGAAAGCATGCCGGTGGAGAAGAAATCGGGCGACACGGTGTTCGCGGGCACGATCAACGAGCGCGGCACGCTGGAGTTCGAGGTGCGCTCCCGCAAGGGCGAGACCACCCTCGACCGCATCGCCCGCTCCGTGCAGGAGGCACAAGGTCAACGTGCGCCCACCCAGCGCTTCGTCGACCAGTTCGCCGGCATCTACACGCCGATCGTCTTCGCGCTGGCGATCGGCATCGCCGTGATCCCGCCGCTGTTCTTCGGTGGCGCGTGGTTCGACTGGACTTACAAGGCGCTGGTGATGCTCGTGATCGCCTGTCCGTGTGCCTTGGTGATTTCCACGCCAGTCACGGTGGTCAGCGGCCTGGCTGCCGCGGCCCGTCGGGGCATCCTGGTCAAGGGCGGCCTGTACCTTGAGCAGGGTCGCTTGCTGCGTGCCGTCGCGCTCGACAAGACCGGCACGCTGACCCATGGGCGTCCCGCTCTGACGGACACCGTGCCTCAGGGCTCGCAGACTGAGGCGGAGGTCCTGCGTATTGCCGCGAGCCTGGATGCCCTGTCGGAGCACCCGGTGGCCACCGCCATCGTCAATGGCTACGGTGACCGACCACATGCCGCCGTACAGAACTTTGAAGCCTTGGCCGGACGGGGCGTGAAGGGCGACATCGACGGTCAGACGTACTACATCGGCAACCACCGCCTGGCGACCGAGCTGGGTGTCGCATCGGATTCCGTACGCGCGCTGCTCGAGAAGTTCGAAGCCCAGGCCAAGACGGCCGTGGTGCTGTCGACGGACAAGCAGGCGCTCGCCGTCCTGGCCGTGGCAGACACGGTGCGTGACAGCAGCAAGCAGGCGGTGGCCGAGTTGAAGCGGCTCGGCGTGGAGCCGGTGATGCTGACCGGCGACAACGGCAAGACGGCCCAAGCCGTGGCAGCCCAGGTTGGCATCACGGACGCCCGCGGCGACCTGCTGCCACAGGACAAGCTGGAGGCCATCGAGAAGCTCGCGGCCCAGGGGCCGGTCGGCATGGTGGGCGACGGCGTCAACGACGCGCCTGCGCTCGCCAAGTCCAACATTGGCTTCGCCATGGGAGCCGCCGGCACCGACACGGCGATCGAGACGGCCGACGTGGCGTTGATGCAGGACGACTTGCGCAAGCTGCCGGAGTTCATCACGCTGTCGCGCCGCATCGGTGGCGTGCTTAAGGCCAACATCGCTTTTGCGATCGGCACCAAGGCGATCTTCATGGTGCTCGCCTTCACCGGCCATGCCAGCCTCTGGCTGGCCATCCTGGCCGACATGGGCGCCAGCCTGGCCGTGGTCTTCAACGGCATGCGCCTGCTGCGCAGCCCGACGTCGGACGAGCAGCACCATGCCAACTGATCGCACCATTCGCTTGGGCTTCCTGCTGGCTGTTTTGGTACTTGCCGGTGATGTGGCAACGAAGGCAGCCATCGTCGTGTGGGTCGACTACGGTGCGCGTCACGAGTTGCTACCGTTCTTCAACATCGTGCATGTGCTGAACCGCGGCGCGGCTTTCAGCTTCCTGCATGACGCGGGCGGCTGGCAGCGCTTCTTCTTCATCGGGCTCGCGGCAGCGGCATCGGTCTTCCTGGTCTACAGGATCCGCCGCCCTGGTACCTCGCGTGCAGAGCGCGTGAGTTTCGGCCTGATCCTCGGCGGCGCAGTCGCGAACATGATCGACCGGGTCGTGCGCAGTGCCGTGGTGGACTGGATCGACTTTCATTGGGGGCCGCATCATTGGCCCGCCTTCAACATTGCGGACATCGGCATCACGGCAGGTGCTGTGTTGATCGTGGTCCACGAACTGTTCGGCCGCAAGCAGGTCCGGGCAGCGAATGGTTGACGCGGCTGTCCCGGAACGACCGCAGCTCATCGTCGGCCGTGGATGGGCCGTCTATGTGGGCCCCGTCGAGCCAGGACGCCTGCACCGGCACCAGGCCGCCCAGCTCGCCTGGTGCCCAGCAGGAGCATTGAAGCTCGAAGGTGATTGGGGCGTGCTGGAGACCGCGGGGCACTTCCTGCCTGCCCGCGTTCCGCATCGCCTCGTGGCGTCGCAGCCTGTGCGCATGGTGTTTCTCGATCCCACCATCGTCGGCGAAGCGCCTGCCGCGAGCGATGCGGCATCGGTTGCCGGCCTGACCGTGTCGCAGGTTGAACGTCTGGAGCACGAACTGGCCCACTGGTTGCAAGGCCACACGGCGCCGCACGCGAGCGCAGCCGACGGCCCGGCGGACAAGCGCTGGGCAGCCGTGCTGCAGTGGCTTGATCACGCCCTGGAGGCGCCGGTGCGCGCCGAAGACGCTGCGAGATCGGTCGGCTTGTCGTCTTCTCGCTTCATGCACTGGTTCGCTGAAGTTTCAGGCCTGCCGTTCCGCGCCTACGTGCGATGGCTGCGTTTGCAGCGCGCCGTACGCACGCTAGCCGACGGATCGACGCTCACGGAGGCGGCCCATTGGGCGGGCTTTGCCGACAGCGCCCATCTCACAAGGACTTTCGTCGAAACCTTCGGGGTGCGGCCAGCGTCCCTGCTCGGTGCGAGCGTCGTTTGCGCTGATTTGGCACGACCACCTTTCTCGACTTTCTCGATGACGGGCCAGCGCGCCATCGCTTCGGGTTTGGCAGAAGTCGTAGGGGTGCCGCGGCGGTTCCATTCACGCTCAAAACTCTGACCGGGACGTGACCTCTGCGTCGAAGCTGTGTTGAGGAAAATAGCCTGCTTTCCGCGGCCCGGTTAGCACATGCAGCTGATTCGGCGCATAGCAGCTGACGACCTCGAGCACTGCAGGCGGAACGAAACGGCCCCCAGCTACCAATCCACGGCCAGCCATACGGCAACCGCCGACCCAGCCGCAACCCAGATCACAACGATGGTCGCCGCACCGGTTCGACTGCGGGGTTTGGCGCGGCGCTCCGCAAGCCAAGTCTCGGCCTTGTCGCGCGACTCCCACAGCACCTGCGGCGGCAACCACCGCAGGGCAAGCCAGATCAGCGCGGGCAACAGCAGCACGTCGTCGACGTAGCCCAGCACAGGAATGAAATCGGGGATGAGGTCGATGGGACTCAATGCATAGGCAACTACAAAGGCAGCCAGTGCCTTGGCCGGCCAAGGCGTCGCGGGGTGCGAACGCGCGAACCAAAGAGTCATCGCATCGCGTTTCACGCGGCGAGCCCAGCAGAGCAACTTGTCACTAAGGCTCATTGAGTCGACTTGGGGTCTTTGAGTCCAGGCGAGTTGTGCTGTAACTTTGGTTCGCTCAAGTGTGTAGCCCAGCTCTCGCTAGAGTCGTCCCTATGCCATTCATCTGGCAGCTGCAGGCGCAAGCCGTGTCGCAGGGTACTTGCAAGCGTCCTACGCGCGGCAAATGGGCCAGCAGCGCGGCAAGCTGGGACGCAGGCGCGGCTCGGCGTGCTGCTGCTCACCCTTCTTGTCGAACTTCACGCGGCGAAGCTGCGCCATCTCCAAGGTCAGTTTCTCTATTTTGACGTCGCGCCACTCGATCTCGTGTCTTGGCTACGACGTGCCCAGCCCCGTGGCATCCACCGAGGCGATGTCTCCGGCACTCCGGGGGCCGACGACTGCCATGGCGGTAATGTGGGTCGGGCGTCGGCCGTGCGCATCGGCGCGAGCACATATAGCGTCACAGCAACCCGATCGCGCCGTCGACTGCGCGCTTCTCTGCAGCAAGCCGGATACAGGCCATGCCTACGTCGACGCCCAGACGTCGCCTGTGCAGGATCATTCAGATTTTGAAGTCGTCGTAGGCAACGTGATCGTCCTGCACGCCCAGCTTCTTCAACATCGTGCGCGTCGCTTGCAACATCGCCGGCGGGCCACAGAGATAGAAGTCACAGGCCTGCAGATCGCCGTGTGTCAGCAGAAGGCCCGTGTGAACAGCCTCGTGCACCAAGCCCGACATCCGCTCGCCGCCACGCTCTTCCGACAGCACCAGGTGCCAGCTGAAGTTGGGGAAGCGCTGAGCCAACGCCTCCATCTCGTCGACGTAAGGGGCGTCGGATGCCGTGCGTGACCCGTACCAGAAGTGGATGCGTTCCTTGGCACCTGACTCCAGCAGATCGCGCACCATGGCCCGCAGAGGGGCCATGCCGGCGCCACCGCCGATGAAGATCTTCTGCCGTTCGCCCGGCCGGATGGCGAAGTCGCCGAACGGCCCGCTGTACTTCACCTTGTCACCCGGCTTGAGCCCAAAGACATAGGCCGACCCCTTGCCCGGCGGATGGTTCTTGCCACCCTGCTTGCCGTGGCAGAAGCGCACCAGCAGCGTCAGGCGCCCATCCGTCTGCTCGACCGGCGCCGACAGCGAGTAGGACCGGCGCAGCAACGAGCCGCTGGACCATTGCGTCGGCAGGTGCAGCCCCGCCCAAGCCGAACGGTGAGGCTCGGGCGTGTCGATCTCGTGTTTGCCCATCTTGTAGGCAGGCACATGGATCTGGATGAACGACCCGGGGCGGTGGTCCGGCCCCGGCTTGTCCTTGGGCAGCAACACCACCTCACGCAGGAACGGCGACAGGGCGTGGACGCTCTCGACCTCCGCTTCGTGCAGCGCGCCGAGCTCGGCCCCGCCACGGACCTCGATGTCGAGGTTGCGGTCCAATGCCAGATTGCAGGCCAGGCGGCAGCCGGCCTCGATCTTCGCCGCGGGGAGCAGCGCCCGGTCGGCGCTGGTGGCGGGCGGTGCCGAGCCCCGCACGCGCACCTCGCACAGGCCGCAGCTCTGCCCGCCGCCGCAGTTGGACGGCAGCTGTAGCCCCTGCTGTGCCATGGCCACGTAGACGGTGTCGCCCGTGTGGCCGCGCAGGCTTCGCAGTCGGCTGCCATCCGGCGCGTGAATCATCAGCGAGCGCGTGCCGCGCCAGCGCTTGGGGATGAACTCCGCGAGGCTGAAGCTCGTGAACAGGAGCCAAAAGCCGCTCAGCGCCAGCCAGAAGCCGCCGACCGCTGCACTGATCACCAGAGCATTGTTGAAGTCCTGGCGACCGCTGTAGTCCATGATGTGCAGCATCCAGAAAATGTCGAACAGGCGCCAAGTGCTGTTGCGATGCTCGAGGACGTCACCATGCTGCGACAGGTAGACCGTGGTCTCTTCAGCATCGGAAAAATCGACGCGCCAGACTTTGCCCTCGTGAGCGCGGGTTTCGAGTGAGCGCTCGACGAGCTCAGCGCTTTTCGGCGTGCCGGGTCCACGGTAGGACGCCACCGCCAGGCGCTGCGCCAGCGCCGCATCGAGCTCGACGCGCTGGCCGGTTCTGGCGTCGACAAGACGTGACGCTTTTTCCTCCTTCAACCGGTACACGGGCCGGTCGAGCAGCCAACCCGTCGAGATGCTCTGCACCGCCGCGGACTTGGCGACGATGCCGCTCACCGGCAAGGCATCGGCTGGCCAGGGCTTCTTCGCCGCCGGCGCAGCGCGGAATTCGCGACCTCGCACCTTCTCGGCATCCAGGAAGCTCATCATGAAACCGCTGCTCATCCACAGCACCAGCTGAAGGCCGATCAGCAAGCCGATCCACTTGTGAATCTTGCGCATCCAGGGCGTCATGCTTGGGCCCTCCGGCGGAAGCTGTAGAACACCAGCCAGGCGCCGCTCAGCGCGAACAGCACGCCGACCCCGGAAGCGACCCTCAGCAGGGTGTTGTTGACGTCGCTGCGCGCGTCGTAGTCCATGATGTGCAACATCCAGAGGAAGTCGAACCAGCGCCACAGCTCATGGCGCCTGGCCAGTAGGTCACCGGTGTCGGGCGAGAAGTACAGCGTCGAGTTGGCGCTGTCATCGAAGCGCACGGCCCACATCGGCACCGGCCTCTTGCCCACTTCCTGGGGTGCCTGGGTGATCCAGGTGACCTCGCGGATCTCCGCCTCGCCC
>JBHIWE010000091.1:0-15069 GCA_041987645.1 Acidovorax sp. | reverse complement strand
TGCTCTACGGCAATGCCGAGCGCGCCCTGGTCGAGGTGGCCCACCGCCTGGCCGCGCGCGAGCCGGTCGAGCAGATCACCGACGTGCGCGGCACGGCCTTCGTGCGCCGCCCGGGCGACGAGACGGCCGCCGGCTGGTTCGAGATCGACTCCACCGACGTCGATGAGCCCGGCCGCGTGGAGGCCCACGTCAACCCCTACATGACGACCAGCGAGCAGGCCGCCGCCCAGGGCAGCACCTGCAGCAAGGAAGATGCTCCTGAATCGATAGCTGAAGGCCGAGGTTCCGCCTGTGCTAGCGGCCCAAAGGATGCGCAGCCGGCCGCCCAGCCCATCCAGTTCGTCGCCAACCCGTCGCTGCGGGTCAAGCTCAAGGTGCCGCCGCGCGAGAAGAGCGTGATCCGCCTGCCGAGCTACGAGCAGGTCAGGAGCGACCCGGTGCTCTACGCCCACGCCAACCGCGTGCTGCACCTGGAGACCAACCCCGGCAACGCCCGCGCGCTGGTGCAGGCGCACGGCGAGGGCACCACGGCGCGCGACGTGTGGATCAACCCGCCGCCCATCCCGCTCACCACGGCCGAGATGGACTACGTGTTCGACCTGCCCTATGCCCGCGGCCCGCACCCGAGCTACGCCGACGAGAACGGCAGCCACGACGGCGCGACCAAGATTCCGGCCTGGGAGATGATCCGCTTCAGCGTGAACATCATGCGCGGCTGCTTCGGCGGCTGCACCTTCTGCTCGATCACCGAGCACGAGGGCCGCATCATCCAGAGCCGCTCGGAGGATTCGATCATCCAGGAGATCGAGGACATCCGCGACAAGGTCAAGGGCTTCACCGGCACCATCTCCGACCTGGGCGGCCCCACGGCCAACATGTACCGCCTGGGCTGCAGGAGCCCCGAGATCGAGGCCGCCTGCCGCAAGCCCAGCTGCGTCTATCCGGGCATCTGCCAGAACCTCACGACCGACCACGGCCCGCTCATCAAGATCTACCGCCGCGGCCGCGCGCTCAAGGGCATCAAGAAGATCCTGATTGGTTCGGGCCTGCGCTACGACCTGGCCGTGAAGTCGCCCGAGTACGTCAAGGAACTGGTGCAGCACCACGTGGGCGGCTATCTCAAGATCGCGCCCGAGCACACCGAGCAGGGGCCGCTCACCAAGATGATGAAGCCGGGCATCGGCAGCTACGACCGCTTCAAGCAGATGTTCGAGCAGTTCAGCGAAGAGGCGGGCAAGAAGCAGTTCCTGATCCCGTACTTCATCGCTGCCCACCCGGGCACGAGCGACGAGGACATGATGAACCTCGCCATCTGGCTCAAGAAGAACGGTTTCCGCGCCGACCAGGTGCAGACCTTCTACCCGAGCCCCATGGCCACCGCCACGGCCATGTACCACTCCGGGCGCAACACGCTCACGCGCGTGCGGCGCCAGATGCGCGATGCGGACGAGGAGTCGGTGGATATCGTGCGCGGCGAAAAGCGCCGCCGCCTGCACAAGGCCTTCCTGCGCTACCACGACCCCAACAACTGGCCGCTGCTGCGCGATGCGCTCAAGGCCATGGGCCGGGCCGACCTGATCGGCAACGGCAAGCACCATCTGATCCCGACCTTCCAGCCGATGACGGATGGCAGCTACCAGAGCGCGCGGCGCAGCAATAGCACCGTCGCTCCGGCCCGCAAGACGGTGCAGTCCAGCAAGCCCGTTCCGGGCCGCTTGCTGACGCAGCATACCGGCCTGCCACCGCGTGCCGGTGTGGGCGGCGCTGCCGCCAAGGCGGCGGGCGGCTCGCGCCCTGCCGGCTCAGGCGGAAAACCCGCCGCCGGCAAACCGCTGCGCCGCGGCCGCTGAAGGCAGCGGCTTGCTGGTGGGCTGCGCGGCCGCGAACGGTGTGGGTGGGCCGATGGCGGTGCCTTGCGCATGGTCCACGCCCATCTCGCGCAGCGCCTGCACGGTGGCGGGGGTTTCGGCGTATTCCGCGATGGTTTCCTTGCCCATCACGTGGGCGATGTGGTGGACCATCTGCACCATCGCCCGGTGGGCGTCGTCCTGCGCCATGCTGCGCACCAGGCTGCCGTCGATCTTGAGATAGTCCACCGGCAGCTGCCGAAGGTAGGTGAACGAGGACATGCCGGCGCCGAAGTCGTTCAGCGAGAAGCGGCAGCCGAGCTGCCGTAGCTCGCCGATCAGCCGGATGGCATTGGACATGCGGCCGATCGCCGCTGTCTCGGTGATCTCGAAGCACAGCACGCCGGGCGGCACGGCATGCAGCGCGATCTGGCCGCGCAGGAAGGCCAGCAGGCCGTCGTCGCCCAGGCTGGTGCCCGACAGGTTGATGGCGCACCGTTCGATGGAAGGCCCGATGCTGTTCGCCCGGCGCCGGGCCAGCTCGGCGAGTGCGCGGCTCACCACCCAACGGTCAATGGCGGGCATGAGCCCGAATCGCTCGGCCGCCGGTATGAACTCGGCCGGCGCATTGCCCTCGGGCGTGCCGTCTTCCAGCCGCAGCAGCACCTCCAGATGCAGGCCCGAGCTTTCCCGCTGGAGCGGATGGATCTCCTGCGCGTAGAGGCTGAAGAGGCCGCGGTCCAGTGCGTCCCGCAGTCGCTGCATCCAGTCGATGTCGCTCGCGCCGGTGGGGGGCGCACTGCTCTGGGGCTGGTGGACATGGACGGTGTTGCGGCCTCGTTCCTTGGCGCCGTAGCAGGCGATGTCGGCCACGCGCAGTACTTCCTGCAGTGAGTCCAGCGTAGGCGTCAGGTGCACCAGTCCGATGCTCACGCCCGTGCGAAGGACGCGTTCGCCCCAGCGGATGTGCAGCGATTCAGCGCCCTGGCGCATCTCGGTGGCGACCTGCAGTGCCTTGTCGGGCGGGCAGCCCGCCAGTATCACGCCGAATTCATCACCGCCCAGGCGTGCCAGCGTGTCCTCGGCACGCAGCCCGTTCTGCAGCAGTTGGCACACCGCCTGCAGCATGGCATCGCCGGCAGGGTGGCCGCAGCTGTCGTTGATGAGCTTGAATTGGTCCAGGTCCACATAGAGCAGACTGCCACGGGTCGGCTGCGGCCCGTCTGCTTCGCCGGCTGGCAGAGGTTGCGCCAGCAGGGCATGCAGGCGGCGCTCGAACTCCCGGCGGTTCACCAGCCCTGTCAGCGGGTCGTGCGTGGCCTGCCAGGAGAGCTGTTCCAGATACTCCTGCTCGCGTTGCATGTCACGGAGCACGAAGACGGCGCCGGACACCTCTCCTTGTTCGTGTAGCGGCGAGCCCACCACCGTGACGGGCAGCGTGCTGCCGTCGGCGCGCTGCACCGCCAACATGGTGTCGCCCTCGTGCAGCGGCCCTCCCTGATGCAGGGCGAGCTCCAGCAACGGGGCGAACGGGTAGGCAGCAGCGCTTGCCGAAAATCGCATCAGATCCTGGGCTGGACGCTGGTGGGCGTGCTGCAGGTTCACGCCCAGCATGGCTTCGGCGGCGGGGTTCATGTAGGCCACGCGACCGTCCACCCGGGTGGTGACTACGGCGTCGCCGATCGCGGCCAGGGTGGAGCGCGCATTCTCGCGCTCGCCTTGCAGCGCGTTTTCCATTCGGCGGCGCTGCGCCTGCAACTGGCGTGTGATCCAGAGCGTCCACACGATGAGCAGGCCGGCGGTGCACAGGTTCACTGCAAGCAGCAGCCGGCTGATCTGGCGCGTGACATTGCCCAGTTCGAGGCCGAAATCGATGCTGGCAGGCGTGGCCGCTTCGTCGATGGCCTGGATGCGCTGTTGCCATTGCTGCCGGAGGGCGGCATCGGGCAGACCTTCGCTGGCGAGGTGGGCGCGCATCTCCAGCGCCAGGTCCTGCAGTTGCAGCAGGTAGATGTCGCCCAGCTTCCAGAGCGCAATGGGTTCCCTGAGCAGCGCCGAATGCTGCAAGTGGCGGATCAGGAAGATCAGGTCGCTGGCGTCATGCGGATGATTGCCGCCGCGTACCGCTGCGGCGTGCGCCGCTACGTCATCGGCGGGATCGGACAGGGCGAGCTGCCGCGCCAGCCGGTCGGCCAGTGGCACGCTGAGGGCTTGTTCAAAGCGTGCCAGGTGGTCGGCGCGGCCGCTGTCCGCATACAGGCTCAGATAGCGTACCGCGTCCTTCTGTCCCTTGCTCCACTGGCTCTCGCCATAGACCAGAGCCCGCAGCGCGGACATGAGATGGATGCTGCCGGCGGCCAGCGCCACCTGCAGCAGCACCATGGCGATGACGGGCCACGAGCGGCGCAAGGTGTCCCGCAGCTGCGCGATGGGCGATGGCTGCTGCGGCTGCGTGCTCATGGCGATGCCCGCTAGCGGGCGCGGCGGCGGCTACGCGGCGCCTTTGGACCGCGGGGTCCGTGCGGGGCGCCGAGACGAGGCAGCAAAGGGTGACTTGCGTACGCTTGCATGGCAATCACTATAGCGACGAAGCATCCGTTTGCGGTCCCCCGGCATCCGCCTGTAATCCCGTAGGGAATTGCATTGGACAACGATCAGATGGGCCGCTGCAGGGGTGTTGCGCTGGAGCGCCAGGCTGCGGGCGGGCCGGGGTTGGGCCCCATGGCTGCAGGTCAAATCGACGTCAGGCCCATGCTTTCTCTGGGCTTTTCGCTATCAAAAGAGGAGCGTTTGCAACTGAGCCACGCACCCGGCGATCCGGCACCAGGGAGTGCGTGTTCCGGATTGTGGTGCTCCCGGGCCAGTGCCTGCAGTGGGGCGCAGGAGCGACTCGCCACGACGGCGGCGACGGTCTGGTGCGTGGCCGGTGCACGCGGGCCGCTCTGCCGGGCAGCCCCGCCGCCGTGGGCGGGGCGGAAAGCTCGGCTCAGCGTGCCAGCGCCTGGCCCACCAGCGGGAAGAGCCCCAGCAGCAGGCAGGCGCCCATCAGCGCCAGGCAGACCAGCACGGCCCACTTCAGAGTGAAGCGCTGGTGGTCGCCGAAATCCACGCCCGCCAGGCTGACCAGCAGGTAGGTGGAGGGCACGAGCGGACTCAGCAGGTGCACGGGCTGGCCGATGAGCGAGGCACGGGCCATTTCCACGGCGCTGATGCCGTAACCCTGGGCGGCTTCGTTGAGGATGGGCAGCACGCCGAAGTAGAAGGCGTCGTTCGACATGAAGAAGGTCAGCGGCATGCTCAGCAGCGCGGTGATGCTCGGCAGGTAGGGCCCCAGGCTGGGCGGGATGGCCGCCAGCAGGCCGCGCGACATGGCTTCCACCATGCCCGTGCCGGAGAGGATGCCGGTGAAGATGCCGGCTGCGAAGATCAGCGCCACCACGGCAAGGGCATTGCCCGAGTACTCGGCGATCAGGTGGCGCTGATGCGCGAGGTTGGGGTAGTTGATGACCATCGCGATGGCGAAACCGATCATGAACAGCACGGGCAGCGGCAGCAGGCCCATCACCAGGGCCACCATGAGCGCGGTGGTGAGGGCGAAATTCACCCAGAGCAGTTGGGGGCGGCGCAGTTCGGCGGTCTCGGTGCCGGCCATGGTGGGCAGGTGCTCGCCCGTGCTCTCGTCATCGCCCTGCACGGCGGAGGCATCGCTCATGCCATCGCCCGGCAGCGCCACGCGGCCCAGGCGGCGGCGTTCGCGCAGGCCGAGCCAGAAGGCGATGGCCATCAGGCTCGCGATGGCGATGCCCATGGCGGGCACCATGGGCACGAAGACCTCGCCCGGGTCCACGTGCAGGGCGCTGGCGGCGCGGGCCGTGGGGCCGCCCCAGGGCGTCAGGTTCATGATGCCGCTGGCCAGCAGCGCCACGCAGGTCAGGTTCAGCGGATTCATCTTCAGCCGCTTGTAGAGCGGCAGCATCGAGGCGATGGTGATCATGTAGGTGGTCGAGCCGTCGCCGTCGAGCGAGATCAGCAGCGCCAGCGCGGCCGAGCCCATCACGATCTTGAGCGGGTCGCCCTTGACCAGCTTGAGGATCACTCCCACCACCGGGTCGAAGAGGCCCGCGTGGATCATCACCCCGAAGTACAGGATGGCGAACATCAGCATCACGCCGGTGGGCGCGATCTTGCGGATGCCGTCCAGCATCATGGCTCCCATGGTGGGCCCGAAGCCGCCCACCAGGGCGAAGACGATGGGAATGATGATGAGCGCGACCAGCGGCGAAAGGCGCCGGGTCATGATGAGCGTCATGAACGTCAGCACCATGCCGAATCCGAGCAGGGTCAGCAGCATGGCGGGGTTCTCCGGGTGGATGGCATCGGGGGTGTCTCCGTGTTCTATCGAATCGAATGCGGGGTCGTAAAAAACAACGCACAGCGAAGGCCTGCGCCCAGGGGTGGGGCTGCAGGAGTGCGAGCGGGGTGAACCTTAGGCAGCGACCCTGTCGTGCGCCTGTCGTAGGCGCGGCTATAGGTGGATGTGCTGATGGGGTAAACCCTGGTTTTGACGACCAAGCCTGGGGCCGATTGCAGCGATACTGCCGGGCTTCGCACCGCCGACCCCTGCCATGTATCCGACGCCCGTTGCCGCTGCCGCCGCACAGCCTGCCCGCTCTGTCATCGCTGCCGTTCCCGCCGTTGCTGCCTTCACGCGGCGCGGAGCCGGGGGCTGACGATGCGCATCCTGGTGGTCGAAGACGACACCGACCTGGCCGAGGCCGTGGTGCGCCGCCTGCGGCGCCAGGGCCATGCGGTGGATTGGCAGTCCAACGGCCGCGAGGCCTGCGAGGTGCTGGGCTATGCGCAGTTCGACCTGCTGCTGCTCGACATCGGCTTGCCGGGCATGGACGGCATGGCCCTGTTGGCCCACCTGCGCCGCCAGGGCAACAAGACGCCGGTGCTGATGCTCACCGCGCGCTCCGACATCGAGGACCGCGTCAACGCCCTGGACGAGGGGGCCGACGACTACCTCGATAAGCCCTTCGACTTCCGCGAGCTGGACGCGCGCTGCCGCGCCCTGCTGCGCCGGCCGCAGGGGCAGGCCTCCGGGCTCTGGGCGGTCGGGGGGCTGGCCATCGACAGCGCCGCACGCCGCGTCAGCCTGCACGGGCGGGCGCTGGACCTTCCGCACCGTGAGTTCAGCCTGCTGGAGATCCTGGTCGGCCGGCTGGGCCGCGCCGTCAGCAAGGACGAGATCGCCGGCCGGCTCTTCCACTTCGACGAGGACGTGGGCCTGAACGCCATCGAGGTCTATGTGGGCCGCCTGCGCCGCAAGCTGGCCGGCAGCCAGCTGGTGATCACCACCGTGCGCAGCGTGGGCTACCGCGCAGACGTGCAGCCGTTGCCGCCGGCCGATGGGGCCCCGCCGGCCCCGGCCCCCGCCGATGACGGCCGTTGACAGCGCGCTGGGCGCCGGCCCCGCGCCCGACGCGCCGGCGCGCACGCTGCCCGCCGTGCGCCGCACGCTGCTCACGGCCATCGCCGCGCTGTTCGCGCTGGCCACGGTGGTGCTGTTCTTCGCCGCCCGCAGCTACGGACTGAGCGCGGCCGACCGTTCCTACGACCACCTGCTGCGCGCCTCGGCCCTCTCCATGGCCGACAGCGTGGCCTTCGTGCAGGGCCGCTGGCAGGTCGATCTGCCTTATGCCGCACTCGATCTGCTGGCCATGGCGCCCGAAGACCGCGCCTTCTACCGCATCGCCGGGCCGGACGGCGCCACCATCACCGGCTATGCCGACCTGCCCCCGCCGCCGGCCTCCCTCTCCAGGGGGGATGCCGACGGCCAGCAGCCCGTCTTCTTCAGCGCCCACTACCGTGGCGCGCCCGTGCGCTTCGTCGCTGTGCCAAGGGCCATCGCGGGCGGGCCGGGCTCGGGCCGGTTCTGGGTGCAGGTGGGCCAGACCCGGCAGGCACGCGACGCGCTGGCGGCGGACATCGTCTGGCGCGCCACCGCCGCCATCGCGGCGCTGATGGCCTGCGTGTTCGGCCTCTTGTGGCTGGGCGTGGACCGCGCCTTGCGCCCGCTGGCCCAGCTGCAGCGCGAGCTGCTGGAGCGCGAGGCTTCCGACCTGCGCCCCATCGCCAGCCCGGTGCCGCGCGAGCTGGCGCAGCTGGCCGGTGCGCTCAACGGCTTCATGGGGCGGCTGGCGCTCAACCTGGACGCGCTGCGCACCTTCATCGCCGAAGCCGCCCACCAGATGCGCACGCCACTGGCCGCGCTCATCGCCCAGGCGCAGGAGGGGCTGGACGATGACGACCCGCATGCCCAGCGCCAGAGCCTGCAGGCGGTCGAGCGCAACGCGCTGCGCCTGCGCCGGCTGCTCAACCAGCTGCTGAGCGATGCCAGCGTCAGCCACCAGGGCCAGCTGCAGCGGTTCGCGCCCGTCGATCTGCTGGCGCTGGCCCGCGAGGCCCTGCGCGACGTGGTGCCGCGCGCTGAGCCTCAGCCGGTGGTGCGGCTCTGGCTGCAGTCCGATTTGCTATCGAAAGAGGAGCTGATTGCCATTTATCCGCAAGGGCGAGAAGCCCAAATGGCCGCACTGCCTGGCCGCCCGGCCCGGGTGCATGGCGACGCGTTGATGCTGCGCGAGGCAATCAAGAATCTGGTGGACAACGCGCTCAAGCACGGCGTGCCGCTCGGGCACGACGAACAAGAGGCGGCGCAGCCCGCCATCGTCGATGTGACGCTGCGCGCCGTGCCCGGCGGCTGGCAGCTGGAAGTGGCCGACCGGGGCCCGGGCGTGCCCGAAGAGCAGCATGCGCATCTCTTCGAGCGTTTCGTGCGCGGGCCGGGCGCGGGGGCCGGCGGCGCGGGTCTGGGCCTGGCCATCGTGCAGCGCGTGGTCGCCGGGCACGGCGGGCGCATCGAGATGGCGGCGCGCGAAGGCGGTGGCTGGCGCATCGCCTTCACCCTGCCGGCGGTTGCCGATGGCATGTCGCCCCCCTCCGCGCTGCCACCTGTTGGGGAGCGTTCGCCGTGAACGCCATCCCTTCCCGCCGCCAGTGGCTGCAGGGCGTCGCCGCGCTCGCGCTGGCCCCGGCCGGCGCCGCGCCGGCCTTGGCCGCGCCGCTGCCCAACGCCGCCGCCAAGGCCATGCGCGGCACGACCACCATGCGCGGCGACGCCGCGACCGTCACCTTCTTCCCGCCAGCCTCGGGCCGCCAGCAGGCGCTGCTCAGCATCGACTGCGCGACCGACACGGCGCTCTTCGCCCCGGCCATCCGCGACTTCCAGCGCCGCGAACCTGACCTGGCCGTGCGCTGCGCCGACCGGCAGAGCCTGGACATCCATGCCCAGGCCCTGGCCCGCGCCGAAGGACGGCTGCGGGGCGCCGCGCCCCCGCTGGCGGCAGCCGACGGCGCCCCCGACCTGCTCGTCAGCAGCAGCCTGGACCTGCAGACCCAGCTGGCCAACGACGGCCACGTGCTGGCCCACCCGTCGGCGCTGGCGCGCAGCCTGCCCGCCGGAGCGCACTGGCGGCACGAGGTGTTCAGCCTGGGCGCCGACGCGGTGGTCATGGCCTATCACCCGCGCCTCTTGCCGCCGCACCTGGCGCCGCGCACCCGGGGCCAGCTGCTGGCGCTGCTGCGCGACTCCCAGCGGCCGCTGGCGGGCCGCCTGGGCACCTACGACGCCACCCGCAGCGGCCTGGGCTATCTGCTGGCCACGCAGGACTCCCGCCAGGACAGCACCGCCAGCGTGCTGCTGGCCGCGATGGGCGCCAACCGGGTGCGGCTGGGCGACCACATCGACCCGCTGCTGGATGCGCTGGAGCGCGGCGAGCTGGCGCTGGTCTACAACGTGCCGGCCTCCTACGCCCAGGCCCGTATCGCGGCAGGTTCGCCGCTGCGCGTGGTGGTGCCCGAGGACTACACCCTGCTCACCACCCGCTCAGCCGTCATCCCCGCCACGGCCCCTCATCCCGAGCTGGCCCGGCCTTTCCTTGATTACCTGATTTCGCCCGAGGGCCAGGCCGTGCTGGCCCGGGACACGCGGCTGATCCCCATCCGCCAGGCGGTGGCCGCCGGCACTGCCGGCCGCACGGCCGGCATCGACCCCGAGCTGCTGGGCGCGGGCGCCAGTTCATGGCGCCTGCTGGCGCCCGGCCTGGGCCTGCTGGTGTATCTGGACCCTCTGAAGCGCCAGCGTTTCCTGCAGGCCTGGGCGACCAGCATGGGCACGGGCTAAAGGGGCAGGGCCACCCGGGGAACGATGAGATAATCGAAGGCTTTCGCCTCCTTCCATTTCCACCGAAAAGACGCCGCTTGGCATGCGCTGGCCCCAGCGCGGCAGGCCGCGCAGAAAGACCCGGATGAAAGTCTCTGAAATCCGCGCCAAGTTCCTCGACTTCTTCGCCGAGCGCGGCCACACCGTGGTGCCTTCGTCGTCGCTCGTTCCGGGCAACGACCCCACGCTGATGTTCACCAATTCGGGCATGGTCCAGTTCAAGGACGTGTTCCTGGGCACCGACAAGCGTCCCTATAACCGCGCCACCTCGGTTCAGGCCTGCCTGCGCGCCGGCGGCAAGCACAACGACCTGGAGAACGTGGGCTACACCGCCCGCCATCACACCTTCTTCGAGATGCTGGGCAACTGGAGCTTCGGCGACTACTTCAAGCGCGAATCGCTGAAGTGGGCCTGGGAGCTGCTCACCAAGGTGTATGGACTGCCGCCCGAGCGCCTGCTGGCCACCGTCTATCAGGAAGACGACGAGGCCTACGACATCTGGACCAAGGAGATCGGCCTGCCGCCCGAGCGCGTGATCCGCATCGGCGACAACAAGGGCGGCCGCTACAAGTCCGACAACTTCTGGATGATGGCCGACACCGGCCCCTGCGGCCCGTGCTCCGAGATCTTCTACGACCACGGCGCGCACATCCCCGGCGGCCCCCCAGGTAGCCCCGATGAAGACGGCGACCGCTTCATCGAGATCTGGAACAACGTGTTCATGCAGTTCGACATGAAGGAAGACGGCAGCGTCGTGCCGCTGCCCGCGCCCTGCGTCGATACCGGCATGGGCCTGGAGCGGCTCGCCGCCATCCTGCAGCACGTCCACAGCAACTACGAGATCGACATCTTCGATGCGCTGATCAAGGCCGCTGCGCGCGAGACGCACACCACCGATCTGGCGAACCCTTCGCTCAAGGTCATCGCCGACCACATCCGTGCCACCTCGTTCCTCATCAGCGACGGCGTGATCCCCAGCAACGAAGGCCGCGGCTACGTGCAGCGCCGGATCGTGCGCCGCGCCATCCGCCACGGCTACAAGCTGGGCCAGAAGACGCCGTTCTTCCACAAGCTGGTGAAGGACCTGGCCGAGCAGATGGGCGAGGCGTACCCCAAGCTGCGCGAGCAGGAACAGCGCATCACCGAAGTGCTCAAGGCCGAGGAAGAGCGCTTCTTTGAGACGCTGGCCAACGGCATGGAGATCCTCGACGCCGCCCTCGCCGGCGACGCCAAGGTGCTGCCCGGCGACGTGGCCTTCAAGCTGCACGACACCTACGGCTTCCCGCTCGACCTGTCGGCCGACGTCTGCCGTGAGCGCGGCCTGACGGTGGACGAAGAGGGCTTCAAGGCCGCCATGGAGCGCCAGAAGTCCCAGGCCCGCGCCGCAGGCAAGTTCAAGATGGACCGCGCCCTGGAATACACCGGCGCCGATGGCGAATTCGTGGGCTACACGACGCTGGGCTCCACCGCCACGGTCACCGCGCTCTACGCCGATGGCGTGAGCGTGCAGCGCCTCGAACAGGGCCAGGCGGGTGTGGTCGTGCTCGACGCCACGCCGTTCTATGCCGAATCCGGCGGCCAGGTGGGCGACCAGGGCCATCTGCGGGCCGACCATGCCGACTTCGCCGTGTCCGACACGCAGAAGATCAAGGCCCAGGTGTTCGGCCACCACGGCGTGATGGTGCGCGGCGAGCTGCGCGTGGGCCAGACGATTTCCGCCGAGGTGGACAAGCCCCTGCGCGAATCCACGCTGCGCAACCACTCGGCCACTCACCTGATGCACAAGGCCCTGCGCGAGGTGCTGGGCGATCACGTGCAGCAAAAGGGCAGCCTGGTGACGCCTGAGCGCACGCGCTTCGACTTCACGCACGGCGCCCCGGTGACCGATGCGCAGATCCGCGAGATCGAACGCCGCGTGAATGCCGAGATCCTGGCCAACACCGCCACCGATGCGCGCGTGATGGACATCGAATCGGCCCAGAAGACGGGCGCCATGATGCTGTTCGGCGAGAAGTACGGCGAGACCGTGCGCGTGCTGGACATCGGCAGCAGCCGCGAGCTGTGCGGCGGCACCCACGTCGAGCGCACGGGCGACATCGGCCTCTTCAAGGTGGTGGCCGAAAGTGGCGTGGCAGCAGGCGTGCGCCGCATCGAGGCCGTGACCGGCATCCATGCGCTGGCCTACCTGCAGCAGCTGGAAGACACCGTGAGCCAGGCCGCAGGCGCGCTGCGCGCTCCGGTGGCCGAGATCACCGGCCGCATCGGCCAGGCGCTGGATCAGGTCAAGGCGCTGGAGCGCGAAGTGGCGGCCTTGAAGGGCAAGCTCGCTTCCAGCCAGGGCGACGAGCTGGTCGGCCAGGCGGTGGACGTGAAGGGCCTGAAGGTGCTCGCAGCGACGCTGCCCGGCGCCGATGCCAAGACCTTGCGCGACACCATGGACAAGCTCAAGGACAAGCTCAAGACGGCCGCCATCGTGCTGGCCGCCGCCGATGGCGACAAGGTGCAGATCGCCGCAGGCGTGACGGCCGACAGTACGGGTCGGGTCAAGGCGGGCGAACTGGTGAACTTCGTGGCCAGCCAGGTCGGAGGCAAGGGCGGCGGCAAGGCCGACATGGCCATGGCCGGCGGCACCAACGCTGCGGCGCTGCCGGCAGCTCTGGCCTCGGTGCAGGCCTGGGTGGCCGATCGGGTCTGAGCCCCGTAGCCAGCGCCTTCGGGCGCCCATGGAAAAAGGCCTGCACATGCAGGCCTTTTTTTCGTCTTCTGTGGAGCGGCGGCCGGTAGCCAAGCCCGCAAGGTTGCCGAGAAGGCGTTAGAAGAATTCGACGTCGTCCTGCCGCACCGTGGCAGCGACGTGGCCTTGCTTGACGAGGTCGCCGTAGAAGCACACCTGGTTGCGGCCATGGTCTTTGGCGTAGTAGAGCGCCTGATCCGCGTGCCCCAGGATCTCGACGGCAATGCCCTCTTGCGTGCTGACGAAGCCCACGCTGACGGTGACCTTGCCGACCTGTGGGAAGTGGTGGTCCTGCACGGCCTCTCGGAAACGATTGAAGATCCGGTAGGCCATCTCCAGCGTGGTGGAGCGCAGCAGCACCACGAACTCCTCGCCGCCGAAGCGGAAGATGCGGTCCTGCGCGCGGAACGAATTGCGCAGGATATTGGCCATGAGGATCAGCACCTCGTCGCCGTAGAGGTGGCCGAAGCGATCGTTCACCTGCTTGAAGTGATCGACGTCCACCACGGCCAGCCACTGCTGCACGTCCTGCTCGGCGCCCTCGGGACCCAGTTCTGTGGCGCTGTGGGTGTTGCCGGCGATGCGCCGGGAGAACTCCTCGTCGAAGGTTTTGCGATTGAACAGGCCGGTGAGCGCATCGCGTTCGCTGTAGTCCAGCAGGTTCTGGTAGTTCTGATAGACGAAGAACACGCTTTTGATGACGTGGATCTTGTGCTGCGCGAACGGCCGCGACTGGGTGATCTCCAGGCAGCTGTGCACTTGGTCGTGTAGCCAGATGGGCAGCCACATCACGTGAACGCCCTTGCGCGGAGAGTGCAGTGCGCTCGTCTCGTGGGCAGCGATGCACTGGCTCAGCGCGGGCAATTCCGTCAGCGGCTGCGCCTTCTTGTCCTCCGACGGCTCGTGGACGGCCGTGGTCACCCACTGGTCATCGTGCAGCCAGCAGCGGGGGCGCACGAAGAGCGCGTTGGCATGGTGGAAGATATCGAGCGACCGCACTTGCCGGACCGAAGGCATCTGGTTCAGGGTGGACAGCACCGACAGCTCCAGACGGAGGTGGTCGCGCTGCCCCGTCATTTCCACCAGGTTGGCAAGAATGGGTTGCATGGCGGCCTACGCTTTCGGTTGGTGTGGGTCAGGGTTGGCGGCGGAACACCACGTCCCACACGCCGTGGCCGAGCCGTAGGCCGCGGTTCTCGAACTTGGTGAGCGGGCGGTAGTCGGGCTGCGGTGCGAAGCCTCCCGCCTGCTGGCTATTGGCCAGCAGCGGCTCGGCCGACAGCACTTCCAGCATCTGTTCGGCGTAGGGCTGCCAGTCGGTGGCGCAGTGCAGGTAGCCACCGGGCTTCAGGCGCGCGGCCAGCTTGGCGACCAGCGGCGGCTGGATGAGACGCCGCTTGTTGTGCTTCTTCTTGTGCCAGGGGTCCGGAAAGAAGATATGGATGCCGTCCAGAGAGCCCGGTGCCAGCATGTGGTCGATCACCTCGACCGCATCGTGCTGCAGGATGCGGATGTTCCCGATGTCCTGCTCGCCGATGCGCTTGAGCAGTGCACCCACCCCGGGCTCGTGGACCTCGCAGCACAGGAAGTTGTCCTGGGGCCGAACGCGGGCGATGTGGGCGGTGGCCTCGCCCATGCCGAAGCCGATTTCCAGGATGAGCGGCGCCGTGCGGCCGAACGCGGCCTCGGCATCGAAAGGCTGCGCCGCATAGCTCAAAAGGAAGCGAGGGCCCAGGTCCTCGAAGGCCTTGGCCTGGCCCGTGGTGGTGCGGCCGGCGCGGCGCACATAGCTCTTGATGGTCTTGGGGTAGGCCACGCCGGCAGGCGCGCCGCAAGCGCTGGAGGAGGGTGACTCTGCGGCCACGTCGGTGGATTCGGCGTTGTCGCCGATGGGAGATGGAATTGCGTTCACGATGATGGATTGTAGATTCGCTGCCAGGCCGCGACCCAGACACCGAGCGCCTGCGCGATGGCTGAACTTGCGCCGCGGCTTTCATCGTTCGCGCAGCCGTCCGAAAGCGCTTCAGGCAGGCCCAGCGCGCGCGCTGCTGCGGCCAGCGCCTGTAGCGGCCGGCGGGTGTCGATGGGCGGGGCACCGTGCTGTTTGGAGAGCTTTTCACCATCGGCGGCCCGCACCAGCGGAACGTGCAGGTAGCGTGGCGTGGACAGGCCCAGCGCAGACTACAGCAGGATCTGGCGCGGGG
>JBHIWE010000090.1:0-15085 GCA_041987645.1 Acidovorax sp. | reverse complement strand
AGATGCGCGAGACCCTGGACCTGCTGCGCATTCAAGCGCCCTGGCTGGAAGTGGACGGCGAGATGCACGGCGACGTGGCGCTGGATGCCGCGCTGCGCGCCCAGGTCATGCCGCACAGCACGCTGTCCGGCAGCGCCAACCTGCTGGTGCTGCCCAACATCGACGCGGCCAATATCTCCTACAACCTGCTGAAGACGGCCGCCGGCGGCGGCATCGCCATCGGCCCGGTGTTGCTGGGAGCTTCCGAACCGGTGCACATCCTGACGGCGAGCGCCACTGTGCGCCGCATCGTCAACATGACGGCCTTGACCGTCGCCGACGCCAACGCGGCCCGCTAAGCCCGTAGGACCGAGCAAGCGCTAACTTTTTGGCGCACTTTCAGTGCATGGCGCCTGCCCAACAATTGGGCAGGCGCTTGCTTTTTGAGCACCTTTCCGTCACACTAATGGCTCGAAATTCCGGGTTAACCCGTAGTTTCTGAAAGGCGTAGTGGATGTTGAAGGCTGTCGCCCTGCAGGCGTACAAAGCAAGTTGGGCAGGTGTTCTGGGACTGGCGTTCGCGCTGGCTCCCATGGCGGCATCGGCTCGTAACACGCCGGAAATCACCGGTTCCCCCCCTATCGCATTGGCAGAGTTGCCCCCACAAGGGCGAGCAACTTACGCCCTGATCCACCAGGGCGGCCCTTTCCCGCATGACAAGGATGGATCGGTGTTCGGCAACCGCGAGCGGTTGCTGCCGGCGAGCAAGCGGGGCTATTACCGTGAGTACACGGTCGCCACGCCTGGAGCGCGCAATCGGGGAGCACGTCGCATCGTCTGCGGTGGCCCGCCACGCACGCCAGACGCCTGCTACTACACCAGCGACCACTACGCGAGCTTTCGGGTCATCCAGGAATGACAAACGGGACGGCGGTCAGCACGCCCGCCGCCCGCTGCGAAGGCACCGGACCGATATCGCGTGACGGAAGATTTTCTCCAGCAGACTCCCCCACCCGTCTGGCTGGCCTCAATTTTGTGGACATCTAAAGAAAGAGCAGCGGAGATGGAAACGCCACTTCGTAAAGATCAGGAAAACCCCTTGCGCGGCGTGCGCGGCAACATCGTGCAGTCGATCCGGGCCTTCCGGGTCCAGGATCTGCAAACTGCCGCCAGCCACCTTGGTCACCATTTCCTGTACGCCAACCTGGCACATGCGCAGACCAAGCAGGACGTTCTCGACCTGATTGCCGCGCAATTCACCTTTCCGGCGCACTTCGGCAAGAACTTCGACGCGCTGTACGACTGCATGACGGACCCGCTGCACAAGTCGGGCCCGCAGCCGGGCTTCATCGTGGTGCTGGAACAGATTCCCGCCACGGTGAAGTTCGACAAGGAAGCCCGCGAGCAGCTGCTCGACATCTTCCGAGACGCCGCCGACTACTGGGCCGACCGCAAGATCCCGTTCCGCTGCTTCTATTCTTTTCTGTAGCCCGTTCTGCAACCACTGGCCAGGCAGAACGGGCCAGCGAGGCTGGCGTCAAGGCAGCCCCCGCCCCGGCCACCGAGATCGTGATCGAGCCCTCTTCGGGCGAGAAGATGCCTACCGACAAGCTGGTGGACGTTTCGCCGCTGGCGCTGCGCATGAGCAGCCCGTTCAATGCGGGGTATTGGCTCGCGGCGGCCTGATTCGGTACATCCCCCTGAGGCGCCTGCGCGCCTTCCCCTTCTCTCGAGTGGCTGCGCCATTCGGGAAGGGGGACGACACCAGTGGCATGGCAAAGCCAGATCCACGGTGTCTCTGGCTGGAGCGGCGCCATTCCGGACCGCCAGGATGAGACAAGGCTAAAGCCCTTGATCCACGGCGACTTTTCGCTCTGTTTCTAGCAGCAGGCTTGCGCCAGCGCCACGTACTCGGCCACGGGCACTTCCTCGGCGCGGCGCTGGGTGTCGAAGGTGCCGGCGAAATGGCGCGCTTCGAGCCAGCGGCCCAAGGTGTGGCGCAGCAGCTTGCGGCGCTGGCTGAAAGCCACCTGCACCAACTCCTCCAGCAGCTGGGGGGCCACCGGCATGGGCTCTGTGCGGGGCACCATGCGCACGACGGCGCTGTCCACGCGCGGCGGCGGGTCGAAGCTTTCGGGCGGCACGAAGAGCACGTCTTCCATGGCGTAGCGCCACTGCAGCATCACCGACAGACGCCCGTAGTCGCTGGTGGCGGGCTGGGCCACCATGCGGTCGATGACTTCCTTTTGCAGCATGAAATGCTGGTCTTCGATGACGTCCACATGCTCCAGCAGGTGAAACAGGATGGGCGTGGAGATGTTGTAGGGCAGATTGCCCACCACTCTGATTTTCGGAGCACCCAGCGCTTGCTGCACCTGGGCGAAGTCCACTTTCAGTACATCGGACTCAATCACGTCGAGCTGGCCGTGCAGGCGCAGCCGGGCCGCCAGGTCGCGGTCGAGTTCGATGACGGTGAGGCGGCCCAGGCGCTCGACTAGGGGCTGCGTGAGCGCGGCCAGGCCGGGGCCGATCTCGACCATGGGCTGGCCGGGGCGCGGGTCAATGGCCCGCACGATGGCGTCGATGATGCCGCCGTCGCTCAGGAAATGCTGGCCGAAGCGCTTGCGCGCGACGTGTTTGCCGTGGCTGCCGGGATTGCTCATTGCGGTGGGTCGCGGTATTCGACGTAAGCGCGGCCGCGGATGTCCTGCACCCAGTTGGCATAGGCCTCGTCAAGCTTCTTCTCGCGCACGACGTCGCGCACCATGTCCCGCTGCTCGCGCTGGGTGAGCTTGGCTTCGCGCCGGTCCAGCAGCTGGATCAGGTGAACGCCGAAGCGCGACACCACGGGCTGGCTGATCTCGCCAGGCTGGAGGCCGTTGAGCGCCTCCTCGAATTCGGGCACGTAGCGGCCCGGGCCGGCCCAGCCCAGGTCGCCACCGTCCTTGGCGCTGCCGTCCTGCGAGTGTTCGCGCGCCAGCGAGGCGAAGTCGGCGGTGCCGGCCTGGATGCGGCGGCGATAGTCGGCCAGCCGGTCGGCCGCCTGGGATTCCGACAGCTGGGGACCCACACGCAGCAGGATGTGGCGGGCATGCGTCTGCAGGGCCATGGCGGCGACGGCGCCCTTGTTGCGCTCGAGCACCTTGAGCACGTGGAAGCCGGCGGGCGAGCGGATCGGGCCAACGATGCTGCCGACGGCCGCGTTCTGCGTGGCGCTCACGAAGAGTTCGGGATAGCGATCGGCCGGGCGCAAGCCCAGCTCGCCACCGGAGGCAGCTTCGGAGGCGTCCGAGGTCTCGCGCGCCACCGTGGCGAAATTCTCGCCGGCGCGCACCCGGTCGGCCGCCTTCTGCGCACGCGCGCGGCGCTGCTCGACGATCTCGGGCGAGGCGTTCTCGGGCACCACGACGAGGATGTGACCCAGATTGATCTCGACCTTGGACGGATCGGTGGTGTTCTGCTGTTCGCGCAGGTACTGGTCCACATCCAGGTCGCTCACGCGCACGCGGGATTCGACCTCACGCTCGCGCAGCCGCTGCATGAGCAGCTGGTTGCGCAGCTCCTGCAGGAAGCGGTCGCGGGTGATGCCGTCCTGCGACAAGCGGCGGTACATCTCGTCCATGCTCACACTGTTTTGCCGCGCCACGGACTGGGCGGCCTGGGATACCGCGAGATCGTCCACCTTGATGCCGCTCTCGGCCGCCAGCTGCAGCTGGATCTTGTCGAGGATCAGGCGCTCCAGCACGTCCTTGGACAGCTGCGCGGACGTGGGCTGCGGGCCGCCCTGGGAAGCGATCTGCTGTGCCACCCGCGCCATGCGGCTGCGCACCTCATTGTTGGTGATGGGCTCGGAATTGACCACCGCCACGATGTAGTCGGCCTGGCGCGGCTGCGCGGCCGCAGTGCTGCTGGCGGCGCCCGCGGGCGGCAGGGTGATGGCCGGCAGGCCGCGCGACGACGCGGCGCCGCTGCTGCCCTTGCCGCTGCGCGGGCCGGTGCCGGCATTGCCTCTGCCGGCGCTGTCGCCCAGGCCCGGGGTGGCCGTCGCGCCAGCCGACGGGCGGAGCCCTTGGGCATGGACGGCTGCGGGCGGCAGGACGCTAGCCAGGGCGCTCAGGCAGGCCAGCCCCAGGGTGATGGCGCGTTGTTTCATGGCGTGTTCAGACAAGAAGGAAGTGAGTGCGGAGCCTGCCGCCCCGCCCGGGGCGGACCCGGCGGGCTGGGCGGACGAAAGGCGTCAATCGTAGTTGGAGAAACGGCTGGGCGGCGTGCCGCTGCCTTGTTGGAGCACCTGGTACCCGGGGACGTTCCGTTGCAGGCTGGTCAGCGGGTTGGCGCCGACCGACAGGCGCGAGAAGCCGCGGAATTCGATCTGGAACAGCAGGCGGCTGTTGGTGGTGTTCAGGGAGTTCTGCAGGCGCTCCAGCACGACGCGGCCGATCCAGCAGCAGCCTTCGTATTCCACACCCATCACGGAATCCACCAGGCGGCGGTCCTTCAGGCTGTAGTTGAGCCGGCCCACGGTGTACCAGCGGCCGCCTTCGTTCAGCGGCTTGTCGTCGCGCCCACCCCAGAGCGCGGACAGCGGCCATTGCCAGCCCACGTCGATCTGCTCGCTGGGCTCGGTGATGAGGTCGGTCACACGCTGCAGGCGGTAGGCGGCGCTGATGGTGCGGTACTTGCCGGGGCTGTAGCGCGCGCCCACGGTGGTGCGCTGCGAGCGGCCCGTGTCGGGGTTGTACTGCACCAGCGTGTCCAAGCTCCACTTCGGCGTCCAATTGATGCCGGCGCCGAGCAGCACGTCGGAGAGGCGGTCGTCCACCGGCGTGCCGCCGGGCATGGTCACGCGCTGGTCGGAAAAGCGCAGGCGCTGGGCGATGCCCAGGCGCACGGCTTCGGCGCCGGTATCCGGGTCCAGCAGGCGGCTGGTCACGCCCAGGGTGAGCAGGTTGTTGTCGGCGAAGCGGTCGTTGCCGCCGAAGGCGTTTTCGGTATAGATGGAGGCGAAGTTGAAGTCGTTCGCCGCCGTGTCGTACACCGGCAGCATGCTCTGGTCGCGGTAGGGCGTGTAGGTGTAGAAGGCGCGCGGCTCCAGCGTCTGCAAGAAGCTGCGGCCGAAGTACTTCGCATCGCGCTCGAAGAACAGGCCGCTGTCCAGGCTCAAGGTGGGTACGGTGCGCTGGCGGTTGCGGTCGCCGTTGGCCAGCGGCCGGTCGAATTCGTACTGCGAGGCATGCAGCTGCACGCGCGGCGTGATGAAGCCCCAGGACGCCAGGAAGGGCCGGCTGACCTGCGCCATGGCGTAGCTGCGGCGGGCATTGGGCTGGCCGGTCAGCACGCTGTCGGCGCGGAAGTCGGTGTAGTCGGCGTCCACGCTGGCATCGAAGCCGGCGGGCAGCAGGAAGGGCGCGTAGCGCCAGTGCAGCTGCGGCAGCCGGTCGTAGGGCGGCACGATGGGCGAATCGACGTCTTGCAGGGTCTGCCATTTCACCGTGCGCACGCTGGCGCTGTAGTCGCCCTGGGCCCAGGAGAGCGATGCCTCACCGGGCAGCAGACGCTGGCTGAGCCGGTCGGCGCTGCTGGTGTTGGTGTTCAGGCTGCGCAGCGAGAAGTCGCGCCAGTACTGGTCGTCGCTCACGCGGCGCACGTTCACGTTCAGGCCCAGGCCGCCGATGGGGCTGTCGATGGCGGCCTGGTGCTTGATGCCCCAGGCCCAGCGGTCGCGGTCGCGCAGGCGGTCGGACGGCAGGTAGTCGCCCAGCAGCGTGCCGCTGTAGGTCGGCTCGAGATAGCGGAATTCGCCGCCCACGTTCACGCCGCGCTTGCTCAGCAGCGTGGGAGTGATGGTGGCGTCGCGGTTGGGCGCGATGTTCCAGTAGTAGGGCTGCGAATATTCGGCGCCGCTCACGCTGTCGATGCCGATGGTGGGCGGCAGCAGGCCGGACACGCGGCGCTCCGACAGCGGAAAGCTCAGGTGCGGCACAGGCAGGATAGGAACGCCCTTGAATTCGAGCACGGCGTTGTCGGCCGTGCCGACGTCGTTCGCCCGGTCCAGGTGGATGGTGCGTGCGCGCAGGATCCAGTCGGGCTGCCAGCCGGCCTCGTCGGTGCGCTGGCAGGTGGTGTAGTTGCCTTCGTGGATGACCGAGCGCGAGCGGTCGATGAAATCCACGCGCGAGGCGTCGCCATGGGCCGAGTTGGAGAGGAAACGGTAGTTCGCGTCGGTGAAAAAGCCGCTGAACTCATCCACCCGCAGCTGCAGTTTCGAGCCCTGATAGACGTTGCCCGCATTGTTGATGCGCACCTGGCCGGTGGCGGTGGCCAGGTCGGTAGGCATGTCGTATTCCATGCGGTCGGCATGGATCACCGTGTCGCCCCGGCGCAGCTCGGCATGGCCTTCGAGATCGGCCTTGATGTCGGGCTGCAAGGTGAGCTGGTCGCCCATGACGAAGGTGGGCAACTGGCTGCGCGTTCCCTCAGGAATGGCCTCTTGCAATACGGGACTGGTGCGCAGCACGGGGCCGGCTGCCACGGCGGGTGCTGAAGAGGCCCGGGCCGCCGGCGCCGCTTCAGGATCGCCCGCCCCCGGCTGCACCTGGGCCAGCACACCCAGCGGCACGCCGCAGAGCATCCACGCGGCCAGCCGGGCCAGCATGCGGCGCTCCAGGCGCGGGCCGCGCATTCGGAGAGCGCGCGGTGCAGCGGCGGAGGCGGCGGTCAGCGGGGAAGGCAGCGGTGAGAGCAGGTCGGGCAAGGAAGAGCGGTCCATGGAATCAGCCGTTCGGCGGTGCCGGCGCAGGCGCCGCGGGCCACCCGGCTTGGGGCGGACCGGGTTCTAAAATCGGATTATCCATGAGCCACCCTTGCCCCACCCCCACCTCCGGCTCCGCGCCCGTCACCTGGGCCGACCCGGCCCGCCACGCCGCCTTCGATGCCTGGCTCGCCCCGCTGGCGGCCACGCACGGCCTGCTGGCGCACAGCCTGCGCCCGGCGTCCGCCGATGCGAGCTTTCGCCGCTACCTGCGGCTGGACCGTGCCGACGGCACCGGCAGCTGCATCGTCATGGACGCGCCGCCCGACAAGGAAGACTGCCGCCCCTTCGCCCATGTGCAGCAGCTGATGCACGCCGCCGGCCTGCGTGTGCCGGACATCCTGGCCTGGGACGAGGCCCACGGCTTCATGCTGCTGTCCGACCTGGGGCAGCAGACCGTCATAGAGCACCTGGACCCCGCCCGCCCCGAGGCCGCCCGCAGCTGGTACCTGCAGGCGGTGGACGCGCTGGTGCAGTGGCAGAAAGCCTCGCGCCCCGGCGTGCTGCCGGCCTATGACGAGGCCCTGCTGCGGCGCGAACTGGCGCTCTTTCCCGACTGGTACATCGCCCGCCACCGCGGCCTGGCGCTGGACGATACCCAGCAGGCCACGCTGCAGCGCGCCTTCGACGCCATCGTGCGGCAGAACCTGAGCGCGCCGGCCGTCTTCGTCCACCGCGACTTCATGACGCGGAACCTGATGGCCCCGGCCTCCGGCAGCGGCGCTGCGCTGGGCGTGCTCGACTTCCAGGACGCCGTGTACGGCCCCGTCACCTACGACATCGCCAGCCTGCTGCGCGACGCCTTCATTTCGTGGGACGAGGAATTCGTCATCGACATTACCGTGCGTTACTGGGAAAAGGCCCGCCGTGCGGGCATTCTCGGCGCCGCAAGCGCCAGCGGCTGGGGCGACGATTTCGGCGCCTTCTACCGCGAAGTGGAATGGATGGGGCTGCAGCGCCACCTGAAGGTGGCCGGCATCTTTGCCCGCCTGACGCTGCGCGACGGCAAGCCCAAGTACCTGGCCGACGCGCCGCGCTTCATCGGCTACATCCGCTCCACCGCCAGCCGCTACCGCGAGCTGGGCCCCCTGCTGCGGCTGATCGACCAGATCGAAGGCATCTCGGCGCCCACTGGCTACGCCTTCGGCCGCGTCTGACCCCGGCCCGGCCCCATGAACCCAATAGCCCGCAGCGCTTGATATTCCAGCGCATGCAGCTTCTTTTTTCATAGCAATGCCCCGTTTTCACTGCCCTCTGCCCCTGGCCCCCGGCGCCGTGCTGGCACTGCCGCCCACGGCCGCGCGCCATGTGCAGGTGCTGCGGCTGCAGCCGGGCGATGCCATCACGCTCTTCGACGGCCGGGGCGGCGAGCATGCCGCCACCGTCACCCGGATGGGCCGCTCCGATGTGGAGGTCGAAGTCGGCGCACACGACCCCGTCGAGCGCGAAGCCGCCCGCGCCGTCCACCTGATCGTGGGCATGCCCGCCAACGAACGCATGGACTGGCTGGTCGAAAAGGCCACCGAGCTGGGCGCCGCCAGCATCCAGCCCGTGGCCGCCGCGCGCAGCGTGCTCAAGCTCGCCGGCGAACGCGCCGCCAAGCGCCAGGCGCACTGGCAGGCCATCGCCGTGGCCGCCTGCGAGCAGTGCGGGCGCAACCGCGTGCCTACCGTCCACCCGCCCCAGCCGCTGGCCGAAGGCCTGCGCAGCGTGACGGAAGCGAGCGGCACCCGCCTGGTGCTCTCGCTGCGCCCCGGCAGCCGGCCCCTGCGCGATGCGGCGGGCGGCGACGGCGCGGTGTGGGTACTGCACGGCCCCGAAGGCGGGCTGACCGCGCAGGAAGAAGACGCGGCCTTCGCCGCCGGCTTCGCGCCCGCCAGCCTGGGTGCGCGCGTGCTTCGGGCCGAAACCGCCTCCGTCGCCGCGCTGGCACAGCTGGTCTTCGCATGAGCGCGGGCCCCCACGTTCCGGCGGCCGCGCAGCCGCCCGATGCGGCGTTGCCGCTGGCCGGCGATGCCGCCGCCCTGAGCGACTTCTTCCGCGATGCCGACGCCGCTGCCGACGCGCCCCTGCTCTGGCGCATCGCCCAGCAGCAGGCGCTGACGCACGCGCTCAGCGGCCTCTTCCACGGCCCGGCCGCGCTGGTACAGCTGCGGCTGTGGGTCTTCCTGCAGCTGGCCGTGCACGGCGAGGCGCAGCTGCCGCGCGAGCGCATCGACGAGCTGTTCCACGCCCTGCGCCCCGAGGCGCTGGAGACCGTGCTCAAGCGCCTGCGCGACGCGGGCCTGCTGGCGTGGGACGAGACCCAGCGCGCCTACGCCCTGCCCCCGCTGGCCCAACGCGTGGCCGCCTTGATCTCGCCGTTGGCGAGCGAGGCACCGCCGCTGGACGGCGATGACGAAGGCAGCGAGCTGGCCGCGCTACTGGGCTCGGTCGTCGGCGCCAACCAGCTGGGCCATGTCGATGCCGGCCAGGTGCAGCTGCTGCACGCGCAGCTGGCGCGGCTGCACGGCGAATTCGCCGACGCCATCGCCAGCGGCTCCGAATTCCGCCTGCGCGAGGCGCGCAAGCGCTACGACCGCGCGGCCACGCTGATCGACCGGGCGTCCGAAGCCATCACCGCCATCATCTCCAACGCCCATGGCCACATCGCGCTGGAGCGCGCCGCGCGCGGCCTGGGCCAGGCCCAGTCGCGCCTGCTGGCCATGGCCAGCCAGTTCAACCGGGCGCTGCAGCAGGTGGACCGCCAGCGCGTCACGCTGGGCACCACGGGCCTGACCAGCACCGACGTCAAGCGCTGGCTGCAGTCCACGCCCCACCCGCACCGGCTGCTGCGCGGCGCGCTGGCCGCGCCCACGCCCTTCCTGGCCGCGCTGGCCCCACACGAGCTGCTGGACGTCACGGAGGCCGAATTCGAGCGCGACCGCCCCACCCTCGAAGCGCCCGAGGACCTGCCCCAGCCGCAGGCCGCGCCCGCCGGCTCGCTGGCCGCCGTGGCGCTGCCGCACGAGCTGACCGACCTCTGCGCCCTGCTGGCCGGCTGGAACCTGCCTGGGGACGATGCTGCTGCCGCCACCCCGCGCACCGTGGCGGACGCCCTGCTGCATGCCGCCGGCGGCGAAGACGCCCGCTACGCCCAGGTGGCCTACAAGACCCAACTGCTGCCCCTGCTGGGCGACCCGCAGGCCGCCGTGCTGCCCGGCGCCACGGGCGAGCTGGCGCGCCAGCCCTGGCGCGTGCAGTGGGAGCCGGCCACCGACGCGCTGGACCACCCCCAGGTCCGGCGCCTGAGCCGCGGCACGCTGGTGCCCGCAGACGCAGCCCCCCACCCCGCACCACCCGCCGAAGCCGCTGCGCCCACCCGCCAAGACGACTGACCGCCCCCGAACACGATCGATTCCATGGACGAAGCCGCCCTCCTCATCTCCGAACTGCTGGCCCGCCGCTGGCTGCCGCGCAGCCACCCGCGCGTCAAGCGCGCGCTGGTCGATGCCGAACTCTTCGCCCTGGTCGAACAGCGCCTGGCGCAGTCCGGCCTGCGCTTTCTCGACAGCATCTACGCCGACCATGTCTGCCTGGGCCTGCTGCCCGCCGCGCAGAACGCCGTGCTGGGCGAAGCCGGCGCCAACGCCAACAACAACCTGGAGCTGCCGCGCGACGCGCAGGCGCTGCTGGTGGTGCTGTGGGCGCTCATCGTTTTACCGAAGCGCGAGCGCCAGACCAGCCGTGTGCAGGAGGCCGATGCCGGCCAGAGCGACTTCTTTCCCGGCGCCAAGCCGCTGCCGGCAGCGAGCGTCTCCAGCCCCGTGCTGTCGTACAAGACCCTGCTGGAGGACTACGGCCCGCAGCTGGGCAAGAAGCTGCGCCTGGACGCCAACCTCAAGCTGCTGGAGCGCCACGGCTTCATCCTGCGCCGCCAGGACGAGATCGCCGAAGGCCCGCTGCTCGACGTGCTGCTGGACTACGACGTGCTGGCCTCGCGCATCCTCGAAGGCGCCCTGGCCGACGTGCTGCTGCGCGAGCGCGCCGATGCCGCCGCCGCAGCGAGCACCGAGGCGGAACCGGCCACAGCCCTTGATGCGCCTGGGCACACCGCTATTAAAAACGAAGTGCAGGAGTAAAGCCCCTTGTTTCACCTGCAGACCCTCGAACTCGTCCACTGGGACTACTGCCAGCGCGTGGCCCTGCCGCTGGACGCGTCCATCATCACCATCGCCGGCCCCAACGGCTCGGGCAAGACCACGCTGCTGGACGCCATGCGCACGCTGCTGGGCCTGCGCTGCTCGTCGCCGCGCGACTGGCGCACCTACGCCCGCCATGCCGGCGCGCAGACCGCCTGGCTGCGCGCCGTGGTGGACAACCGGCCGCAGGGCCGCCAGACCTCCAGCCGGCCGTTCGCGCGGCGCCTGATCTACACCGAGCAGGTCACGCTGGCCTGCCGCATCGACCGCAATGGCGGCGACTGGCAGCGCCGCTACTGCCTGCTCGAAGGCGACGCCAGCATCGAGCAGCTGCAGGCAACGCCCGAGAAGGACCTCGGCTTCATGGGCGTGGAAGCCTGGGGACGGGTGCTCTCGGCTGCCGGCCTCTCGCCCGCCATCGCCCGCGTGCTGTCGCTGGAGCAGGGCCAGACCGACCGCCTGTGCGAATTCAGCCCGCGCGAGCTGCTGCGGCTGGTGTTCGACGTGTTCGGCGACCAGCAGGTGCTGGACGCCTACGACCAGGCCCGAGAGCACCAGCAGCAGCTGGTGCGCGAAATGGCCCAGGCCGAGCAGGAGCTGCAGCATGCCCGCGCCCAGCTGACCGAGCTGCACAACCGCGTGAGCAGCTACAAGACCTGGCAGCTCAAGCTGGCCGAGCGCGAGCGCCTGGCCACCGAGGTGCTGCCCGTGCTGGTCTGGCACGGCGAGCGCGAAGGGCTGGCCCGGCAATCGCGCGAACTGCGCCGCCAGAAGGGCCAGCACCGCGCGGCGCTGGCCGAGCAGGCCATCCAGAACAAGCGCCTGCTGCACCTGCTGGATGAAGGCGCCCGCGCCCAGGCCGATGCCGAGCGCCTGCAGGCCGAGCGCAACGAAGCCCGCGCCCAGCTCGACACCGCCACGCGCCACGAATCGCCGCTGGAGCAGATCGCCCGGCGCGAGGCCGAACTGCTGGCCCTGGTGGACAAGGGCAGCAACGCCGACGAACTGCAGGCGCACCTGGCCGACCTGCAGCAGCAGGAAGCCGCCGCGCAGGACGAGCGCAGCGTGCTGCAGCAGCGCCGCAAGCTCGCCGGCGAGGCCCTCAAGGCGCTGGAAGGCCAGCAGCTGCCGCCGCAGCCCGCGGAGGTGCAGCAATTCCGCCGCCGCCTCGCGGCCCAGGGCATCGGCCACCAGTTCGTGGCCGAAGTGGTCGAGGTGGCCGACGAGGCCTGGCGTGCCGCCATCGAAGGCGTGCTGCGCGGCCACCGCTGGGTGACGCTGCTCGACAAGGACAGCGACCTTGCCGAGGCCTACGACCTCGGCGAACGCGAGCGCTTCCGGCACTACATCGTCGGCCCCGGCGAGAAGGTGCTGCGCGGCGAGCCCGGCACACTGCTGGCCCATGTGCGCTTCACCGCGCCCGTGCCGCGCTGGCTGGTGCAGCAGCTGCAGCAGCTGCGCTGCGTGGCCGACCCGCGCGAGGGCAAGCGCCTGGGCGGCAGCTGGATCACGCCGCAGGCCTACATGCACGACGGGCGCGGCGCCCGCTCCATGTGGGTGGAGCCGCGCGACCACCAGTTCGGCGCCGCCGCCGTGCATGCGCGCCGCTCGGCCGCCGAGCGCGACCTGGCGCAGATCGACGCGCAGCTCGCGCCCGTGCTGGACCGGCTCATGGCCGTCAAGCGCCAGATCACCGACACCCGCCGCGCCCTCGAAGGCCACAGCGCCGCCGAAGAGCTGGCGCGCCGCAGCGACGAATTCGCCCAGGCCCGCGCGGAGCTGCCCGCCGCCAAGCAGGCGCGCATCGCCGCCGCCCAGCGCTGGCAGCGGCTCGATACCGATGCCGGGCGCGCCCAGGAACGCCACCGCGCCTTCACCGATGAGCACCAGCGCGTCGAAAAGGAGCTGCAGCGCGCCCGCGGCGAGAGCGAACGCGCGGCGCAGGACTGGACGGCCCGCCGCCGCGCCCAGGCCGGCGCGGTGGAGCGCAGCCAGGCCCAGCGCGCGCGCTTTCCGGCGCGCTGGGTGGCCCCGGCCACCATCGCCTCGCTGGTCGCGGACTTCGTCAACGACACCCAGGCCCGGCTACGCCTGCAGGCCGTGGAGCAGGAGCTGGAGCACGGCAGCTGGGAGCAGGACGCCACCGTCGAGGAGCGCCATCGCCGCATGGACGTCACGGTGCGCGAGCAGGCCGCGAGCCTGGCCGACCACCAGGTCAAGAACGTCCAGGCCGGCACGGCCGTGATGAACGCGCGCGAGAGCTACATCGAGGTGCTGCGCAGCACCGTGCGCCGCTACCGCAAGAACATCCAGGAGCTGGGCGCCCTCGCCGGCGTGGAAGTGGCGGCCGAGCTGCCCCTCTTGGAGAACGACGACACCGTGCTCGCCCAGGCGGGCCTGAAGGTGCAGTTCGCCTTCGACGGCAAGGGCAGCATCGGCCTGAACGACGGCGAGGCCTCGGGCGGCCAGCAGGTCATCAAGTCGCTGATCCTGCTGGTGGGGCTGCTCAAGGACGAGGAAAGCGCCTCGGGCGGCTTCGTCTTCATCGACGAGCCCTTCGCCCACCTGGACGTGCGCAACATCCAGCTGGTGGGGCACTTCCTGCGCTCGACGCAGGCACAGTACGTGCTGACCACCCCCATCACCCACAACCTCGAAGTCTTCGAGCCCGCCGAGATCACCCTGGTGACCAGCAAGAAGCCCAAGGGCAGCCGCTGGGCGCCGCCCATCGCGGTGGCGCAGCGGCGCGGCGTACCGGTGCTGGAGGCACTGCCCACGTAGGGATTGAGGAAAATCGCATCCCGCGCGTGCGCCGTCCATGCCGCGTCGCCACGCCTGCCCGCCAGGAATGCCATGACCCTCCTTATCGACACCCAGGGCCGCGACCGCACCCGGCAGAGCGATGCCCCGCTGAACCCGGACCTGCAGCTCAACGCCCGGCAGAAAACCCTGCTCAAGCGCTGGCTGGCCAAAGAGGCGCAGCAGCGGCGCTGGCAGACCCTGCTGGAAGACGCCGGCAAGGACCTGCTGGACTGCGCCGAGGAGCTGCTGGAAGCGCTGGTGGCCGCTGGCGCCGCTGTCGCCCGCGAAAGACGCGTGCGAGGCGAGTGGCAGATCCAGGGATTGGCGTGGCGCGATCTCCCTGCGCTGCAGCAGGCGTTCGGCCTTGCCACGAAGCAAGAGCGCCATGCCAGGCGCAGCGGCACCCGGCAGCAACTGCTCACCTTGGCGCAAGCGTGCCCCTGGCTTCAGTCAGCCATCGGGAGTTGCCTGGAGAGCACCTGGAGCGCCAGCCAGCTGGAAGCCCGGGCGGAACTGCTGCACGCCCTCGCGGCCTGGCATGCCGAGCAGCGCTTCGGCAAACGCAGGGACTTCGCGCTGTACGCGCGTCATGCCACGAAGGACATCACGCCCGTTGAATGGAAGTGGCTGGACACCCATGTGCCTCTGCCTGCCCTGGGGATCGAAAAGCTCGCGTTCATCCTGTGGCTCGGCGGCAGCCTTTCCCTGCAGACCGCCAGGGGGCGCGTGGATGTGAACGCCACCGGCTTTTGCGGCCTGCCCCTGAGCACACTGGCAGGCGACGCCCAGATCGTTCGCGCGCCAGAGCGCTACTGGCTCATCGAAAACCGCACCAGCTTCGAACGGCAGGCCATGCAGGCGGCGCCAGGCACCTGCGTGGTCTGGCTGCCGGGAAGACCTCCCGAGGAGTGGCTCAACGCACTGAGCTCGTTACTGGCGCATGCACCTGCGCCCGCGCACATCAGTTGCGATCCCGACCCCGCCGGCATTGATATCGCCATGACGGCTGCGGCCTTGTGGACGGCACGGGGGCTGGATTGGGCACCTTACAAGATGGAGGCGGCGCTCTGGCAGCACGGCCCCACGTTGCCGCACAACGCGTTCGATCGCACAGCGCTGGCACGCCTGGCGGCGCGCAACGACCTGCCCGAGCCCATGGCCCAACTGCGCGATGCGATGGATCGGATCGGCCGCAAGGCAGAGCAGGAAGCATGGCTCTGACGGGTGGCGGAAGGCCCGCGCCAGCGGCCCGCCCGGCCGCGCTCGTCACAACCCTGCACCGCAGAATCTGAGCGAGGTTTTGCGGCGTTGG
>JBHIWE010000089.1:0-15146 GCA_041987645.1 Acidovorax sp. | reverse complement strand
AGGTGCAGCACCGCGCCCGCCTGAACGAACAGCCCACCCGCGTGGACCCAGCCACGCTCGCCGCCGAGCGGGACACCATCCTCGCGCTCTGGCGGGCGGTGTTCACGCCAGCCTGATCCGGGCCTGATACGGGCCTGCCCCCGCGCCGGGCATCAAGCCGGATCGCCGCGCGGCCCTTCACCTGCAAGGGCTGCCAGCTACACAAACCATAGCAATCCGCCGCCCCGCCCACGTGGGGCGCGGCGTGCGGCTGCGCGCGGCCCGCGCAGCGGCTGCGGCGCACCTGCGAATTTTCCGCATAAGCATGCGCCGAATCCTTTGCTGCGCTGGCGCGGCAAACGGGCTTCAATGCACCTCAAGCCCCCGGCACGGCGGTCGTGCCGGGGTCTCCCACCGCATTCAAGGAAGGTGCATTTCCCATGACCCGCAAATACAAGGTAGTGGCCGTCTCCGGCAACGTGCAACGCCCCTCGCGCACGCTGGTGCTGGTCGAGGAGCTGATCGCCGCCATCAGCGACGTGCTGCCCATCGAGGCGCGCACCATCGAGCTGGGTCCGCTCGCACCGCAGATCGGCGGCGCGCTCTACCGCAGCCAGCTGCCCGCCGGCGTGGAGGCGGATCTCGCCGCCATCGAATCGGCCGACCTGCTGATCGTGGCCAGCCCGGTCTATCGCGGCTCCTACACGGGCCTCTTCAAGCACCTGTTCGACTTCGTGCACCACGAGGCACTGATCGACGTGCCCGTGCTGCTGGCCGCCACCGGCGGCAGCGACCGCCATGCGCTGGTGATCGACCACCAGCTGCGCCCGCTCTTCAGCTTCTTCCAGGCACGCACGCTGCCGCTGGGCGTGTATGCGTCGGAGCAGGACTTCGCGGGCTACGCCATCGGCAGCGAGGCGCTGAAGGCGCGCATTGCGCTGACCGCGCAGCGCGCAGCGCCGCTGGTGGGGCTGCCCCACGCCGCCGCCCATGCAGCCCCCGCGCTGCGGCTGGCGCAAGCCGCCTGAGCCCATCGCGCCGTCCCTGACCACCACCCGAATCACGACACGCATCGGCATCAACACCCAGGAGCCTGTCCATGAGCCACGACTCGCACGAAACCTCTTCGTCCAACCCCCTGAAGTTCGCCTACTGGGTGCCCAACGTCAGCGGCGGCCTGGTGGTCAGCACCATCGCCCAGCGCACCGACTGGAGCCTGGAATACAACCAGCGCCTGGCGCAGGCGGCCGAGCGGGCGGGCTTCGACTACGCCCTGAGCCAGATCCGTTTCACGGCCGGCTACGGCGCCGAGCACCAGCACGAATCGGTGTCGTTCAGCCAGGCCCTGCTGCACGCCACCACCCGGCTCAAGGTGCTGGCCGCCATCCTGCCCGGCCCCTGGAGCCCCGCCGTGGTGGCCAAGCAGATCGCCACCATCGACCACATCTCGCAGGGCCGCATCGGCATCAACGTGGTGAGCGGCTGGTTCAAGGGCGAATTCCAGGCCATCGGCGAACCCTGGCTGGAGCACGACAAGCGCTACCGCCGCTCGGAAGAGTTCATCCGCGCGCTCAAGGGCATCTGGACGCAGGACGAATTCACCTTCAAGGGCGACTTCTACCGCTTCAACCGCTACACGCTCAGCCCCAAGCCCGTGCAGCGGCCCCACCCCGAGATCTTCCAGGGCGGCAGCTCGCGCGCCGCGCGCGACATGGCCTCGCGGGTTTCGGACTGGTACTTCACCAACGGGAACACGCCCGAGGGCGTGAAGCAGCAGATCGACGACCTCCGCGCCAAGGCGGCCGAAACCGGCCACTACGTGCGCATCGGCATCAACGCCTTCGTCATCGCCCGCGATACCGAGGAAGAGGCCCGCGCCGTGCTCAAGGACATCATCGACCACGCGCACGTCGAAGCCGTGCATGCCTTCGGCGACGCGGCCAGGCAGGCCGGCCGCGCGTCGCCCGAGGGGGAGGGCAACTGGGCCCAATCCACCTTCGAAGACCTGGTGCAATACAACGACGGCTTCCGCACCAACCTGATCGGCACGCCGCGCCAGGTGGCCGAACGCATCGTGGCGCTCAAGGCGGTGGGCGTGGACCTGATCCTCGCCGGCTTCCTGCACTTCATCGAAGAGGTCGAGTACTTCGGCGAGAAGGTGCTGCCCCTGGTGCGCGAACTGGAAGCCGCCCGGGACCGCGAACTGCAGCAAGGCCGCACCGCCGCACCGACAGCGGCAGTGGCGGCAGAGAAACCCGTAGCCGCCTGACGTAAACCGCCGGCCGAGGCAGCGTGCAGCCCCGGTGGCAGGCCTTCCACCGGCGTTCTTTGAACATGATCGCCGTGTTGAACGCCCTGGTGGCGCTGGTTCAGCAGCGCCGCGACCGCCCGGTGGGCGGGATTGCAGCGAGGCCGCCTCCGGGCGGCCTTTGTCATGGCGGGGCGGGGGAGATGCCACCCAGCCCCTGATCTGCCTTCGCTTTTAGCTATCGAAAACATAGCGAACAGCCGGTGAAGCGAGTCCGTCCGACCGCCGCGTCGGGCGGGCGCTCCCCGTTTTTCCGAGGGTTTGCAGCAAATCAAACAAACGTTTGATTTGCATGCTCTAATCCACGCCATGTCACCCGCCGCCTCCGCCCCGGCTGCCCCATCGGTCGCCGCCGATACGCCGCCCGCCCGCGAGCGCCTGCTGCAAGCGGCGCTGCAGCTCTTCGCCGAGCACGGCTACGCCAAGACCTCGATCCGCGCCATCGCCCAGGCCGCGCAGGCCAACGTGGCGGCGGTGAGCTATTACTTCGGCGACAAGGCCACGCTGTATGCGGCGCTGTTCAGCGAATCCTTCGGCGACATGCAGCCGTTGGTGGATGCGTTTTCGAGCGAACGCCTCAGCCTGCGCGAGGCGATGGCCTGCTACTTCGGCGGCATGCTGGAGCCCCTGCAGCACGGGGAGCGGGCGCGGCAGTTCATGCGCCTGCATATCCGCGAGATGCTGGAGCCCACCAGCCAGTGGGAGCGCGAGATGCAAGCCAGCGTGCGCGTGCCGCACGAGGCCCTGGTTCGGCTGCTGGCCCGACACCTGAATCTGGCAGCGTCCGACGATGGGCTGGAGCGGCTGGCCTTCAGCATCTCGGGCCTGGCGATGCAGGTCTGGTGCCAGCAGGATGTGCTGATCGCCCTGCGCCCGCAGTTGCTGGACGCGCCCGACGCCTTGCAGGCCTGGGTGCACCGCCTGACCGCCTACGCCCTCGCCCTGGTGGCCGCCGAAGCCGCGCTGCGCGGCCTGGCGCCGCCCCCCATGCCGCACCAGCCATGACGCCCACTCTGCCCCCCTCCCGCCCGCCCGCTCCCTCCGCAGCCGCCGAAACCCGCCCTGCGCGGCTCGCGGCGATGGCCGCCGCCCTGCCCCTGGCGCTGCTGCTCACGGCCTGCGCCGTGCAGCGCCCGCCCGCGCAGGTGGCCGCCCCAACCCCTGCCGCCTGGCAGGCCCCGCTGCCGCACCACGGCCAGGTGGCCGACCTGGCACGCTGGTGGGAACAACCCGGCGACCCGCTGCTGCCCGAGCTGATCCGCGCCGCGCAGGGCGTGAGCCCCACCGTGGCCCAGGCCGGCGCGCGCATCGCCCAGGCGCGGGCCACGCAGACCGCCTCGCGCGCGGCGCTGCTGCCTTCGTTGGACGCGCAGGGCAGCGCCAGCCGGGGCTTCAACCAGTCGGTGAACGGCCTGGCCACCACCGCCCAGGGCGCGCTGCAGTCCAGCTGGGAGATCGACCTCTTCGGCGGCAATGCCGCCGCCAGCGATGCCGCCGCCCAGCGCCTGGCCGCGGCCGGCGCGCAGTGGCACGAGGCGCGGGTGTCCGTCGCGGCCGAGGTGGCGCAGCAGCTCAGCGACTGGCGCCACTGCACGCGCCAACTGGCGGTGGCCGAATCGGATGCCCGCTCGCGCGGCGAGACGGCGCGGCTGACCGGCGAGAGCGAGCGCGCGGGCTTCACGGCCCCGGCCACGGCGGCGCTGGAGAGCGCCAGCTTCGCCGACGCCCAGGTGCGCGCCGCGCAGCAGCGCATGCAGTGCGAGATCGGCGTGAAGACGCTGGTGGCGCTGACCGGCTGGGACGAGCCCGCGCTGCGCCAGCGCCTGGCCGCCACGCCCGCGCCCGAGGCGCCGGACGCGCTCTTCGACATCCCCGCGCTGCCCGCGCAGACCATCGCCCAGCGGCCCGACGTGTATGCGGCCGAGCGCGAGGTGGCCGCTGCCAGCGCCGAGGTGGGCAACGCCCGCGCGCAGCGCTATCCGCGCCTGTCGCTCACCGGCTCCATCGGGCGTGGCATGGTGCGCATGGGCGGCAACGAGGTGACGAGCAACACCTGGTCCATCGGCCCGCTGGCGCTGTCGCTGCCCCTGCTGGACGGCGGCCGCCGCGCCGCGCAGGTGGATGCGGCCAGCGCGCAATACGAGCAGGCCGTGGCGGCCTACCGCGCCACCGTGCGCAAGGCGGTGAGCGAGGTCGAGCAGGCCCTGGTGCGGCTGGACAGCACCGCCCGCCGCAGCGCCGATGCGCAGCGCGCCGCCGCCGGCTACCGCCAGTCGTTCGAGGGAACGCAGGCGCGCTGGCGCGCGGGCCTGGCCAGCCTGGTGGAGCTGGAAGACGCGCGCCGCACGGCGCTGGCCTCCGAAACGGCGCTGGTCGGGCTGCAGCAGGAGCGCATGGCCGCCTGGGTGGCGCTCTACCGCGCCGCCGGCGGCGGCTGGGACCGCAGCCTGACCACCGCCACCCCGTCGCCTGCCACCCCATCGCCCCCAACCACCACGGCCACCCCGCCGGCCCCCGGCGCCTGAGCCGCACGCCGCCCCGGCCCCGCCCCACCGACCGCCTCTTTCCGGGCCGCATGGCCCGCACGAACGGAACACATCCCATGCAGCGCAAGACTCTCACGCTTTCCCTCGTCGCCCTGGCCCTGGGTGCCCTGCTGGGCGCCGGCGGGGCCTGGCTGGCCGCACGCCCGGCACCCGGCCAGCAGGCCCCGGCCGCCAAGACCGCAGCGCCGCGCCCGGCCCTGGTGGTGACGCCGATCCGCCCGGTCACGTCGGCCGTGGACCTGCGGCTGGAGGCCAGCGGCAGCGTCGCCGCCTGGCAGGAGGCCATCGTGGGCGCCGAAAGCAGCGGCCTGCGGCTGGCCGAGGTGCGCGTGAACGTGGGCGACGTGGTCGCCAAGGGCCAGGTGCTGGCCGTGCTCGCGCCCGAGACGGTGCAGGCCGACGTGGCCCAGGCCCGCGCCAGCCTGATGGAGGCGCAGGCCAGCGCGGCCGAGGCCACCGCCAATGCCGAACGCGCCCGCACGCTGACCGAATCGGGCGCCTTGAGCCGCCAGCAGATCCAGCAGTACGCCACGGCCAGCGCCACGGCAAAGGCGCGCGTGGAGGCGGCCCAGGCCGCGCTGCAGGTCCAGCAGCTGCGGCTGCGCCACACGCAGGTGCTGGCGCCCGATGCCGGCGTGATCTCGTCGCGCACCGCCACGGTGGGCGCGGTGGTCAACGGCGGCGCCGAGCTGTTCCGCCTGGTGCGGCGCGGCCGGCTGGAGTGGCGCGCCGAGGTGACGTCGGCCGACCTGCCGCGCATCCGCCCCGGCCAGACGGCCCTGGTCACCTCCGCCAGCGGCGTGCAGGTGCGCGGCACGGTGCGCATGGTGGCGCCCACGGTGGACCCGCAGACGCGCAACGGCCTGGTCTATGTGGACCTGCCGGGCCGCGAAGACGCCGACGCCAGGCCAGGCCGCGCCAGGGCGGAGGGCGCGCCGCAAGGCAGCGCAGGCGCCTTCTTCCCGGGCATGTTCGCCCGCGGCGCCTTTCTGCTGGGCGCGCGCGAGGCGCTCACCGTGCCGCAATCGGCCGTGGTGGTGCGCGACGGCTTCAGCTATGTGTTCGATCTGCCGGCCGAGGACCGCGTGGCGCTGCGCCGCGTGCAGACCGGCCAGCGCGTGGGCGACCGGGTGGAGATCACCTCGGGCCTGGCAGCCGACAGCGTGCTGGTCGAGCGCGGCGGCGCCTTCCTCAACGATGGCGACCGGGTGCGCGTGGAGGCCGCGTCTTCCACACCCAAACAGCCTGCGGCGCCCACGGCCCCTTCACAGCCCGCTAGCAAATAAGGAGCAAACCGCCATGCCCTGCCGCGCTCCATCCGCCATCTTCCGGGGGCCCTGCCCATGAATCTCTCCGCCTGGTCCATCCGCAACCCCATTCCGGCCGCGATGCTCTTCGTGCTGCTCACGCTGGCCGGGCTGCTTTCCTTCCACTCCATGAAGGTGCAGAACTTCCCCGACATGGATCTGCCGGTGGTGGTGGTCAGCGCCGCGCTGCCGGGCGCCGCGCCCGGGCAGCTCGAATCCGACGTGGCGCGCAAGATCGAGAACGCCATCGCCACCACGCAGGGCTTGAAGCACATCACCACCACGCTGACCGACGGCAGCGCCAGCATCGCCGCCGAATACCAGCTGGAAAAGCCGGTGCAGGAAGCGGTGGACGACGTGCGCTCGGCCGTCAGCCGCGTGCGCGCCGACCTGCCGGCCGACCTGCGCGACCCGGTCATCACCAAGCTGGAGCTGTCGTCGCAGCCCATCCTGGCCTTCGCCATCGCGTCCGACCGCATGGATGCCGAATCGCTCTCGTGGTTCGTGGACGACACGCTCGCGCGCCGGCTGCTGGCCGTGCGCGGCGTGGGCGCGGTCAACCGCGTGGGCGGCGTGAGCCGCGAGGTGCGCGTGGCGCTGGACCCGCTCAAGCTGCAGGCGCTGGGCGTGACGGCGGCCACCGTCTCGCGCCAGCTGCGCGCCGTGCAGCAGGAAAGCGCGGGCGGCCGCGCCGACCTGGGGGATGCCGAGCAGCCGCTGCGCACCATCGCCACCGTGCAGACGGCCCAGCAGATCGGCGCGCTGCAAATTCCGCTTTCCGACGGCCGCAGCGTGCGGCTGGACCAGGTCGCCGCGGTGAGCGACACGGTGGCCGAGCCACGCAGCGCGGCGCTGCTGGACGGCAAGCCGGTGATCGGCTTCGAGGTCTCGCGCAGCCGCGGCGCAAGCGAGGTGGAGGTGGGCGCGGGCGTGCAGGGCGCGCTCGACGCGCTGCTGGCCGAACACCCGGACCTGCACCTCACGCGCACGGCGGACTTCGTCACCATCGCGCAGGACGAATACGACAGTTCCATGCGCCTGCTGTACGAAGGCGCCATCCTGGCCGTGGTGGTGGTGTGGCTCTTCCTGCGCAACTGGCGCGCCACCATCGTCTCGGCCGTGGCGCTGCCGCTGTCGGTGATTCCGGCCTTCATCGGCATGCAGATGCTGGGCTTTTCCATCAACATCATCACGCTGCTGGCGCTGTCGCTGGTGGTGGGCATCCTGGTGGACGACGCCATCGTGGAGGTGGAGAACATCGTGCGCCACCTGCGCATGGGCAAGAGCCCCTATCAGGCAGCGATGGAGGCGGCCGACGAGATCGGCCTGGCCGTGATCGCCACCACCTTCACGCTGATCGCGGTGTTCCTGCCCACGGCGTTCATGAGCGGCATCGCCGGGCGCTTCTTCAAGCAGTTCGGCTGGACGGCGGCGCTGGCGGTGTTCGCCTCGCTGGTGGTGGCGCGGCTGCTCACGCCCATGATGGCCGCCTATCTGCTCAAGCCCCTGGCGGGCGAGGAGAAGGAGCCGCGCTGGCTGGCCGCCTACATGCGCGCATCGGCCTGGTGCCTCAGGCACCGCATCGCCACCGTGGCCGGGGCGCTGGTGTTCTTCGCCGCCTCGCTGGCGCTGATCCCGCTGCTGGCTTCGGGCTTCATTCCGCCCGACGACAACGCGCAGACCCAGGTCAGCCTGGAGCTGCCGCCCGGCAGCCGACTGGCCGACACCGAGGCCGCCGTGGCCCAGGCCACGGAGCGGGTGCGACGCGTGGGCCACATCGAGAGCATCTACACCGCCATCGGCGGCGGCTCCACCGGGGCCGACCCGTTCGCGGGTGGCAGCGGCGCGGGCGACCCGCGCAAGGCCACCCTGACGCTGCGGCTGGCGCCGCGCGGCGAGCGCCCGCGCAAGCAGGCCATCGAACGCGAGCTGCGCGCCGCCCTGGCCGACCTGCCCGGCGTGCGCGTGAAGATCGGTCTGGCCGGATCGAACGATAAGTACGTGCTGGCGCTGGCGAGCGACGACCCGCAGGCGCTGGCCGCCGCGTCGCGCGCCGTGGGCACCGAGCTGCGCACCATCCCCGGCGTGGGCGGTGTCAGTTCCACCGCCAGCCTGGTGCGCCCCGAGATCGCCGTGCGCCCGGACTTCGCCCGCGCCGCCGACCTGGGCGTGACCAGCAGCGCCATCGCCGAGACGCTGCGCGTGGCCACGGTGGGCGACTACGACCAGTACCTGCCCAAGCTCAACCTCGCGCAGCGGCAGGTGCCCATCGTCGTGCGGCTGGACGACTCCGCCCGGCGCGATCTCTCGGTGCTGGAACGGCTGGCCGTGCCCGGGACGCGCGGACCGGTGCGCCTGGGCGAGGTCGCCACGCTGGAGCTGGCCGGCGGACCGGCCGTCATCAGCCGTTACGACCGCTCGCGCAACGTCAACTTCGAGATCGAGCTGGGCGACGCCGGCCTGGGCGAGGTGGCCCAGGCCATCCAGGCGCTGCCTGCCGTGCGGGCCCTGCCGGCCAGCGTGCGCCTGATCAACGTGGGCGATGCCGAGATGATGGGCGAGCTGTTTGCGAGCTTCGGCCTGGCCATGCTGACCGGCGTGGTCTGCATCTACATCGTGCTGGTGCTGCTGTTCAAGGACTTCCTGCAGCCGGTCACCATCCTGATGGCGCTGCCGCTGTCGCTGGGCGGCGCCTTCGTGGGCCTCCTGATCGCGGGCAAGAGCTTCTCGATGCCCTCGCTCATCGGGCTGATCATGCTGATGGGCATCGCCACCAAGAACTCCATCCTGCTGGTGGAGTACGCGATCGTCGCGCGCCGCGAGGGCAAGGGCCGGCTGGAAGCGCTGCTCGACGCCTGCCACAAGCGCGCCCGCCCCATCATCATGACCACCCTGGCCATGGGCGCCGGCATGATGCCCATCGCCCTGGCGCTGGGCAGTGCAGACATGAGTTTCCGCTCGCCCATGGCGGTGGCAGTGATCGGCGGGCTCATCACCTCCACCGTGCTCAGCCTGCTGGTGGTGCCGGCCGTGTTCACCTATGTGGACGATTTCTCGCAATGGTTCGGGCGCGTGGTACTGCGCCGCAAGCCCCCGGCTTACGCACCGGCAGGCCACGACAACCGCCCTTGATACACGCATGGATGCCTGAAACCCTTACACCACCTTCGCAACACGCTATTAATTTTGTAGCTATTGAGCGCTCGCCCCGTCGCCGGCGCCGGCCGGCCATCGCCGGAACAGCCCGGGCAGCCTGCGGGTTTGCCGCCCATTGCCGCGGCCGGGGACCAGGATAATCCCCAGCCTGCCCCCGCAGTCCCGCCATGCAACTCACTCCGCTGAACATCAACACCATTCCGCTCGGCCAGCCCCTGCCGTTCAACCTGCGCGACGAAGCAGGCGCGCTGCTGGCGCACAAAGGCTTCGTGGTGCGCAGCCGGGACGACCTGGAAGCCATGCTCAGCCGGGGGCTGCAGCTATGCGTGGACACCGAGGAGTCGGGCGAAAGCTACCGCGCCTATCTGGCCCAGCTGCAGCGCATGCTGCTGACCGCCAACTCGCTGGGCCAGATCGCCGCCGTGAAGATGGAAAGCACCGGCCAGCGGGCACGTACCGTGGCAGCGCCCGGCCCCGTGCAGTGGGACGAGCTGGAGCAGCGCGCCGCCAAGCTGCTGCGCACGCCCTCGCAGACCGATTTCCTGGACCGCTTCTACGTGCTGCACGACGAGCTGGAGCGCCAGGTGCTGCATTCGCCCAACGCCAGCCTCCTGGCGCTGCTGCACATGTCGTCGCAGGAAACGCGCACCTACAGCGCCACCCATGCCCTGCTGGTCTCGTGCATCGCCATGCTGGTCGCGCGCGAAACGCTGGCCTGGCCCGAGGCGCGCGTGCGCACCGTGGGCTGCGCGGCGCTTTCGATGAACGTCGCCATGACCGCGCTGCAGGACCAGCTAGCGCTGCAGACGCAGCCGCTCACGTCCGAGCAGATCCACGCCATCGAAACCCACAGCGAGCGCTCCTGCGCGCAGCTGCGCAGCCTGGGCGTGACCGACCCGCTCTGGCTTGAGGCCGTGGCGCAGCACCACCACCGCCTGGCCGGGCCGCTGGACGCGCTGGGCGAGGCGCAGCAGATGGCCCGCCTCATCCAGCGTGCCGACGTGTTCGGCGCCCGCATCGCGCCGCGCGCCAGCCGCCAGCCGCTGGCGGTGACGCTCGCCATGCAGGGCGTCTATCGCGACGAGGAGCAGCGCGTGGACGAGGCCGGCGCGGCGCTGGTCAAGACCTTGGGCATCTTCCCGCCGGGCGCCTACGTGCGACTGGCCTCGCAGGAAGTGGCCGTGGTGCTGCGCCGCGGCGCCAGCGCCACCACGCCGCGCGTGGCGGTGGTGCTCAACCGCAGCGGCATGCCCACGGGCGAGCCGATCCCCCGCGACACCGCCCAGTCCGCCTGGAAGATCGCCGCTCCCATCGCTCAGCGGGACTTGCGCGTGCAGATCCCGCTGGAGCGCCTGCTGACCCTGGCCGAACGCGGCTGACACCGCCCTCGCCGGGGGGGCACGCCGCCGTCGCACTTGCAGGCAGAGCGCCGGCAGGCGAGCATGCGCGCTGGCCCGCCGCAACACGGCGGGTGATCCAAACCGCTGCGGGATGCGTAGAGCCCTTTTGCGTCACCCAGCAGCCCCGCGCACCCGGCTCCCGCCGCCGCGCGCGCTCCTTGAGGAACCTGCCCATGTCCCGCTCCTGCCTGCCCCTGCTTGCCGCCCTGCTGCTGGCGCCCACCGCCTTCGCTGCCGATGCCCCGGGCGCTGCCGCCAGCGGCGCGGGCCCGTCCGCCGCTCCAGCCACGGCCTGCCCCGCGCTGCTGAACCACCGCTTCGACCGCCTGCAGGACGAGGCGCCCCAGTCCCTCTGCCAATACGCCGGCAAGGTGCTGCTGGTGGTCAACACCGCCAGCTACTGCGGCTTCACCGGGCAATACAAGGGGCTGGAGGCGCTCTACGCCAAGTACCGCGACCGCGGCCTGGTCGTGCTGGGCTTCCCGTCCAACGACTTCGCGCAGGAGCGCGACAGCAATGCACAGATTGCCCAATTCTGCGAAAACACCTATGGCGTGAAGTTTCCGATGTTCTCCAAGAGCGCCGTGCGCGGAGCCGACGCGTCGCCCTTCTACCGCCAGCTCGCCGAACAGGGCGGCCAGGCCCCGCGCTGGAACTTCCACAAGTATCTGATCGGCCGCAACGGCAAGGTCGTGGGCAGCTTCGGCAGCACAGTCGATCCGCAGAGCCCCAAGGTGGTCGAGCTGATCGAGCAGCAGCTGGCGGCGCGGCCCTGAAGGAGCGCACCGTCAGCAGGCCCAACACGGGAGGCTGACGGGAGCTTTACAACAATTTGTTTTTCGTCAAAAAATCTGGAACTTTCGGGAAATCGCCCCACTCTATGAGCCATAGGGTCGCGAAAAAGCGACTCACCCCATTGCCTGACAACGATTCGCCACGCCACCCACGAGACCGATTGCCACCGTTTACTGTTGCGAAGCCTTTCATGCCCTGGCGCCTCTGACTGAAATCCCCTAGCGCTTCTCCTCCCTCCCTCTCTTCATTCGCTTCGGGACGCTTCGCAACTTTTTTATGCCGCGCCACAACGCGCCGCCTGCCTCGCAGGTGGCGCGTTGTGCTTTGTGGGGTCCGCCAGGCGGGAAGGGAGAGAGGGACCGGTCAGCGCGGCCGGGTGTCGGCGAAGCTGGGGCGCTGGGCCAGCTTGTCCATCAGGCGAGCCAGGTTGGGGTGGCTGGCGCGCCAGTCGATGCGGTCGGGGAAGCGGAACGTGAGCCAGTCCAGCGCGCAGCCCACGGCGACGTCCGAAAGACTCAGGTGGATGCCGCTGCAGAAAGGCTTGTCGCCCAGGCCTTGCGCCATGGACTGCAGGCCGGCGCGGACCTTGTCCAGCTGGTAGTCGATCCAGGCGGCGCTGCGCTCGCCCTCGGCACGGCCGCTCCAGACGGATTCGAGCCGCGCCAGGATGGCCGCGTCCATCACGCCGTCGGCCAGCGCCTCCCAGGTCTTGACCTCGGCGCGCTCGCGGCCCTGGGTGGGAATGAGCCGGCCCACGGGCGACAGCGTATCCAGGTATTCCACGATCACCCGCGAATCGAACACGGCCTCGCCGCCATCCATCACCAGGCAGGGCACCTTGCCCAGGGGGTTGGCCTCGCCGATGGTGGTGCCGGGGGCCCAGACGTTCTCTTCCACGAAACGGTAATCGAGCTTCTTTTCGGCCATCACCACGCGCACCTTGCGCACATAGGGGCTGGAATGGGTACCGATGAGTTTCATGGCAAGACCGGGCGAGGCAAATGAAGGGGCCGCCGATTCTAGGGGCTCCGCCTGCCGAGCGCGCACGGCCCCCAGGCCCTGTCGGCAGCCGCCTACAATCACGCGCCATGAGCCTCTCCACGATCACCGCCCTTTCGCCGCTCGACGGCCGCTACGCCGCCAAACTCAGCCTGCTGCGCCCCATCATGAGCGAGCACGGCTACATGCACCGCCGCGTGCAGGTGGAGGTGGCGTGGTTCATCGCGCTGTCGGACGCCGGCTTCGAGCAGTTCAAGCCCCTGACCACCGGCGCACGCGCCTACCTGCTGAGCCTGGTGAAGAACTTTTCCGAGGCCGATTCGCAGGCCATCAAGGACATCGAGAAGACCACCAACCACGACGTGAAGGCGGTCGAGTACTGGATCAAGTCCAAGTTCGAGGCCCGGCCCGAACTGCAGCGCGCCGCCGAGTTCGTGCACTTCGCCTGCACCAGCGAAGACATCAACAACACCAGCCACGCGCTGCAGCTGCGCTCGGGCCGCGACCAGGTCATCCTGCCGGGTCTGGACCGCATCGTCCTGAAGCTGCGCCAAATGGCCCACGCCTACGCCGACGTGCCCATGCTGAGCCGCACCCACGGCCAGACCGCCAGCCCCACCACCGTGGGCAAGGAACTGGCCAACGTCGTCGTGCGCCTGCAGGGCGCCTGCGAGCGCATCGCCGGCGTGAAGATGCTGGGCAAGATGAACGGCGCCGTGGGCAACTACAACGCCCACCTCTCGGCCTGGCCCGAATTCGACTGGGAGGCCTTCAGCAAGAAGGTCGTCGAGACGCCCGAGCCGCTGGGCCTGGGCCTCACCTTCCAGCCCTACTCCATCCAGATCGAGCCGCACGACTACATGGCCGAGCTGTTCGACGCCATCGCCCGCGCCAACACCATCCTGGTCGATCTCTCGCGCGACATCTGGGGCTATGTGTCACTGGGCTACTTCAAGCAGCGGCTGAAGGCCGGCGAGATCGGCTCGTCCACCATGCCGCACAAGGTCAACCCGATCGACTTCGAGAACGCCGAAGGCAACCTGGGCCTGGCCAACGCGCTGCTGCGCCACCTCTCCGAGAAGCTGCCGATCAGCCGCTGGCAGCGCGACCTCACCGACAGCACTGTGCTGCGCAACATCGGCGTGGCCATGGGCTATGCCGCCCTGGCGTACACATCGCTGATGACCGGCCTGAACAAGCTGGAGCTGAACGAGGAAGCCCTGGCCGCCGACCTGGACTCCAGCTGGGAAGTGCTGGCCGAGCCCATCCAGACCGTCATGCGCCGCTACGGCGTGCAGGGCGCCTACGAGAAGCTCAAGGAAGTCACCCGCGGCAAGACCGTGACGGCCGAGGCGCTGCACGCGCTGATCGCCGGCCTGGATATCCCCCAGGCCGACAAGGACCGCCTGCTGGCCATGACGCCGGGCAGCTACATCGGCAAGGCCGCCGAACTCGCCCGCCGCGTCTAAGCCCCATTCTTCAGCCCCCAAATAGCTGCCAGTGCTTGTGGATCAAGCGCTGGCAGCTATTGTTTTATGAGCAAGTGAGCGCCACACATGGCCATCAAGTCCACCATCTTCAAGGCGAACCTCGCCATCGCCGACATCGACCACGGCTACTACGCCGACCATGCCCTGACCCTGGCGCGCCACCCCAGCGAGACCGACGAACGCATGATGGTGCGGCTGGCCGCGCTGGCGCTCAACGCCTGGCAGCTGCAGGCCGTGTGCCAGGGCGACGGCACGCTGGCCTTCGGCGCGGGCCTGTCGGACCCGGACGATCCGGACGTCTCCATCACCGACTTCACCGGCCGCAAGCGCCTGTGGATCGAGGTCGGCCAGCCGGAAGACAAGCCGCTGGCCAAGGCCTCGTCCAAGGCCGACGCGGTGCTGGTCTATTGCTTCAACCATGCTGCCGAGATCTGGTGGAAGGGCATCCAGACCAAGCTCACGCGGCAGGACAAGCTGCAGGTCTGGCGCATTCCGACCGAGGCATCGCAGGAGCTGGCCAGCCTGGCCGAACGCAGCATGCAGCTGCAGGCGACGGTGCAGGAAAACGGCCTCACGCTCAGCAGCAACCTGGGCAGCGTGCAGGTGGAGCCGGTGCGCTGGAAGTGATCCGGCCCGGGCCGGTGGATACAAGTCAAACCGGCCGCCAGCCCGCACAAAATCTGCGCAGATAGCTATCGAAATAGAAGCAAACCCGGAAGCAAGAGCAGCCCGCTAGGCAGGCATCAGCGCCCCGCACTGCCAGCATTGCTCGAAGCCGCCCTCCACCTCTTCGCCGCAGGCCGGGCAGCGCCAGCGCCGCTGCGGGAGGTTCTGCAGCTCGGCCAGCAGCAGGCGGGCGCGCTCGGCATGCTCTTCGTGCTCCAGCCAGATCTCGGGCAGGCATTCGCTGGGCGGCAGGTGGCCGGCCGCCGCGTTCAGGTACAGGCGCTGCACCGACGCGGGCATGCCGGCCTCGCACAGCAGATCGCTCCACAGCATGGCGATGGCGGCGTTCGGAGCCTGGGTGAGCCGCAGCATGACCGTCGTCGTCGTGGCGTGCGCTTGTGAAGCGGGCGTCAGCGCCGCTCGGCGGCCCGCTCGGCATAGCGGGTGAAGCGCCAGGCCGTGCCTTCCTGCGTGATGCGCCGCCACACCACGCGCTTTTC
>JBHIWE010000088.1:0-15291 GCA_041987645.1 Acidovorax sp. | reverse complement strand
TCCAAAACGGCGCAGCCTACGTACAACAGCCATGCCGCATCCGGCACCGCATCTCTCCACACCCCAGCCCTCCGGCCATCCCCCCCCCACGGAAGCGCTTGATGTGGCCGTCATCGGCAGCGGCATCTCGGGCCTTTCGGCTGCCTGGCTGCTGTCGCGCCGCCACCGAGTCACCCTGTTCGAGGCCGACGGCCGCCCGGGCGGACACAGCCACACGGTGGACGTGCCCGGTCCCGACGGCAGCCCCGTCCCCATCGACACCGGTTTCATCGTCTATAACGAATCGGCCTACCCGAACCTGACGGCGCTGTTCAAGCACCTGGACGTGGACACCGTGGCGACCGACATGTCGTTCGCGGTCAGCCTGGACCGCGGCGCGCTGGAATACAGCGGCACCGGCCTGCAGGGGCTGTTCGCCCAGCGCCGCAACCTGGCGAGCCCGCGCTTTTGGCGCATGCTGGCCGATCTGGTGCGCTTTTACCGGCAGGCGCCGCGCCTGGCGCCGCAGCAGGGGCTGCTATCGCTCGACGCCTTCCTGGACCGCCACGGGTACAGCCGGGCCTTCCGCGAAGATCACCTCTACCCCATGGCCGCGGCCATCTGGTCCACCGCCGCGCAACGCGTGGGCGACTACCCCGTAGAGGCCTTCGTGCGCTTTTGCGAGAACCACCATCTCTTGAACCTCGGCGCGCGCCCCGCTTGGCGCACGGTGCGAGGCGGCAGCCGCAACTACGTGCGGCGCCTGACGGCCGCGCTGGGCTCCAAAGGCCTGCAACTGGGCAACGCAGCCGTGGAAGTGCGCCGCAGCGCCGATGGAGTGTTCGTGCGCACGGCCGATGCCGTCGAGTCGCGACGCTTTGACCAGGTCGTCATCGCCACCCACGCCGACCAGGCGCTGCGCCTGCTTCCGCAGGCGAGCGCGCACGAGGCCCGCCTGCTCGGCGCCTTCCGATACAGCCACAACCGCGCCGTGCTGCATACCGACCCCGGCCTGATGCCGGGCCGCCGTGCCGTGTGGTCCAGCTGGAACTATCTGGCCGAACGGGGCCAGGACGACGGCCTCTGCGTGAGCTACTGGATGAACCGCCTGCAGCCCCTGCCCGCAGGCCGTGACTGGTTTCTGACCCTGAACCCGCTGCGCGAGCCGCGCGCCGGACATCTGGTGCACTCGCAGAGCTACGAGCACCCGCTTTTCGACGCGCAGGCCATGAGCGCCCAGCGCGAGCTCTGGTCGCTGCAGGGTCGCCAGCGCACCTGGTTCTGCGGCGCTTATTTCGGCTCCGGCTTCCATGAAGACGGGCTGCAGGCCGGGCTGGCGGTGGCTGAAGCCCTGGGCGGCGTGCGCCGCCCCTGGAACGTGCCGGAAGAATCTGGCCGCATCCATCTGGCGCCCACGGGGCTGCGAGCCGCATGACGACGGACACCGGAACCAGCCTGTCGGCCCTCTACAGCGGTCCGGTCACGCATCAGCGGCTGCAGCCGCGGCGCCACCGGCTGCGCTACCGGGTCTATTCGCTGCTGCTGGATCTGGACGAGCTGGCGGCGCTGGACCAGCGCCTGCGATGGTTTTCGGTGGGCCGATTCAATCTCTTCAGCTGGCATGAGCGCGACCACGGCGACGGGAAACGAGGAGGGCTGCGCGCCTACATCGATGCGCAGTTGCAAGCGGCAGGATGTCGCGCTGGCGGAAAGGTCCAGCTGCTGACCATGCCGCGCATCCTGGGGTATGCCTTCAATCCTCTCAGCGTCTATTTCTGCCATGCGCCCGGCGACGGGCGGCTCGAGGCCATCTTCTACGAGGTCAACAACACCTTCGGCGAGCGCCACAGCTACCTGCTGCCCGTGGCAGGCGAAGCCCAAGCCGCCTCTGACGTGGTCCGGCAGACATGCGCTAAGGACTTCCACGTCTCGCCCTTCCTGGGCATGGACATGCACTACGACTTCCGCGTGCTGCCGCCCGCCCCGCACCGGCCCGACCTGCACCTGCACATCGACGCGCGCAGCCCCGAGGGCGTCATGCTGACCGCCACCCTGCAAGCCCGGCGGCAACCCCTGACCGACGCAGCCCTGCTGCGCGCCTTCTTCACGCACCCCCTGCTCACGCTGAAGGTCATCGCGGCCATTCACTGGGAAGCGCTCAAGCTGGTGGCCAAGGGCATCAAGCTGCACCGCAAGCCGCCGCCACCCGCCCATCCCGTCAGCACCGGTAAGGTGTGAGCGCCGCCCCCCACGCCCCATAGAGCCGCAGACTGCCATGCAACTTCCCTCGCCCCCCCCCTCCGAGCTCGACACCTCGCAGCCGCGAGCACGCCTGCTGGGCGCGCTGAGCGACGGGCTGGCCTTACCGCTGCGTGGCCTGCTCGAGAAGCTGCTGCGCCACCTGCAGATCGGCACGCTCGCCATCACCCTGCCCAACGGCGCTACGCTGGAAGCGCATGGCGCAACGCCCGGCCCGCGCGGCCTGATGACGCTGCACCGCTGGCGCCCGGTGTGGCGCATGCTGACCAGCGGCGACATCGGCCTGGCTCGGGCCTACCGCGACGGCGACTGGTCCACGCCCGACCTCACGGCCCTGCTGGAAGTGGGCATTCGCAACGAAGCCGCCTGGGGCAAGGCCCTGCATGCCAGCGCCCCGGCCCGCCTGCTGCACCGCGTGGCGCACGCGCTGCGCCGCAACACCCGCAGCGGCAGCCGCGACAACATCTCCTTCCATTACGACCTGGGCAACGACTTCTACGCCGAATGGCTGGACGCGAGCATGCTCTATTCCAGCGGCATCCACCCGACGGGCACCGAGTCGCTGGAAGCCGCGCAGGAGGCCAAGCTGCGCCGCATCGTCGAACTGCTGGCGCTGCAGGGCGACTCCCGCGTGCTGGAGATCGGCTGCGGCTGGGGCGCCCTGGCCGAGCGCATCGCGCACGAAGCGCCGCGCGGCCACGTCCGCGGCCTGACGCTCTCCACCGAACAGCTGCGCCACGCCCAGCAGCGCGTGCAGTCGGCCGGCGTGGGCCGCCGGGTGGATTTGCGCCTGCAGGACTACCGCGACGAACAGGGCGAGTACGACCGCATCGTCTCCATCGAGATGATCGAGGCCGTGGGGGAAGCCTACTGGCCTACGTACTTCGACACCCTCAAGAGCCGCCTGCGCACCGGCGGCGTGGCGGTGGTGCAGGCCATCACCATCGCGCAGGACCAGTTCGCGCGCTACCGCGTCGAGCCGGACTTCATCCAGCGCTTCATCTTCCCGGGCGGCATGCTGCTCACGCACGACATCATCCGCACGCAGGCCGAACGCGCCGGGCTGCGGCTGGTGCAGAGCGAGACCTTCGGCGCCAGCTACGCACTCACGCTGGCCGAATGGCGCCACCGTTTTCTGCGCGCCTGGCACCGCATCGAGGCCCTGGGCTTCGACGAACGTTTCCGCCGCCTCTGGGTGTACTACCTCTGCTACTGCGAGGCCGGCTTCAAGACCGGGCGCGTGGACGTGGGCCTCTACACCCTGGCCCACGCGGACTGAGGCGCACGCTGCCTCGGAACGCACGCCACAGGGCGTAGGCGGCGCCCAAGCCGCTATAACCTGTGCCCTCGACAGCACAGGAATCCCACCACCGCATGAGCGCTCCTTACGACGAAGCCGGCCATCTGATCCGCCGCGCCCACCAGCTGGCCGTGGCCACCTTCCACGAAACCCATGGCCGCGAGGTCACTCCCGTGCAGTACGCGCTGCTGCGCGCGCTGGAAGACGCGCCGGGCATCGACCAGGTGACGCTGGCCGGCAAGGTCGCGCTGGATACCTCCACCACCGCCGACATCGCCACCCGCCTCGAAGCCAAGGGCTGGATCGTGCGCGAGCTGCTTGCGCGGCGCCAGCGCGCCCTGCACCTCACGGCCGAAGGCGAAGCCGTGCTCGCGCAGATGCAGCCCCGCGTGCAGCCGATGCAGCACGCACTGATGGCAGCCCTTACGCCCGAGGAGCGCGCCGAGCTCCTGCGCCTGCTGCGCAAGCTCGTGGGACTCGAAGAAACAGCGGAAACCAAGGGAAAGCCCGCATCCTGACCCCCTTCCCTTGATGCGCGCCAAGGGCCAGAATCCGCATCATTCAGCATACTGAATGACGTAGATCAAAACCCACAGGAGACGCCCCATGTTCCCGCTCAACACCTGGTACGTCGCTGCGCGCAGCGAAGAGATCCCCAACGATCGCCCGCTGGGCCGCCGCATTTGCAACGTCCCCATGGCGTTCTTCCGCAACAGCCAGGGCGTAGTCGCTTCGGTGGAGGACTTCTGCCCGCACCGCGGCGCGCCGCTGTCGCTGGGCAAGGTGGAGGGCGATACATTGGTCTGCGGCTATCACGGTCTGGCCATGGGCTGCGATGGCAAGCCCGTGTCCATGCCCTGCCAGCGCGTGCGCGGCTTTCCGGCCGTGCGCAGCTTCGCCGTGCACGAGGCGCACGGCTTCGTCTGGGTCTGGCCGGGTGACCAGGCCCAGGCCGACCTGGACAAGCTGCCGCACTTCGAATGGATGGGCAATCCGGCCTTCGGCTACGGCGGCGGGCTCTATCACATCGCCTGCGACTACCGCCTGATGATCGACAACCTGATGGACCTGACGCACGAGACCTACGTGCACTCCACCAGCATCGGCCAGAAGGAGATCGACGAAGTGCCCTGCCAGACCAAGGTCGAGGGCGACCACGTCATCACCCAGCGGCACATGGAAGGCATCGAGGCGCCACCCTTCTGGAAGATGGCGCTGCGCATGAACGGCCTGCCCGACGACCAGCCGGTGGACCGCTGGCAGATCTGCCACTTCACGCCGCCCAGCCACGTGATGATCGAAGTCGGCGTGGCGCTGCAGGGCCACGGCGGCCACGGCGCCCCAGACGACCGCAAGGCCGCCAGCTGGGTGGTGGACTTCATCACGCCCGAAACGGACACCTCGATCCACTACTTCTGGGGCATGGCCCGTCGCTTCAAGCCACAGGACGAGAGCCTCACGGCGCAGATCCGCGAAGGCCAGGGCCGCATCTTCGCGGAAGACCAGGAAATGCTGGAACGCCAACAGGCCAACCTGCTGGCCTACCCCGACCGCAAGCTGCTGATGCTGAACATCGACAGCGGTGGCGTGCAGTCGCGCAAGATCATCGATCGCGTGATGGCTGCCGAGGCCGGCGCAGGTCCTGGTGCGGGCGCAGTCGCAGGGGCCGCAGCGCCTGCCGGAGTGGCCGCATGAGCGCGCCCGAGCTGCTGCAGCTGCGCGTGGCGGCCAAGCGCCCGGCCGCGCAGGGCATCGTGGAGCTGACGCTGGAGCCGCTGCCCGGTCAGAGCCTGCCCGCCTTCGCCGCCGGCTCGCACCTGGACCTGCACCTGCCCGGTGGCCTGGTGCGGCCCTATTCCCTGTGCAATGACCCTGCTGAAACGCACCGCTACATGCTGGGCGTGCTGCGCGAAGAGACGTCGCGCGGTGGCTCCGCCGCCGTGCACGACGCGCTGCAGGTCGGCCAGACGCTGGCCGCCAGCCAGCCGCGCAACCATTTCGCGCTGCAACCCACGCCCGCGCACAAGCTGCTGCTGGCCGGCGGCATCGGCATCACGCCGGTGCTGAGCATGGCGCGCCAACTGGTGCGCGAGAACCGGCCATTCCAGCTGATCTACGCCGGGCGCTCGCGCGAGCGGATGGCCTTCATCGACGAGCTGGGCAGCGGAGCCCTGGCCGCTCACACCCGCGTGCATGCCGCGGATACGCAGGGCCCGCTGGACCTGGGTGCGCTTCTCGACGCGCAGCCCCAAGGGACCGAGCTCTACGTGTGCGGGCCGCTAGGGTTCATGGATGCCGTGTTCGAGGCCGCCACCCAGCGCGGCTGGGACGCCTCCCGCCTGCATCGCGAACTGTTCGGCGCGGCGCCCGCGGCGGCGGCCGAGGGCGCAGACAGCGCCTTCGAGATCGAGATCGCCGGCACCGGCCAGATCGTGCCCGTGCCCGCGGGCTGCACTGCTGCCAAGGCATTGCAGGACGCAGGCCTGCCGCTCTATACGTCCTGCGAACAGGGCGTGTGCGGCACATGCCTCACGCGCGTGATCAGCGGCACGCCGGACCACCGTGACCAGTACCTCACGCCCGAGGAACAGGCCGCCAACGACCAGTTCCTGCCCTGCTGCTCCCGCGCACGCTGCGCACGCCTGGTCGTAGAGCTATAGGACGGGAGAAGGCGACCGAAGGGGACGGCCCCATCAGCACGACCACGGCCGCTGGAGACGAACCAGCCCCAGGAAGGCGATGACAGAGGGGGGAAGTGCTGGGTCGCGATGAAGATCGCGCCGCAGGCGTGCGCCTGGCAAATGGGCTAGAAAAGAGGCAGCACACCAAGACACGGTCTGCGCCATTCAGTCCCGGGTGAACCGGGACTGGCTTGCGGGAAATTCTGGTGCGGCTGGCGGGGATCGAACCCACGACCCTTGGCTTCGGAGGCCGAACGTAGATCAATACAGATCAATGGCTTAGCCTATTTTTTCGATTTTTTGGCACATCCTTGGCACAGTCGCCGGCAACGTAACGACTCGATGTTGACAAGAATGCCGACGATCAGAAAGAAGGGCGACCGCCAGTGGCACGTCCAAGTTCGCAAGCGCGGATATCCCAGGCAGACCCGCACGTTCTCCACTCGGGCCGATGCCGAGAGGTGGGGAACTATTGTCGAAGCGGAAATGGAGCGTGGCGTCTTCGTTTCGCGCACCGAGGCCGAAACCACTACGCTGCGCGAAGTCGCCGAACGCTACCGACGTGAGGTTCTGCCCACGAAGCGCGGCGCTGCTGCGGATACGTCGAGGCTGAAAACCCTGCTGACCCACTTTGGCGAATTCAAGCTGGCAGCCATCACATCCAGCCTGGTGGCGCAGTTCCGGGATGCACGTCTGAAAAGCGTAGGGCCACAGTCCGTGATCCACGAGATCAACCTGCTCAATCGCGTGCTTAAGGCCGCCACGATGGATTGGGGCATTGCATTGCCTGGCGGTCTACCAACCGCCCAGGTGCGCAAGCCGTCCCGGCCTCGCGGCCGAGAACGACGCGTCAGTCAGAAGGAGATCGACGCCGTCCTGGCGCATAGCAGTTCTACCGAGTTGGCAACAGTCGTAACCCTGGCCATCGAGACGGCCATGCGACGGGGCGAGCTGGCGGCGCTGATGTGGGAGCACATCGACTTGGCGCAGCGCGTCGCGCATCTGCCGCAAACCAAGACGGATGCGCCCCGCGACGTGCCACTGTCTTCCACGGCCGTTGCGGTGCTGGAGGACATTTCTGAACCACATCTCGGTCGCGTGTTCAGGATGCAGGGACAGTCCATGAGCCAGGCGCTGGAGCGTGCCTGCGGATCACATCGCGCCGACGTTGGAGATCTGCGCTTCCATGATCTGCGCCACGAAGCAACAAGCCGGCTTTTTGAGAAAGGGCTAAACGTCATGGAGGTCGCTGCGATCACCGGGCACAAGACACTGGATATGCTCAAGCGCTACACCCACCTGAAGGCACAGGATCTCGCGCGCCGGTTGGGGTGATAGCTGGGAGGGCTGCTTCAGACTGAAGGCGATCGTTCGGTGCTGACCATCCGGCCTACCGCTATGCGCCCATAGCTGATCTGCATCACAGTGAGACGCGGCCATTCATGCGGGCTTCCTTCAGATCGAAATCGGGCACTAAAGGTCCAGAAGTGATTTTTCGCTTTTCAGCCCGAATGATTTCTCATAAAATCCTGAGAGACAATCAGGAGAAGTTGTGCTCTACGCGGAGTTTCGCCGCCATCTTGGCAAAGCCGGGATGACCATTAATGACTTCGCGGCGTATTTGGGCGTGCGCCCCACCTCGGTTTCGAACTATTCGAAGTCTGGCGCTGTACCTCGTAACTACGCCATCATTGCCATCCTTTTGGGCGACACTGCTGATCGTGGAATCAACGGTCCAGAACTGCTTGAGAGTTTTGGTGTCTTTCCGCAGGCGGTTTCCACGTGTAGTAACGTCGAGCAACTCGACATGTTCCTTATAGCGCGAGGCGCTTCGACGTTGGCGAACCGGCGCAGCAAGCGGCCTAGCAAAGACAGGGGCACCGTCGCAGGCCAAGATTCAACCAAGGCGCTCGAGGGTGGGGGCCGGCTATGAGCAAAGCGATCGATCAACTGATCGACGCCCTGGCCTATGAGCGTGATCCTGGGCTGCTGTTAAGCACCGACGATTTCACGCGTGCGGTAGGTAGTTCGCATGCGTTGCATGCCGCTGCAGGATCCATCGGCCTCGAAGCCTGTTTCGGGGCATGGGAGACTGGATTTGGCGATCGTGCGCTGGGCCGATTCGTCCCTGTTGTCTACCTCGCCGAGGCGAGCAGCCTTGACTAGGCGCGCAGTCATCACCGGTGGGTGTGGAGCCAAGGCCTGACACCTTGGCTCATCGTTGCGGTACCGGGAAGCTTCGTCATCTGCCCAGGCTTCGATTTTGCTTCCGATGGCGGTTGGCTCGACCTCGTTCGCATTGTTCCCTCGAACAAAGTCCGAAAGGATGGGGCGGGCTCCGCGCTCAGCGATTTTTCCCCAGTGAGACTACGCTCTTCGCTACAGTGGAAGGATTTCAGGCTGCAAGCTGCGGGAACGGTAGACAAGCGTCTGCTCCGTGCCTTGCAGCACCTGCATCAACGGCTGGCCTTGACCATCGCTGATGGCCGACTGGAGGCCACAGTTGCGAACCGCCTGATTGGCCGCGTCCTCTATACATTCCTGCTGTTGGACCGCGGGATCGTGCCGAGCCAATGGGCTCATGGACTTGTAGTCGACCACGACGTGATGCCAGGCAGGCGACCGGCAATCGAACTCCAGCGGTTCTGGGCGCTACAGGATCAGATCGACGACATCTTCAATGGCGCGGTGTTCGTACTCGACGCCAAAGACCGGCTCAAGATCCAGCAGCAGCATCTCGACCTCGCCATCGACTACTTGCGCGCAGGCACGACGCTGCACAAGGGCGGCGAACAGACCGAGTTGTTTCTGATCGATCTGACAGCGATCCAGATTGAGACGCTTTCGGCCGTCTACGAGCAATTTCTGAGGAGTGAAAGCCCAGAGAACGCGCGCGAGGATGGGGTGGTGTACACGCCTCCATTCCTAGTCGACTTCGTCGTCAATCGTATTGACGATGAACGCGAGTTCTCCTCCCACTCCCGCGTCCTGGACCCGACAGCTGGCTCCGGCGTCTTTCTGGTCGCGGCATTTCGCCGCATCGTCGAGCGTGTGCTGTTGGAGCGTCGCCGACAACGCCTACCCATGGCGGAGTTGCGCCAGATTCTGGTGCAGTGCATCTTTGGCGTCGAGAAGGCGCCGTCGGCGGCAGCGGTTGCCGCTTTCAGTCTCTACCTGAATCTGCTGGAGTATGCAGATCCTGCCGAACTGTCGGCAATCGTGGCCGAGAAGCGCCGGCCGAAGGTGTTTCCCCCTCTCATAGAGTCCAACATCAAGGTCGCCGACTTCTTCAGCGAGGAGCATCATTTCCCGGGAGTTTCGTTCACATGCGTAGCAGGTAATCCGCCTTGGAAGCCGCTCGCGAAGGTCACGACCGCGGAGGTTGACGGCGACGACGCGGTCGATGGAGAGGAGGCGTCCGAGTACGTCACATGGTACAGCCTCAAGCGCTACCTCGGTGCCGACGGTGTGCTTGGCCTGGTGATGCCGTCCAAGTCGATCTCCAGCCCTTCAGCGAAGACATTTCTTCCTTCGCTGGGCCGCGCGTTTCACGTTCGGGCCATCGTCAATCTGTCCCACTGGCGTCGCCACCTCTTCGAGAACGCCGAACACCCAGCTGCCTTGCTGTTCGTATCTAAGTGCGCGGTGAACCATGCCAGCAGGACTGCGTTCTACGCACCGGCGCTGTGGACCCAGCCCTTCACACCAAAGGCGATGTGGACCCTGGCCATCGATTGCTCGGATGTGCAGTGGATGCCGAGCACATTCGTGTTTGTCAGTGCGGATCGGGTCTTCGACGCGTACGCTTTGCGACCACTGGATCGCGCCACGAAGAACAGGCTGCGCCAAGCAGTGACCATGGGAACGGCGACCACCTTTGGCAAGCTGCTGACAAGCCTCGGGCTCGTGTCCGCCGGCGGCAGTACGCCTGCACGCACGCTCTTGGAGCCTGAGGAGATCTGCAGCACGCTCGACTTTGCGCAGTGCGGTGATGGATTCACCACGCTGGTGGAGCACCCCAAGCAGCTGTCCAAGAGACGCTTGGAACAGTGCAGTTCTCAGCACCGTGCGAAATTCCAAGGCGAGCGGCTGATGGCGTCTCGGAGCCTGGCCCAGGCCATCGCTGTCGACTTTCCCCTGGCAGTCAACTCGTCGATGAACGTGATCCACTGGAAGGACGCATCGGGCAAACTCTCGGCAAGCGAACGGCGATCCGTGCTGTCCAAGCTTGGGCGATTTCTGATGAGCGACTTCGCGCGATTTCAATTTGCACTCTTCGGGCGCTTGTGGCAGGTTGACCGAACCCGCGTGGAGCGGCGCGACCTGGACCAGGTCGTCGTGCCATTGCCCGACTATTTCGTTGGAGATGGGCCCATCGACTGCGACGACGAAGACTTTATGGATGCCATGCAGATCAAAGATGTTGCGGCCGCTATGCAGGACTACCTGGACAACCGCCATCAGTTCGAAAACGGGCTTACCCCTTCGAATGCCAATACCCACATCGGCGAGGTACCCGACGACTACGTGGCCGCGATGAAGTCCGCGCTGCGTGGCGGATTCGGCCCGCTCCTTTTGGACTGCACGGCACAGCCGATCCTTAATGCCTCGGCGCGAATTTGCATCGATGTGGCTGAGCCGCTACCGAATCCCCCTTCGACCAGCGACGCCGCCTTCCAGTTCTACGACTCCGCACAAGTGTCCTGGTCGGCAGGCGAGCGGCAGATTCTTGTCGTCAAGCCAGCCGCAAGCCTGTATTTCTCGCTTGATCGAGCATACGGCGACGCGTTACGGGTGATGAATCTCTTGCTGGCGGCCCAGTGACACTGCCCGAAGACTTCTTCGACAAACTTCGCCAGTCCTTGGTCGCCACGGGCGCCAACCCGTATCGGGCTTTGACGGTGGCTCGCTTCGTCACCCAATGCTACGAGCTGCTCCTATCCGCCCATCAACTCTTGGTCGAGCCAGCTCGTTGGGAGCAGTTCTGCGGCATACGAGGCGCCACGACGAAACGCAGGCGAACGACCGCTAGCACCGGCTCCAGCGGTTTGACTCATGCAACAGTGCTTGCAGCGGGCACCGCCGGCGAGCTGGCGAAAGGCGCAGGTGCTGTGCTCAAGGGCAAGGCCGTGCAGCTCGCAGAGGGCTTCCAGGAGCGCATGGGCCAAACGATCGGCGGCCAGGTGGCAACCGCGATCCGGGCCGGCGCGGCAGCCGAGCCTCCGGCTTTCGATGGCAACAGCTTGGCCGGCGAGCAGGCCGGCAATCAGGCTGCCGATCCAGATGATGAAGTCGCTGCTTTCGTGAATCGCTCGACGCCAGCATGAAAGGCGCGTCGGCCGGCGTGGGGCCGGCCGACCCTTCCACTAACCCACCTGATGGAGAGGTGAATCATGGCAACTCTGAATCCTACCAACGCAACCCAGGCAGTTCATCATGCGGCCGCGCAACTCGCGTCCCTGGACTGGATCGATCAAGACGCAGCCCGGCAGCTCGGGCCGCTGGCCGAGGCGGTCGCCAATGCCTTCATGGTGGTGTTCTATCAGGCTGAAACAGGACAGGCCACGCCAGCGGACTTCCGAGATGCCTTGGACGCGGTACGGCAGTCGCTCGCCGCGTAGTTCGTGTATCAGGAGCAGCAAGGGCCAGCATCGCCAAAAATGACGATGCTGGACAACACGCTACTTGATACCGGACATGATCCTTGCACGCGCCGCTGTCTTGCGTGCGTCGGCGATGAAGCCCGGGTCGCCGGTGGCTTCGGCCTCCGCCAAGAAGAAAGCGATTGCCTCGGCGCTGTTCAGGCCCTCAGCCTGATCAACGGATGCGAGGGATTCCAGGCCCGCTTCGACGCGGCGGGCAGGCTCGATAGCGTGGGAAATTCCCGTCTGTCGGTCGCTTTTGTGATTGGCGTGCAGATCGGCCAAGGTGTCGCGCACCTGGTTAGGCGTGAGGGCGCGGGCTGGGTCAGCCTTCATGGCGTCATAGGTCGGGCCGACTTCCTCATGCAACCAATTTTCGAGTTCCGTCTGGACAGTCATAGACGGGCCTGCTCTATCCAGGCCAACGTCTGCGCATCGCGCGTGGCCACGGCAGCCATCATCTCGCGCAGAAACGCAGCCATGCCCATGCCGTGCACGTCCAGAACGGCGAGAACGGCGGATGCCTCGATCTTGACCTGTGCTGGCACGGTCGCATTGATGGTCTTCGTCGTCATTGGAATGGCCCTTTCCGGTCAGTCTGGCAGAGGTGGCTCCGCCGTACATCACACCCTATTCTCATGAGCGGAAAGGTGCAACGAATGACTCATCGACAGCAAGACGATTCGGACCAGCCTCTCTTCATCACCGAAGAGATCCAGGCGGAAATGGAAGCCCAAGGCTACACATTCGACCCACCTGCTCATGTTTCGACCATACGGCTGCACACCATTCTTGCCGGTCTGTCCGATGAGGAGTTGGCGAGGTGGCCGGAGTTGCTGACGGCGCAGGAGTGGGCGAAGCGCAGGCTCCGGGCGGCCGGGGACGGGCGCCCCTCAAGTATCAATGAAACGCTGGATGCGCCCTGACGGGCGGTCGGTGGACGCACGCCAACCATTGCAGACGTGCGCAATACGCTGCGGCAGTGGCAGGAAGGAGGAATGAATCTGGCACATTTTTGGCACACTCCGTGTGCAAAAACCTGCTTCAAACTGCCCATCACTGCAAGCCATTGCAATGCCTAGGCAGTTGATTCATAAGGGAATCTTGGTGCGGCTGGCGGGGATCGAACCCACGACCCTTGGCTTCGGAGGCCAATACTCTATCCACTGAGCTACAGCCGCTTTCGTCGTCCGCGCCAGAGCGCGGAGACAGCTGCGGATTATCGCACGGCCGCTACAGCTTGAACCCCAGGCCGTTCAGATAGGTGTCCACCGCCACCCGGCTGACCGCGACGAGGTCGAACTGATCCTTGTTCAGCAGCCAAGAGTGCATGAGTCCCTCGAACACCGCACGCAGGCCGATCACCGCAGCGAGCGATCCCTGCGCAAGCGTGACGCCTTCATGCGCGGCCGCGGCCTGCAGATCGAGCTCCAACTTCGCCTGAAAGGTCGTGCACTCCTCGATATGCCGGTCGCGCGCAACCGCCATCTCGTCCACGTACTCGACGCGAAAGAGCGCGATCTCGAACACCCGCCACATGCGCTCATCGGTGGCGATGCTGCGCTGCACCAGCTCCACCCGCTCACGCAGGCGCTGCAGCGGGCTCACGCAGCCCATGGCGGAACTTTCGCAACTCGCCTCCTGCAGCGGCGAGGTCACGCGATCCATCATGGCGTTGAACAGATCGCCCTTGTCCTTGAAATGCCAATAAATCGCGCCCCGGGTGAGCCCCGCAGCGCAGGCGATGTCGTTCAGCGATGCGGGTGACACGCCCTTCTCGTAAAACACCAGTTCAGCAGCGTCCAGCAAACGCGAACGCGTAGCATCTGCATCCTGCTTGGTTCTTCGAGCCATGAAAACTTGTCTCCTACCGGCAACAAAAGCGCCTGGCTCAATTATACATTCATGTCTGTATGTACAATTCGCGCTTCGCCCAGCAGGAGCCGCATCGCGCGGCACACCCCAGGGCCGCTCTGCGGATCGCCGCAGATGACCTCGCATTACTTTCGTTTGTAGCCCTTGCCTTTCTCCAAAGGACTTCCATGCAGCGCCTGACCGACGACCTCCCCTCGCCCCCCCCTCCCGCCTCTGGCTTTCGCCTGGGTTCCTGCGCGGTTGCCGCTGCCGTCGTTGCCGGCGTGCTGCTGCTCAGTGCCTGCGGCAAGAAAGAAGAGGCCGCAGCCCCTGGTCCGGCGCGACAGCAACCGCCCGCCCAAGTCGGCGTGGTCACCGTCCAGCCCGGTGACGTGGGCCTGGTGACCGAGTTGCCCGGCCGCCTGGAAGCCTCGCGCATCGCCGAGATCCGCGCCCGCGCGGCAGGCATCCTGCAAAAGCGCCTGTTCACCGAAGGCAGCGACGTCAAGGCCGGCCAGCGACTGTTCCTGATCGACAGCGCCCCCTACCAGGCCACGCTGGAAAGCGCACAGGCCAGCGTGGCCCAGGCCGAAGCCAATGTGGGCCAGGCCCGCGCTCTGGCCGAGCGTTACCGCCCCCTGGTGGCGGTCAATGCCGTCAGCAAGCAGGAATACGACAACGCCGTGGCTGCGCAGAAGACGGCCGAAGCCAATCTGGCCGCAGCCCGCGCCAGCGTGACCACGGCGCGCATCAACCTGGGCTACGCCACGGTGACGGCGCCGATTTCGGGCCGCATTGGCCGTGCGCTGGTGACCGAGGGGGCACTGGTCGGCCAGGGCAGTGCCACCGAGATGGCCGTCATCCAGCAGATCGACCCGCTCTATGTGAATTTCACGCAGTCGGCCTCCGATGCGCTCAAGCTCAAGGAAGCACTGACCAGCGGCAAGTACAAGCAAGTCGGCAAGAGCGCCGCCGGCGTGAGCGTGGTGCTGGAAGACGGCTCCACCTACGGCCACAAGGGCCGGCTGCTGTTCACCGAACTCACGGTGGACCCCACCAGCGGCCAGGTGACTCTGCGCGCCGAGATCCCCAACCCCGAGCGCATGCTGCTGCCGGGCCTGTACGTGCGCGTGCGGTTGGAGCAAGCCCAGCTGGACAACGGCGTGCTGCTGCCCCAACAGGCGGTGACGCGCTCGGCCAAGGGCGACGTCGTTATGGTCGTCGGCCCCGACAACCACCTCACGCCCCGCCCGGTCAAGCTGGGCCCCTCGCAGGGCACCAACTGGGTGGTGATCGATGGCCTCAAGGCCGGTGAGAAGGTGATGGTGGACGGGTTCCAGAAACTGCCGCGCGGCAAGCCCGGCGACCCGATCGTCGTAACCCCCGTGCCGTGGCAGCCGCAAGGCGCCCAGCCCGCCGCTGCGCCTGCATCAGCGCCGGCCTCCACCCCCGCCGCCGCTCCGGCCAAGCCATAAGCACAAGGAGCGCGGCACATGGCCAAGTTCTTCATCGAACGGCCCATCTTTGCATGGGTCATCACGATCTTCATCATCGTGATGGGGGCGATCTCCATCAA
>JBHIWE010000087.1:0-15298 GCA_041987645.1 Acidovorax sp. | reverse complement strand
CCAATGTCGGCATGCTTGCTCTCACCGGGGCCGTTGACGATACAGCCCATGACCGCGACCTTGAGCTTCTCGACGCCCGGGTAACGTACGCGCCACACCGGCATCTGCGAACGCAGGTGATCATCGATCTGCTTGGCCAGCTCCTGGAAGGTGGTACTGGTGGTGCGGCCGCAGCCAGGGCAGGCAGTCACGCTCGGCACATAGGCCCGCATACCCAATGCCTGCAGCAGCTCGGAAGCCACCACCACCTCCTGCGTACGAGCTTCGCCAGGCTGCGGCGTAAGCGACACACGGATGGTGTCGCCGATGCCCTCTTGCAGCAGCACGGACAGCGCGGCAGCCGAAGCCACCGTACCCTTGGTGCCCATGCCGGCTTCGGTCAGGCCCAGGTGCAGGGCGTAGTCGCTGCGCCGCGCTAGTTCGCGATAAACGGAGATCAGGTCCTGCACGCCGCTGACCTTGCACGAGAGGATGATCTGATTGCCGTCCAGACCCATGGCTTCGGCACGGCGGGCCGATTCGACGGCCGAGGTGATAAGGGCCTCGTACATTACCTGCCGTGCATCCCAGGGCACGGCGCGGCGACTGTTTTCGTCCATAAGTTGGGCCAGCAGTTCCTGGTCGAGGCTGCCCCAGTTGACGCCGATGCGCACGGCCTTGTCCCAGCGCATCGCGGCTTCGATCATCTGGCCGAACTGGCGGTCGCGCTTGTCGCCCTTGCCCACGTTGCCAGGGTTGATGCGGTACTTGGAGAGCGCCTGCGCGCAGTCGGGGTAGTCCGTCAGCAGGCGATGGCCGTTGTAATGGAAGTCACCGACCAGAGGTACGGTTTCACCCATGCGGTCAAGCTGCTCGCGGATGTAAGGCACCGCGGCGGCGGCCTCGGGCGTGTTGACCGTAATGCGCACGAACTCGGAACCCGCCTGGGCCAGTTCCTTGACCTGGATGGCGGTGCCGATGGCATCGACCGTGTCGGTGTTCGTCATGGACTGCACGCGCACAGGCGCATCGCCGCCGACGGTCACCACACGAGAGCCCCAGACGACGCGCGCCTGGCGTGTGCGCCGGGGCAGCGGAGATGCGATGGCGATGGGAGCGGCGGTTGTTTCGTGGTTCACTTATTTCACCTCGAACCGCGCGACGTTCTCGCGCGCAATGCTGGTCAGGTCCATGGGCTTGCCACGCACCGTCACGGTAGTGGCGTCGGCCTTGCCGATCACCACAGCCCATGGCGGCGAGCCCGGCGCCACCAGTTTGTCGCCAGCGGTCAATGTCTTTTGCGTGGTACCGCCCCCCGAGAGGCTGCGCACCTGCACCCAGGAGGTCCCGCTCGCAGTGATCACCAATGGGCCATCGTCAGCAGGCACCGTCGGAACGGACGAGAGCTGGCTGGATGCAGCCAGAGGCGACGAACCGGCGATAGGGGCGGCAGCCGCTACAGCCGGCACGGAAGCCGCGGTTGTGGTCGGGGCGGGCGTCGGGGCTGGGGCCGGCGCGACGACCGCAGTCTGAGGCAAAGGCGCAACCACGGCCGCCACGGAGCTGGAAGCGGCCTCGGCCGGCGCGGCAGCGGGGAGCTCCGAGACGGCACTCGCCTGCGTCGAGGCCGGCTTGCCCGCCGATGCGGACTGCTCCACCGCGCGCGGCACGAAGACCATGGCGAGGGCGGCCAGCAGCAAGACCAGCACCACGCCGATGACAGAACGGGAGATGGCGGAGCCACCGGCACCCAATGCGCGCGCGCTGCCGTCCTTGAAAGAGGCATTGATGCCGTGATCCACGGACAACCTAGGCGCCGAACTCGTCGGCAACAGGGCCAGAACCGGGGCCGCATCCACCTTCAGCGTACGGCAAACGCTGGACGCGAGGGCACGCAGGAACACCACGTCTGTGAACGTGTCGTAGCGGTCCTCCTCCAGCGCTTCCAGCTTGTGCGCCGGCACCTTGAGCGCTACCGCCAGCGCAGCCACATGCACGCCTGCAGCCTGCCTCGCTTGGCGCAGCAGCGCCCCGGCGGTGATGCCGCCCGCTACGGGCTGAGCGCCCAGGGAATTCATGTTTTCTGCTTCCACCATCTCACTCATCGAACGTGCCTCGCTCATATGCCAGCAACTCACGGGAATCGGGGAATCGCCTGCGCAGCTGATCGCCTAACTGGCGCATCGCCATCGGCTCCTTCAAAGCGCGCTCCACCTTGATGCCCAGCCAGAGCGACTCCGCGGTGGAGAACTCGCCATTGTTCACTCGCCGTACATAGAACTGGGCCTGCTTGATATCGCCCCTTCGGAACTTCAAGGCGGCGAGGTAGTAGCCTATGACCGGGTTGCCGGCATCCATTTCGTAGGCCTTGGAAAGCGCCTGCTCGGCACGCACCAGATCTCCGGCACGCTCCAGGCAGACGCCCTGCGACATCAGCGTGCGGCTGCGCGATGGGTATGTGGGGACGGCCAGCGCGCGTTCGAACCACTGTTCGGCATCGGCATAGCGTTGGCGCTGGCATTGAAGCCAGCCGTAGTTGTGCATGATGTCCGGGTCACCCGGCTTCAGGGATTGGGCACGCCGCAGGCTGTCTTCGGCCTGATCGAGGTTGCCCAGCCGCATGTACACCAAGGCCATCAAGTGTTGGGCGTCGGCAAAGGTCGGGTCGATGGCGACGGACTGCTTGACCTCGTCGAGCGCCACGGTGGTTTGGCCGCGCTGCAGATAACTGGCAGCCAGTTCGAGTCGGATGCGCGCGCGGCGGCGGGTTTCGGACTCGTCGGATGGCGTGACGATGGGATCGGATGCCGAGGAAGCGGACGCGGAAGCTGCCCCTGGTGCGTTGGCGCACCCGGCGAGCAGGTACGCGCAGACCAGATAGATGCCCGTTGCGGCACCCCAGCGGCGCCACAGCGCCCACGAAAACGTCATGCCCGCCCCCTTGATGTGAGATGCATTCCGACTAAGACACCGGCTTGAGCGCGATCACGCGCTGCTTGGCCATGCGCTCGGACGCGCGGGTGCGATCCTTGACGTCCCCGGCGAGCTGGCCGCACGCTGCATCGATGTCGTCCCCGCGCGTCTTGCGCACGGTCGTGACGATACCCGCATCGCTCAGCAACTTGGCAAAAGCCGACACTTGCTGAGGGGGAGAGCGCAGCAGACCGGAAGCGGGAAAGGGGTTGAAGGGGATCAGGTTGAACTTGCACCACACGCCCTTGCCGGCATGCTGGCGCACCAGTTCGATCAGTTGCAGCGCATGCTCGGGCTGGTCGTTCACCCCGTCGAGCATGCAGTATTCGAAAGTGATGAAGTCGCGCGGCGCGTGCTCCAGATAGCGGTTGCAGGTTTCCAGCAGCTCGCTGATCGGGTATTTGCGGTTCAGCGGGACCAGGTTGTCGCGCAGCGCATCGTTGGGGGCATGCAGCGATACCGCGAGGGCCACCGGGCAATCCTGGGCCAGGCGATCCATCATCGGAACGACGCCCGAGGTGGACACGGTCACGCGCCGGCGCGACAGGCCGTAGCCGTGATCGTCCAGCATCACCCGCAGAGCGGGCACCAGGGCGCCGTAGTTCTGCAGGGGCTCGCCCATGCCCATCATCACGACATTGGAGATCACGCGCTCGGACGTACCCATGCGCGCTCGCAGCGCGTGCTCGGCGAACCAGAGCTGGGCGACGATCTCGCCGGTCGTCAGATTGCGGCTGAAACCTTGATGGCCGGTGGAACAGAACCGGCAGCCCACGGCGCAACCCGCCTGCGAAGAAACGCAGAGGGTGCCACGGTCATCTTCAGGAATGAATACGGATTCGACGGCGTTGCCGTCGCCCACGTCGAAGAGCCACTTGACGGTGCCGTCAGCGGACACATGTTCGCTGATGACCGGCAGGCCCGTCACAACGGCCACGCCCTTGAGCTTTTCGCGCAGCGACTTCGCGAGGTCGCTCATCGCGTCGAACTCGCTGGCGCCGCGCTGATGGATCCAGCGAAAGAGCTGGGTGGCGCGGAAACGCTTCTCACCCAGCCGCTCGCAGAAAGCAGCCAGGCCGTCGAGGTCGAAATCGAGAAGGTTCGTGCTCATGGCGTGATCCAGGCTGATGGCCGCCGGAGCGCGCCATGCATCGCCGCCTGCCGGGGCCGAAGCGCAGGGGCTCCAGGCCTTGCCGGCGGCGTTGCCGCTTCAGCGGGAATAAACGTTCAGGCCGGGGAAGAAGAACGCGACTTCGACGGCGGCCGTTTCAGGAGCGTCGGAGCCGTGGACGGCGTTGGCGTCGATGCTGTCGGCGAAGTCGGCGCGGATGGTGCCGGCGTCGGCCTTCTTGGGGTCCGTAGCGCCCATCAGTTCACGGTTCTTCAGGATGGCGTTTTCGCCTTCCAGAGCCTGGATCATCACCGGGCCGGAGATCATGAATTCCACCAGGTCGTTGAAGAACGGGCGTTCCTTGTGAACCGCGTAGAACTGCTCGGCTTCGCGGCGCGAGAGGTGAGCCATGCGGGCGGCCACAACCTTCAGGCCGGCGGCTTCGAAGCGAGCGTAGATCTGGCCGATGACGTTCTTGGCAACGGCGTCGGGCTTGATGATGGAGAGGGTGCGTTCGATGGCCATGGTCTTGTTCCTGCTTGGAATGAAAAATTGCGTGCTTTGTTTGCCCCGAGGGGCAAAGCCCTTGATTCTAGCCCGTGGGCATGACCCTACCGGGTTCCCCGGCGAGGAGCCGCCCCAGTGCGCTTGCGGTCCTGGCGCTGGCGCTGCAGGCTGTCGCCGCCGATGTAGCCCACGGAGGTCTTCATCGGATCGGGCTGGCCCGCCCCGCCCTTGGAGGACGCACCACCGGCGCCCTTGCCGCGCGCGCCACCCGCGGCACCGCGCTTGGGCGCGGCGGCCCGGCCACCGGCGCCGCCAGCCGAATTGCGCGACTGTGGGCCGCGCGCAGCGGCGGCACGCTCGCGCCGCACGGGCGCCTCGGCCGCGGCTTCGCCGTCAGCGGCACGTGGGCGGCCGGCACCGGCACCCGCAGCGTTCACCAGGGCGCGGATGTCGCGCTCGTCGAGCTCCATCCACGCGCCGCGCTTGAGGCCGCGCGGCAGCATCATCGCGCCGTAGCGAATGCGAATGAGCCGGCTGACTGCATGGCCCACGGCTTCCAGCATGCGGCGCACTTCGCGGTTGCGCCCTTCCGAGATGGTCACGCGGTACCAGCAGTTGGAGCCTTCGCCGCCGCCATCTTCGATGGAGCCGAACGACGCCGCGCCATCTTCCAGCTGAACGCCGTCGAGCAGGCGCTGCTTTTCCTCGTTGCTCAGGGCGCCCAGCACGCGCACGGCGTATTCGCGCTCCAGCCCGAAACGGGGGTGCATCAGCTGATTGGCCAGCTCGCCCGAGCTGGTCAGCAGCAGCAGGCCTTCGGTGTTGAGGTCGAGCCGCCCCACCGACTGCCACTTGCCCTGCATCAGGCGGGGCAGCTTGCGGAACACGGTGGGCCGGTTCTGCGGGTCGTCATGGGTGACCACTTCGCCCACGGGCTTGTGATAGGCGATGACGCGCGGCGGCGGCGGGTCGATCCGGTAGCGGATGGGCTTGCCATTGACCTTGACCTGGTCGCCGTGCTGCACGCGCTGCCCGACGTGCGCGGGCTCGTTGTTGACCGAGATGCGCCCTTCCAGGATGAGCTGCTCCATCTCCAGGCGCGAGCCCAGGCCGGCCTGGGCCAGCACCTTGTGCAGCTTGGGCGTTTCGACCTGGGGCTGCAGCACCCGCTTAGGCGTGGGCAGATCGGCGCTGGCGTCGTCTTCGTCCAGTTGGCCCGACACCACGTCGGCAAAGCCGTAGCCCTGGTGCGGGGCCGCCGTCTTGCGTGCCGGGGCGCGTGCACCGGCTGTCTTGCGAGCGGGCGCGCGGCGCTTCGCGCCGGATGCGTCGTCCGGCGCGCCGGCCGGTTCGTCTTGTTGAGCGTCGTCGTTCATATCGGTTTTCCTGTTGCGTCCACGTCCGGGGACGTTGCCCCGCCGGCGTGATCCGGCGTTGTTTCTTCCATCGCGACCTGCGGGGCCTGCGCCACTTCGGCGCGATCGTCCTGCTCGGCCGGATCGACCTGCTCGTCCGCAGGCGGCGGCTCCGGCGATTCCACCAGCCCCAGCGCATCGAACATGCTGGTCTGCACCGCGGAATCGTCCAGCACTGGCAGCTGGTCCAAAGACTGCAGCCCCAGGTCATCGAGGAACTGGCGGGTGGTGGCGAAAAGCGCGGGCCGGCCTACGGTTTCCCGGTGGCCGATCACCTCGACCCAGCCCCGGTCCTCCAACTGCTTGATGATCAGGCTGTTGACCGTCACGCCCCGCACGTCCTCGATGTCGCCCCGCGTCACCGGCTGGCGGTAGGCGATGATCGCCAGCGTCTCCAGCGCCGCACGGGTGTAGCGCGGCGGCTTTTCCGGGTGAAGCCGGTCCAGGTACTGGCGCATCTCGGGCCGGCTCTGGAAGCGCCAGCCGGATGCGACTTGCACCAGCTCAACACCGCGCTGCGTCCAGTCCTGCTGCAGCTCCAGCAGGAGCGCCTTCAGCGTGTCGGCGCCCAAGGCGTCGTCGAACAAGCTGCGCAACTCGCGCACCGTCACGGGCTGGGGCGCACAGATCAGGGCGGTTTCAAGAACCCTTTTCGCATCCACCGTATTCATGATTTTCAGCAGTCCCGGAGAGATAGCGCAACGCGTCGCGGCATCACGCCAACGATAAGCACAACGGGGATCAAGAGAGGAGCGCTACGCAGCGATGGGCAACAAGCCATGCCGGAGCGTAAGTGGTGTCGGCACCAAGGGGCGCGGACTTAGGGCGGATTGTAGCGTAGCCCCCAGAAATCGAGCGCCGCGTGCATATCGGCCGGCAAGGGCGCATGCCATTGCATGGGTACACCCGTGACCGGATGGGTGAAAGCCAGCCGGAAGGCATGCAGCGCCTGACGCTGCAGACCCGCCCCCGGCGCGCCGCCATAAAGCGCATCGGCTACCAGCGGGTGATTCAGGGACGCCATGTGGACGCGGATCTGGTGCGTGCGGCCAGTGTGGAGCGTGCACCGCACGAGGCTGGCTTCGGCATTGCCGCCCAGCAGATCGATATCGGTCTGCGCGGGCTTGCCGGCCTGCGTGGCCAGATCGACCACCGCCATACGCAACCGGTTGCGCGGATCGCGGCCAATGGCGGCGCTTACACGGCGGTGCGGCGCATGGCGCCACGCGCCCCAGGCCAGGGCCAGATACTGCCGCGAGACCTCGCGCGCAGCGATCATGCGCACCAGCGCATCCATGGTGGCCCGGTCGCGCGCCACCACCATCAGGCCGCTGGTGTCCTTATCCAGACGGTGGACGATGCCCGCACGGGGCACCAGGCTGGCCTTGGGGTCCCGCCCCAGCAGGCCATTGAGCAGCGTGCCACTCCAGTTGCCCGGTGCGGGGTGTACCACCAGCCCTGCCGGCTTGTGGATGACCAGCAGGTGCTCATCTTCATGCACCACGTCGAGCGCCATGGCCTCGGGCTTGAACGCCTGGCTCTGCTCGGTGGGATGGATCTCGACGGTGATGTGGTCGCCCGCCTTCACTTTGGCAGCCGGCTTGGACGCTGGGTGCCCATTAAGCCGCACGCAGCCTTGCGACAGCAGCTGCTGCAGATAGCTGCGTGACAGCTCGGGCACCAGGTCGGCCAGCGCCTTGTCCACGCGCGCGCCGTGGTGGGCGGCGCCTGCGGTCAGCTGCCGGGTCTCGCCGCCCGCCTCGTCGCCGGGCTCCTGCGCGTCCAGGCCGGTCAGCTCGGCGTCGTCGCCGGCTGCGGGCGCGTGGTTCGGCCCGCTCAACGCGAAGGCAGGTAGCGCTGCGGGTCCACCGGCTTGCCCTGGCGGCGGATCTCGAAATGCAGCTTGACGCGGTCGGCGTCGGTGCTGCCCATTTCGGCGATCTTCTGGCCGCGACGCACGTTCTGGTCTTCCTTGACCAGTAGCGTCTGGTTATGCGCGTAGGCCGTGAGGTAGGTGTTGTTGTGCTTGAGGATGATCAGGTTGCCGTAGCCGCGCAGACCTGCGCCGGCATAGACCACGCGCCCATCGGCCGCAGCCAGCACCGGGTCGCCCGCCTTGCCGCCGATGTCGTAGCCCTTGTTGCGGGCTTCGTCGAAGCCGGCCAGCAGGGGGCCGGACGAAGGCCAGATGAAGGGCATGTCGTCTTCCCCGCCGGTCGCAGCGTGTGACGGCGCAGAAGCAGCGGGTGCAGCCGCCTGGGCCGAGGACGCCGCGGGCTTGGCCGCGCTGGCGGCTGGCAATGGAGCCAAAGCCGACGAGGCCACGGGGCGAGTCACCACGCCCGACTCGGCGGACGCTACGGCCGTGGTGGGCGGCACCACGCGCAGCACCTGGCCGACCTCGATCAGGTTGGCGTTGTCCAGGCCGTTCCAGCGGGCAATGTCCTTCCAGGTCTGGCCGTGCTCCAGGCCGATGCGGATGAGGGTGTCACCGGGCTTGACGGTGTAGTAGCCGGGCTTGCCGGCATTCTCGGCGCCAGGCAATGGCTTGACCGCCGGGGCGACGGTGGAGCTCGACGAAGCGGCCATGCCGGTGGCCGTGCCGCGGTCCTCGACTGGAGCCCTGTTGACACTGGTTCCACAACCCGCCAGCAGCACGCCGGCCAAAAGGGCAGGAACACAAGCAACAAGACCACGCGATACCAACATAAGCAATCCCTTCAGACAATCCCCGATTTTAGGGGGACAAAATTGACGGCCTCCAGAACGCTCTGCTGAAAGCCATGTGGGGTTCTGTCGATGACCAGCAGCACCTGCTGCCCGTTCGCCGCGACGGTGGGCGCCACCAGACGGCCACCCGGGGTCAATTGGTCGCACCACTGCTGCGGCACGGAGTCACCGCCCGCAGCGGAGATGATGGCGGCGTAAGGCGCCCCCTTGGCATAGCCCAGCATGCCATCTCCCAGCAGGAGATGCACGTTGGCCAGCTTCATGGGGCGCAGGTTGTCACGCGCCTTCTCATGCAACGCGCGCAGGCGCTCCACGGTGTACACCTCGCGGGCCAGCCGGGCCAGCACCGCGGCCTGGTAGCCGCAGCCGGTGCCGATCTCCAGCACCCGCCCCAGGCTGCCACCGCGCGCACTCTCGGCACGCATGAGCAGTTCGACCATGCGCGCGACGACGCTGGGCTTGGAGATGGTCTGGCCCAGTCCGATGGGCAGGCTGGTGTCTTCATAGGCCTGGTTGACCAGAGCGCTGTCCACGAACCTATGGCGCTCCACCGCGCCCAGGGCTGCGAGCACGGCCTGGGACTGGATGCCCGATGCCGCCAGCCGCTGCACCATGCGGGCGCGGACGGCGGCGGAATCAAGGCCCAGTCCTTGCGGAGCGAGTGGTGGCGGTGGCGCAACGCGCTGCGGCAGACCGGCCGAGCGCGACTGCGGTACGGGCGCCTGCGGCCCGCCACCATCCAGCCGCGCGGGGAAACCGGGCCTGCGCTGCTGTGTCATGACGCGCCCTGCCCGGCCGGTGCCTGACCTGCGAACTCGTCCGGCACCAGTCGCGCGGCCGTCTGAGCCCAGTAGCCGATGCCGTCGTGGTCGGTCAGGTCCACCTTCAGGGGCGTCATGGCGACGTGGCCCAGCGCCGTGGCGTGGAAGTCGGTGCCCTCGGCATCGTCCTTGGCTGGACCGGCGCCGCCGATCCAGTACATGAGCTCGCCGCGCGGGCTCTGCTGCTCGATCACGCGTTCCGCCGCATGGCGGCGGCCCAGCCGGCAGAGCTTGATGGGCCGCAGCGCCTCGAAAGGCAGATTGGGAATATTGACGTTCAGCAGCCAGGGCGCCTCGCCCACCAGGCTCTGCCGCTCCATCTGCTCGACGATCTCGCGGGCCTTGCGGGCGGCTGATTCGATCTCGCCCCAGCCTTTGTCCACCTGCGAAAAGGCGATCGCCGGAATGCCGAAAAGGTAGCCCTCCATGGCAGCACCCACCGTACCCGAATAGATGGTGTCGTCGCCCATGTTGGCGCCGTTGTTGATGCCCGAGACCACCAGATCGGGCCGATAGCCCAGCAAGCCGGTGAGCGCGATATGGACGCAGTCGGCCGGCGTGCCGTTCACGTAGCGAAAGCCGTTGGCCGCGCGGTGCACGTAAAGGGGCGAGTGCAATGTGAGCGCGTTGGACTTGGCACTGTTGTTGTGCTCGGGGGCGACCACCTCGACATCGGCGATGGACTGCAGAGCGTCGTGCAGCGCGACGATGCCGGGGGCCTGGTAACCGTCGTCGTTGGAAATGAGTATCTTCATTGTTCAGTCTGGCGGAATGCGCCGGATTGTAGGTGGCGACTTGTGCGCCATGCCAGCGGGCGGGCCCGAGCCGGCGCCGTCGCTCCAGAGACAAGGCCGCCGCAGGCCCGGCGCCTATGATGCGCCGCATCGATGACCGGAGACCTTCCATGCACGCTTGGCTTTGCACCGAACCCACTGGCGTTGACGCGCTGACCTGGACCGAACAACCCACGCCGTCACCCCGGGCTGGCGAGGTCCTCATCGAGATCAAGGCCGCCAGCCTGAACTTTCCCGATCTGCTGATCGTGCAGAACAAGTATCAGATGAAGCCGCCGCTGCCTTTCGTTCCCGGCTCCGAATACGCAGGCGTGGTCCAGGCTGTGGGCGAAGGCGTGACCCACCTGCATCCCGGCCAAAGCGTGGCCTGCCTGAGCGGCACCGGCGGATTCGCCACCCATGTGCTCGCCCCCGCGGCCCTGTGCATGCCGCTGCCGGACGGCTTTTCACACGTGGATGCGGCCGCCTTCATCATGATCTACGCCACCTCGCACCATGCGCTGATCGACCGCGCACAGCTCCAGGCCGGCGAGACGGTGCTGGTGCTGGGCGCAGCTGGCGGGGTGGGCACGGCGGCCATCCAGATCGCCAAGGCCCGCGGCGCGCGCGTCATCGCGGCGGCATCGACCGACGAGAAATGCTCCCTGTGCCTTTCGATCGGAGCCGATGCGGTCATCAACTACGCCCAGGAAAACCTGCGCGAGGCGCTCAAGGCGCTGACCGACGGGCGCGGGCCCGACGTGATCTATGACCCCGTGGGCGGCGAATATGCAGAGCCAGCCTTCCGCTCCATTGCCTGGCGCGGGCGCTATCTGGTGGTGGGCTTCGCGTCCGGGCCGATCCCCTCGCTGCCGCTGAATCTGCCGCTCCTCAAAGGGGCATCGCTGGTGGGCGTGTTCTGGGGAGACTTCGCCAAGCGCGAGCCGAAGGCCAACGCCGCCATGATGCAGGAGCTGGCAACCTGGTACGCCGAGGGCAAGGTCAAGCCGGTCATCGACCGCACCATGCCGATGTCGCAGCTGAAGGCGGCCTATGAGCACATGGGGTCGCGCGGAGTCATGGGCAAGCTGGTAATGGTGAACTGAGCGCCCCTTGGACGAACGTGTCGCTGCGCGAGCGGATGTGCGAGCGCCCGGTCCGTCTATTCAAGGCGGCGTGGCTCTGTCAAACTAGGAGTCCACTCCGACAGAAAACGCTCAAACGCGGCGCAGCCGATGGCAGAACGCAACCCTTCCGAACTCGCCCGCGAAACGCTCAAGCTGCTGGCCGCCCGTCGACTCCCACCCACCCCCGACAACTACCAGGCGCTCTACGACGAAATCGCCGGCACCCGCAGCGCGGTCGCTTTTCCTGAGGCGCAGCTGCGCCAGATCATGCGGGTGCTGCCCGGGCAGACGCCCGCCCAGAAACGGCTGCTCGGTCTTTTCGATAGCGCGGTGTCTGCGGGTGACTGGTCGGCGCTGCAAGGCGTGCTGGTCGGCTATGCCAACCTGGGCCTCACGAACACGGCAGCCACCATGGCTGCAGCCGACAAGGCTGCCCCCTTCCCAGAAGCCCTGACCCACCTGCCGCCCGAGCTGGCGGAGCAGCTGGTGCGGCTGATCGAAACCCTCATGCCCGCGCTGGGCGAAGACGACGCCCGGGTGCATGAGCTGGCCGCGCAGCTGATTAACTTTCTGCGCCAACCTTCGCCGTCCGTCTCCACCCTGCAGCTGATGCTCAACAACTTCAGCTACCGGCTCTCTTTCACGACCGAAGACCAGGCCGCCATCCGCAGCAATCTGTTGGCGCTGCTGCGCATGCTGTTCGAGAACATCGCCGCGCTGACGCTGGACGACCAGTGGCTGCACGGGCAGGTCGAGGCGCTGATCGCCGCCTCGACCCCGCCGCTGACGCTGCGCCGCCTCGACGACGTGCAGCGCCGGCTCAAGGACGTGATCTTCAAGCAGTCCCAGGCCAAGGACCGCCTGCTGGAGGCTCAGGACCAGATGAAGGAGCTGCTGGCTGCCTTCATCGAGCGGCTGGCCTACATGGACGAATCCAGCAGCGCCTACCACGCCACGCTGGAAGGCTGCGCGGAACGCATCGGACAGGCCACGCAGTTGCAGCAGATCACGCCGCTGCTGCAGGAAGTGATGGCCGCCACGCGCGCCATTGCCCTGGAAAGCCGGGTGACGCGCGACGAGCTGCACGATCTGCGCGAACGCTCCGAGGCTGGCCACGCCCAGATCACCAAGCTGCAGCAGGCGCTGCACGAAGCCAGCGCCCAGGCGCGGCACGACCCGCTGACCGGCTCGCTCAACCGCAAAGGGCTGGACGAGGTGATGGAGCGCGAGATCGCCCGCGCGCGGCGCAACGAGTCCCCTCTGTGCGTGGCGCTGCTGGACCTGGACAACTTCAAGGCCATCAACGACCGGCTAGGGCATGCGAGCGGCGACCAGGCGCTGATTCACCTGGCGGCAGTGGCCCGCGAAGTCATGCGCCCGCAGGACATGCTGGCGCGCTACGGAGGCGAGGAGTTCGTGCTGGTGCTGCCCGACACCGCTCTGCCTCAGGGCGTGGAAGCCATGACGCGGCTGCAGCGCGAGCTGACCACTCGCTTTTTCATGCAGGGTCAGGACAAGGTACTCATCACCTTCAGCGCCGGAGTGGCGCAGATATCGAACGGCGAAAGCAGCGCCGACGCCATCCGCCGTGCGGACCAGGGCATGTATCTGGCCAAGCGGTCGGGCAAGAACCGGGTCATGCCCGCCTGAACTGCGCCCCCGCATCTGCACACCAGAAACACGCCACTCTTGCCTACAATGCCCCCTTCCTCGGAGCCGACGACAAGGTTTTTCCATGAACGCCACGGTTGACGAAGTCCACCGCGCCCTCGAGGCCTACCGCGCCCTGCTCGAGGCCACCGGCCCCGCGGGCCTGCATTTCCTGAACGCGCGGGTGCCGCACCGCTACACGGCCGTGTACCGGATCGAGAACGCCGTGCTGCACAACACCTACCTCTTCGACAAGCAGGGCATGGTCCGGCCCGACTATCTGGCCCAGGTGCCGCTCGAAGACAGCTTCTGCCAGTTCGTGATGCGCGATGGCCTCTTTTCCTCCACCGACACGGCCAGCGACCGACGAGTGGACGGGTACAAGTACCAGGGCGTGCTCGGCTCCTACCATGGCCTGCCCCTCATGGACAACCACGGGCAGCTCTATGGCACGCTATGCCACTTCGACGTGGAACGCCACCCTTTGCCGGACGAGGAATTTGCACTCCTGCAGAAGGTCGCTCGACTGCTGCCGGCCTATCTGAACAAGCGCACGGCCGTCTGAAGACGGCCCGCGCCGCCTCACCCGCCGAGCCCCTTGCGCGGCACCCTCCGCAAACTTGACGACAATGCGACCCCCGTAACGGGCCTGCGCGCCCGCCCGGCCGCAGGGCCGGGACCGCATGTGACGAGCATTTGATTTGAAATACATGGAAAAGCCCGACGTCTCAGCCCATACGCCCATGATGCAGCAGTATCTGGGCTTGAAAGCCCAGCACCCCGATACGCTGGTCTTCTACCGCATGGGCGACTTCTACGAGCTGTTCTACGAAGACGCCGAAAAGGCCGCGCGGCTGTTGGACATCACGCTCACGCAGCGCGGCCAGTCCGGCGGGCAGCCGGTGGTGATGGCCGGCGTGCCCTTTCACGCCCTTGAAAGCTACCTGGGCAGGCTCATCCGCATGGGTGAATCGGTGGCCATCTGCGAGCAGGTGGGCGAAGTGGGCGCCACCAAGGGCCCGGTGGAGCGCAAAGTGGTGCGCGTGGTCACGCCCGGCACGCTCACCGACAGCGAACTGCTCTCCGACAAGACCGAATCCATGCTGCTGGCCGTCCAGCAAGGCGCACGGGCGCGCTGCGGCCTGGCCTGGATGTCGGTGACCCAGGGCATCGTCCATCTGGCCGAATGCGCGCACGACGAAGTCGGTGCCTGGCTGGCCCGCGTCTCGCCCAGCGAGGTGATCTACAGCGCCGGCACCACCGAGCGTTTCGAGCAGCAGCTGCAGGCGCTGCGCCAGAACGGCACGCTCGCCTGCCCCTTGAGCCTGCGGCCGGACTGGCAGTTCGACGCCGCGCTGGGCGAGCGCAAGCTGCTCGAATACCTCCAGGCCTCCAGCCTCGCGGCCTGGAACGCCGAAGCGCTGCCCCATGCCCACGCGGCGGCAGCGGCGCTGCTCTCGTATGCCGAACACACCCAGGGCCGCGCCCTGACGCACGTGCAGAGCGTGCGGGTGCAGCAGAGCGACGAACTCATCGCCCTGCCCCTGGCCACGCGGCGCAACCTGGAGCTGGTGCGCACGCTGCGCGGCGAAGAGGCCCCCACCCTCTTTTCGCTGCTGGACACCTGCATGACCGGCATGGGCAGCCGCCTGCTGAAAAGCTGGCTGCTCGAGCCCCGCCGCGACCGCACCGACGCGCGCCAGCGCCTGGCCGCCACCGCCGCACTGCGCGGCACGGGCGCGGGCGCAAGCCCCTGGCAAGTGCTGCGCGCCGAGCTGCGCGGCGTGAGCGACGTAGAGCGCATCACCGCCCGCATCGCACTGCGCCAGGTGCGCCCGCGCGAGCTGGTGGGCCTCTGCAAGACGCTACAAAAAGCGGAGCTACTCGCCCAGACCAATCAAGCGCCCGACCCATTTTTGGCCCGAATTTTCGATGAACTGCAGCCCCCGGTGGACTGCAGCGCGCTGCTGCGCACGGCCATCGACGAGGAGCCCTCGGCCCTGGTGCGCGACGGCGGCGTGATCGCGGCCGGCTTCGATGCCGAGCTGGACGAGCTGCGCGGCATCCAGACGCACTGCGACGACTTCCTGCTGGACCTGGAAACCCGCGAGCGCGCCCGCACCGGCATTCCCAACCTGCGCGTGCAGTTCAACAAGGTGCATGGCTTCTACATCGAGGTCACCAGCAGCCACACCAGCCGCGTGCCCGAGGA
>JBHIWE010000086.1:0-15343 GCA_041987645.1 Acidovorax sp. | reverse complement strand
CCTGCTGGGTCAAACCGGCGGGGGCTTCGCCTCCGACGGCCCCGTGCCGGACACCGGGGCGGGCTCTGCCCCGGCACCTGTCGCTGCACCGTCTTCGGCGTTGGCTCAGGCGCTGGCGGCTCAGCGTGTGCAGGCCGATAGCTTCTATGTCAGCGGTTTGGCCAGCATGGTCGAGGACTACAGCCCGGCGTCGATCATGCAACTGGCCGGCCAGTTGCGCGATCGGGCCGCCGAGCTCAAGGAGAAGGCTTCCAACCCGAGCGAGAAGGCCGTCATCGAGGTCGTGGCGCTGATGTTTCAGAGCATCCTGAGCGAAGACCGCATTCCGCCCTCGGTGCGTGTGTGGTTCGCCCGCCTGCAGGTGCCGGTGCTGCGCGTGGCACTGGCCGAGCCCAAGTTCTTCGGAGACATGAATCACCCCGCGCGCCTGCTCATCGACCGCATGGGCGCGGTGGTGCTGGGCTTCGATCCGTCGGTCATTGGTGGCAGTGCCATCGAACGAGAGATCCGCCGCGTGGTGCAAGTGATCGAGCAATATCCGGAAACCGGGCAGCGCGTCTTCCAGCTGGTTTACGACGAATTCGAGAAATTCCTCGCCGGCTTCCTCACCGAGCGTTCCGATACGGCGCGCCTGGTGACGGTGGCGCAGCAGGTGGAGCAGCGCGAGACGCTTGCCATCCAGTACACCATCGAGCTGCGTTCCCTGCTCAAGGACATGCCGGTGCGCGACGAGATCCGCGAATTCCTCTTCAAGACCTGGGCCGAGGTGCTGGCCCTGTCTGCCGTGCGTGACGGCCCGAGGCACGCGGAAACCACCGCGCTCAAGCGCACGGCCGCCGACCTGGTCTGGGCTGCCAGCGCCAAGCCCAATCGCACCGACCGGGCGCAGGTCATCCAGAGCCTGCCGGCGTTGCTGCAGCGCGTGCGCCAGGGCCTGGCGCTGGTGGGCGTCCACGATGCCGCCCAGGACGCGCAGATGAAGGTGCTGACCGACACGCTGGCCGACGCCTTCCTGTCCAAGACCGCGGCCATTCCGCAGGCCCACATCGACGCCCTGGTGCAGCGGCTGGATCGGCTGGAGGACTATCTGTCCGAGGACATGTTGGGCGACATGCCGCTCAATGCCGACAGCATCGAGATGCTGCTGGGCATCGACGCCTCCTCGATCCACGTGGTGGCAGACAACGATGTTCCCGTGTCGGCCGAGGCGCTGGCAGCGGCGCAGGAGCTGCTGCCGGGCCAGTGGTTCACCCTGGACCACAACGGCTCCTCCTCGCAGGTGCAATATGCCTGGCGTAGCGAGCGCCGGCAGCTGCACCTGTTCGCTGCGCCTGATGGCCGCAACTATCTGATCCAGCTGCGTCGCCTGGGCGCCTACCTGCAGGCGGGGCTGCTGGTGGCGCAGGACGAAGAGGGCATCACCACCCGGGCCACGCGCGATGCGTTGGCCAAGATCGGCGCCAACCCGGAGCGCCTGCTGGGCTGAGCCGGGCCCGCAACGGCTCAACTCACTGTTTCGGAATGCCCGCCCGCTGGATCACGGCGGACCAGCGCTGCACCTCGCTTGCCAGCAAGGCCGCCAGTTGCTCGGGCGTGCTGCCGCGCGCCTGTACGCCGAATCCCTGCAGGGTCTGCTTCAGATCGGGTGTGGCGAGTGCCTTTTGCACCTCGGCGTTGAGCCGGGTGATCAGTTCGGCCGGCGTGCGTGCAGGTGCGGCCAGCGCGTTCCAGGAAGCGACGTCCATGCTCCGGCCGGCGGCATCGCTTTCGGCCACCGTGGGCGTGTTCGGCAGCGCGGGGGCGCGGCGGGCGCCCAGCACGGCCAGCGCGCGCACGGCGCCGCCCGTGACCTGGGCCATCACCGGCGCGAGGATCTCCACCGCCGCATCCACCTGTCCGCCGCGCAGCGCCGTCACCACAGCGGGTGTCCCGTTGAAGGGCACGACCTGCACGTCGGTGCCCAGCATGCTCTTGAGCAGCTCGGCCGCCAGATGCTGGGTGCTGCCGGTGTTGATGGTGGCGATGTTGAGCTGACCGGGATGGGCGCGTGCGTGCGCAATCAACGCCTGCATCGACGCGAACCGGCTGCCCGCGGGTACCAGCACGGCCAGATCGAAATAGCCCAGCGTGGAGATGGGCGCGAAGTCCTTGAGCGTGTCATAGGGCAGGGTGGCGAAGAGGCCGGCACTCACGGCCGTGCCATTGGACATCAGCAGCAGCGTGTGGCCGTCGGGTGCGGCCTTGGCCACGGCGTCGGCCGCCACGATGCCGCCAGCGCCCGGCTTGTTGTCCACCACGATGCTCTGGCCCATCGAGGCGGCCATCTTCTGCGCCACGCTGCGCACCGTGAGGTCGGCCACGCCGCCCGGGCCGAAGGGCACGACGATGCGGATGGGGCGGGAGGACAGGGCGCTCTGCGCCCGTGCCAGGGTGGAAAGGGGGGCCGTGCCCAGCGCCAGCAGCGCGGCGGCCAGTTGTCTTCTCTGCATGCGGAATGTCTCCTCTCGGTCGCCGCCCTGCGGGGCGGGCGGCGGGGAGCCACTATGCCCGCTGCCGTCCGATGTGGCGAGGGGGCCGCGCGGTCTGGCTGCTATGCCGTGCCGGCATGAGCCGGATGGACAGCAGGGCGCCTGTCCGTCAGGCCTCGTCGTCCCAGCCGCCTTGGTCTCCGGCGTCGCCTTCGGAGGCGTCGTCCGCCGCGCTGCCCAGCACGCGGCGCACCGTGTCGCCGCCGAAGCCGCGCGCGACGAGGAAGCGGGTCTGCCGCACGCGCTCCTGCAGGCTGGCAGGCGGGCTGCCGAAGCGGCGGCGCCAGACCTCGCGGGCACGCTCGAACTCGGTGTCCTTCAGGCGCTCGGCCGTGGCGCGCACGAGCGCGTCGTCCAGCCCTTTGCTGCGCAGCTCCTGCACCACGCGCTGGGTGCCCAGGCGGGCAGCGCGGCGGTTCACCACCGATTCCGCTACGCGCTCGGCGTTGATGAAATCCTTGGCCTCCAGCTCGTCGAGCACGGCGGCGAGGTCATCGCCCTTCTGCACGTGGCGCGCCAGCTTGGTCTGCAGCTCGCTGCGCGAATGCTCGCGCTGCGCCAGCAGGCGCAGGGCGCGGCCCTTGAGGGAGAGGCTGGCGAAACCCATGGTGGATGTGGCGGATGCTATCGAAATGGAAGCGCCAGGCGCCCGTTCGCAGGGCGCCTGGCGCTGTTGGGGCCCCCAAGCCCGTCGCCCGTTGCCGGGCGGCTGTTGGGCTGCGGCTTACTTCTCGGCCTTGGCGGCCTTTTCGGTCTTGCCCGCGCCTTCGGCCGGTGCGCCTCCGGGCAGCAGGGCGATGCCCAGACCTTCGCGGACCTTGTTCTCGATCTCGATGGCGAGGTCGGCGTTCTCGCGCAGGAATTCACGCGCGTTCTCGCCGTTGTAGGCGTACCAGGCGCCGCTCTTTTCGATGATGCGCGCTTCCACGCCCATGTCGATGATCTCGCCTTCGCGGCTGATGCCTTCGCCGAAGAGGATGTCGAACTCGGCCGTCTTGAAGGGCGGGCTCACCTTGTTCTTCACCACCTTGACCTTGGTTTCGTTGCCGATGGCTTCGTCGCCCTTCTTGATGGTGCCGGTGCGGCGGATGTCCAGGCGCACGGAGGCGTAGAACTTCAGCGCGTTGCCGCCCGTCGTGGTTTCGGGGCTGCCGAACATCACGCCGATCTTCATGCGGATCTGGTTGATGAAGATGACCATGCAGTTGGTCTTCTTGATCGTGGCGGTGAGCTTGCGCAGCGCCTGGCTCATCAGCCGGGCCTGCAGGCCGGGCAGGGCGTCGCCCATCTCGCCTTCGATTTCAGCCTTGGGCGTGAGCGCGGCGACCGAGTCCACCACGATCAGATCGACGGCACCGGAGCGCACCAGACTGTCCACGATCTCCAGGGCCTGTTCGCCGGTGTCGGGCTGGCTGATGAGCAGGTCGGAGAGCTGCACGCCCAGCTTCTGGGCGTATTGCACGTCGAGCGCATGTTCGGCATCGACGAAGGCGCACTGGCCGCCCAGCTTCTGCATCTGCGCGATCACCTGCAGCGTGAGCGTCGTCTTGCCCGAGCTTTCCGGGCCGTAGATCTCGACCACGCGGCCGCGCGGCAGACCGCCCACGCCCAGGGCCACGTCCAGGCCCAGCGAGCCGGTGGAGACGACCTGGATGTCTTCGATCACCTCGCCTTCGCCCAGGCGCATGATCGTGCCCTTGCCGAACTGCTTCTCGATCTGGGCCAGCGCGGCCTGCAGGGCCTTGGCCTTTTCGGCGTTGACGGGTTGGGCGGGGTTGGGGTTCTTGACGGCGACGTCCATGGAAAACTCCTTGAGAAACGGTGAGGTGCGGGGTTCCAGGACTGTCTGCTGTTAAGCACAGGCTGGATGCTTGAACAGTAGTGTAGGGGTGGTGTATTTGCTCTGCAATGCATTAAATGGTCAGTTTGGCTGACAATATCTGGATGGCTTCCACCGACCCTGCAAATCCTTCGGCCGCCGACCTGCGCGACGACGCCTGGCGTCTCACCCACCTGGGCCGGCTGCTGGGCCACGCCATGCGCCGCTTCGATGCGCGGGTGCTGGAGCTGATGGCGCACGACGTGCAGGTGCCGCTGGCGCTTTCCAACCTCGCCGCGCGCGAGCAGGTCAGCGCGGCGCACATCCACATCACGCGGCACCTTTCGCTGCAGGGCGACCGGCTGACCGACCTGGCCGCGCGGGCGGGCATGGCCAAGCAGTCCATGGCGGCGCTGGTGGACCAGTGCGAGGCCTGGGGCCTGGTGGTGCGCGAGCCCGACCCGCTGGATGCGCGCGCACGGCGCGTGCGTTTCACGGCCACGGGGCGGGCCTGGCTGCAGGCCTTTCAGCGCGCGGTGGCGCGGGCCGAGGTGGAGTTCCGCGACGCCGTGGGCGCCGAGGTGGCGGCCGTGGTCGCGCTGGGCCTGGAGGCCTATGCCGGCGGCGACGGCAGCGCGGCGTGAACGCCCCCGTGCGGCCGGCCCGCTCCTAGAATCGCTGCACGCCCCCCGCTGTGCCCCACAGAAGAATCCAGGAGACATTCCCATGCGCATCCTCATCGCCGAAGACGACCAGGTGTTGGCCGATGGACTGCTGCGCACGCTGCGCGGCTCCGGCGCGGCGGTGGACCATGTGGCGAGCGGCGCCGAGGCCGACGCCGCGCTCATGGCTAACAGCGAATTCGATCTGCTCATCCTCGATCTGGGCCTGCCGCGCCTGCACGGGCTGGAGGTGCTCAAGCGCCTGCGCGGCCGGGGCTCGGCCATGCCGGTGCTGATCCTCACCGCCGCCGACAGCGTGGACGAGCGCGTCAAAGGCCTGGACTTCGGCGCCGACGACTACATGGCCAAGCCGTTCTCGCTGCAGGAGCTGGAAGCGCGCGTGCGGGCACTGACGCGGCGCGGCATGGGCGGCACCACCAGCGTCATCCGCCACGGCCCGCTGGTCTATGACCAGGCCGGCCGCGTGGCCACCATCGACGGGCGCATGGTGGAGCTGTCGGCGCGCGAGCTGGGCCTGCTGGAGGTGCTGCTGCAGCGCGCAGGCCGCCTGGTCAGCAAGGAGCAGCTAGTCGAGCGCCTCTGCGAATGGGGCGAAGAGGTGAGCAACAACGCCATCGAGGTCTATATCCACCGCCTGCGCAAGAAGATCGAGCGCGGCCCGATCCGCATCGCCACCGTGCGCGGGCTGGGCTACTGCCTCGAGAAGGTGGCGGCACCCGCCGATCGGCCGGCCGCCTGATGCGCGAAGTAGCGCATTTGCTATGTTTTTAATAGCTATATGCGCTTGATCCACCTGCGCCAGGGCGCTATTTGCTTCAAGTATTTGCGGCGCGCGCCATGAAGATCTTCCAGCGTGAACAGCGCTCCCTTTTCGGCGAGATCCTCGACTGGATGCTCACGCCGCTGCTGCTGCTGTGGCCCGTCAGCCTGGCGCTGACCTGGCTGGTGGCGCAGGGTCTGGCCAACAAGCCGTTCGACCGGGCGCTGGAATACAACGCCCACGCGCTCGCGCAGCTGGTCACCGTGCAGGGCGAGCGCGTGCAGTTCAACCTGCCGCAGCCGGCCAGCGAGATCCTGCGCGCCGACGAATCCGACATCGTCTATTACCAGGTGCTGGCGCCGGACGGCAGCTTTCTTTCTGGCGAGCGCGGACTGCCCCCGCCGCCCGACGACGAGAAGCCCTTTTCCGCCGAGGTGCGGCTGCGCGATGCGGAGCTGCGCGGCATTGACATCCGCATCGCCTATCTGTGGGTGCGCGTGCCGCTGCCGGGCGCGCCCGCCGCGCTGGTGCAGGTGGCCGAAACGCGCGAGAAGCGCAGCATGCTGGCGACCGAAATCATCAAGGGCGTGATGCTGCCGCAGTTCGCCATCCTGCCGCTGGCGGTGCTGCTGGTATGGCTGGCGCTGGCGCGCGGCATCAAGCCGCTCTCGCAGCTCGAAGAGCGCATCCGTGCGCGCAAGCTGGACGACCTCTCGCCGCTCGACCACAAGGCCGTACCCATGGAAGTCGCGCCGCTGGTGGATTCGGTCAACGACCTGCTGCGGCGGCTCAACGAATCCATCGCCACGCAAAAGCGCTTTCTCGCCGATGCGGCGCACCAGCTCAAGACGCCGCTGGCCGGGCTGCGCATGCAGGCCGACCTGGCCCAGCGCGAGGGCTCCGACACCGAAGCGCTGCGCCGCTCGCTGCAGCAGATTGGCCGCAGCAGCATGCGCGCGACGCACACCGTCAACCAGCTGCTGGCGCTGGCCCGCGCCGAAGGCGGCGGCGTGCTGGTGCGCCAGCCGGTGGACCTGGCGCGGCTGGTCATCGAGGTGGTGCGCGACTGCGTGCCGCGCGCGTTGGACCGCCACATCGACCTGGGCTACGAAGGCGAGCAGCCTGGTGCGCCCGGCGTCTGGGTGGAGGGCAACGCCACGCTGCTCAAGGAACTCGCTCGCAATCTGCTGGACAACGCCATGAACTACACGCCCTCCAGTGCCGAACATCCCGGCGTGGTCACGGCGCGCGTACTGGCCGACACCTTCGGCCATGTGGTGCTGATCCAGATCGAGGATTCCGGCCCCGGCGTGCCCGATGCCGAGCGCGAACTGATCTTCCAGCCCTTTTACCGGGCGCTCGGTACCGAAGCCGATGGCTCCGGGCTGGGCCTGCCCATCGTCTTGGAGATTGCGCGCCAGCACGGCGCCAGCGTGCAGCTGGACGATGCCCATCCGGGGCAGTTGCCGCCCGGCGCACGGTTCACCGTGCGCTTCACGGGGCGCTCGCCCGCGCATTGAACTCGCAGCAGACAAGAAAAAACCCGCTCCGTAGGGCGCGGGTTTCAGGTCGGACTCTGGCGGTGCCGCACCGCACGGGTGCGGTCGGCTCGGCCGGGCTACGACCGATTATTCCGCCGTACCGGCGGTCGGCCAGGTGCGGGTTTCATAGACCGATGCGTAGGTGCTGGGCTCGCCGCCCAGGCGACGGACTTCAGCCACGAATTCCGGGCCGCTGCGCAGGCGCTGGTACTCGGCCAGGCGTTGGGGGTACATCGGGTCATTGGCGGCAGAGCCTTCACCCACCTGGTAGCTGCCCAGGCCGGCACGTTGCCACAGGTTCCAGTCAGCCATCACTTCTGCAGTGGTCACCGGGCGGTTCGTAACCGAGACGATGGGTGCAGGCGCGGGGCCGGCCCAGACTTCCTGCGACACGGTCGCGCTGCCCATGGGGCCTGCGACGGCTGCGCCGGTAGCGGCGAAAGCCAGGGTGGCGGCGGCGATGAGTTGCTTGCGGTTCATGTTGTTCCTTTCGAATGACACGTGAGAGGGATGCAGTGAAAGGAAAAGAGGGTGTTGCCAGCGGGTTTGCCGCGGCAGCTTCTTTCGCTGCAGGGACTTCAGTGTCGCGCTCGGTCGGGGACCGCACGTGTACGAAAACGCAGGTATTCGTGTCAGGTCCCATCCGACGGACGTGTGCTCCCATGCGCTCGCCGCTGTGGGCTTTCTGCCGGTTCTCCCTCTGAAAACCGCATGCAGACAGCAGCGCCGCCGGCGCGGCCCTGGCGATGTCGCTCAAGGCCGCGCCGGCGGCGCCATGGATGGCACACAGGCTATTTCCACTCTGTTTCTTACAGCGGCTTACCGCGCTTGCACTCCGAAGGCAATGCCCGCGCGCGCCGCTGCGTTTCAGTTCACGCTGTGCTGCGCTGCGGCACCGGCCGTGCTCACGCTGCCGCCCAGGCGCTGCACTTCAGCCACGTATTCAGGGCCGCTGCGCAGGCGTTGGTAGGTGGCCAGGCGCTGGGCATACATGGGGTTGGTCACGTCGCTGTATTCGCCCGAGTTGATCGAGCCCAGGCCGGCGCGGTTCCACAGATTCAGGTCGGCTTGCACTTCTGCACGCGAGAGCGGGGCGCCCTGGGCGACGGGCTGAGCGCCGAACCACTCTTCCTGCGACGTGGTGGCTGCGGATGCGGAGCCCGCGAAAGCGGCGGCGGCAACGGCGGCGATGGCGATCAGGTGCTGGGTATGGCGGTTCATGAGAGTTCTTCCTTCTAGGTCTGCTGCAGTGGCGGGATTGCCGGCTGCATGGGAGGAAGTTTGGGGTTTTCCCGTATCTTTGTATGTGCCTAAACGCACAAATTTTCTTCAATTGGTTCGATGGATGAATGCTTAGCCTGCGGGTGGCCACTGCAGCGCGGGGTGCGGCACGTGCAGCACGTCGAGCGGCTGCGAGCGCCCGCGCACCGCCGCCGGCAGGGGCTGGCCCAGCGAGTCCGCCACGCCGGCCAGGCAGGCCGCTTCCAGCGACAGCACCAGCCGCGTGCCGGACTGCTTGGAATGGTCCTGCAGCCGGCTGGCGGTGTTCACCACCTCGCCCACGGCGCTGAACGTAGTGGTGTCGCCCCAGCCCACGCGTCCCAGCGCGACCCGGCCCGCATGCAGGCCCATGCCGAAGTCCAGCGCATGGCCGAACTGCGCGGCGAAGCTCTCCGCGTTCCAGGCGTCCATGCGCTGCTCGATGAGCGCGGCGGCCTGCACCGCTTGCCGGCAGGCCGTGGGCAGGTCGGTGCGCAGGCCGAAGATCGCCATCACGCTGTCGCCGATGAACTGGTTGGCCAGGCCGCCGCTGGCCTGCACGGCCGCGCCGACATGGGCGAAATACTGGTCCAGCACCCAGGCCAGGTCGAACGGCCACTGCCGCTCGGCCAGGCCCGACCAGCGGCGCAGGTCCACGAACAGGATAGCCACCGGCCGCTCCTCGTAGGCCGCCGGCGAAGCGAGCGGCGCCGCAGCGGCGTCGGCCCCGTCGGCGCCTTGGGCGCGAAAGAGCGGCGTCACGGCGGCATCGCCCTGCGGCCGCAGTTGGCAGGCCAGCCGCACGTCCGGCGGCGCCTGCACGCGCGCGAGGGTCTGGCGCTCGTCGCGCCCCGGCGGGGGCAGGGCGCCGGGAGCGGCCTGCACGCGCACGCGGCAGGTGGAGCAGCGCGCCCGTCCGCCGCAGCGCGAGAGATGGGCGATGCCGTGCTCGCGGCTGGCCTCCAGCACGGTGAAGCCGCGCGGCACCTGCACCGTGCGGTCCGGGTAGCGCAGCGTGACGGTGCGGCCGGCCTGGCAGTGCCGGCGGCGCGCGGCGCTCCAGCCCCAGCGCAGCGCCGGCAGTGCGGCCAGGGCCAGCAGCCAGCCCAGGCGCAACTGTTCGGCCAGGGCGCGGGCGGCGGCAGCGCCGGCTTCCGTCGCGGCGGGCGCAGTGGGCAGGCCCCGCCATTGCAGCTCGCGTGCCATCGCCACCACGCCCAGCGCGGCGAGCACCGGCAGCAGCACCGCGCCGGCGAGCAGCAGCGGCTGCCAGCGTTGCCACCCGGCCCGGCTGCGCAGCGCCAGGTGCAGGCCCAGACCGCCGTGCGCCCAGGTCGCGGCCAGCAGCAGCCATTGCAGGCTCAGACCCCCGGGCGTCCAGATGGCGCGCACCACACGCGCATAGCTGGGCTCCACGCCGAGCCAGTCGTCCGTCCAGCGCGTGCCCACCGCGTGCGCGGCCAGCAGCAGCGGCAACGCCAGGCCCAGCGCCAGCCGCGCGGCCTCGATGGCGGGCATGCGCAGGCTGCGGCGCTGCCAGATCGCGACGCAGGCCATGGCCAGGTGGGTAGCGAAGGCGCCGTAGAGCAGCGCCGTGCCCGGCACCGTCGCCCAGGCGCCGTGCAGACTGCGGCGCAGGGCCTCGGCGGCGTCCAGCGACACCAGCCCCGCCGCATGGTTGGCCAGGTGCAGCGCCACATACGTCCAGAGCACCAGGCCGCTGGTCCAGCGCAGATTGCGCGCGGTGGGCCAGGCGGGGCGATGGGCTGGGGTGGGCGGTGTGGGCATGTGGCGAGCAGGGCTGTAGCGCCGGGCGGCTGCGCGCGCGGCGGGGGCTGAGCATAATCCGCGCCCCGTCCTTCCTAGCAGCGCCCCGTTCCATGCATGACTCCGCCCCCGCACGCTCCAGCCTGGCCCTGCGCCGCATCGCGCTCTTCGAGGGGCTGGGCGATGCCTGCCTGGACCGCATCGCCGCGGCCTGCGACTGGCGCATGCTGGAGGCGCGCCGCCCCCTGTTCACGCGTGCGTCCGTGGGCGGCGAGGTGTATTTCCTCGTCTCCGGCCGGGCCCGCATCACAACGTACTCGGCCAACGGGCGCGAGGTGGCCTTCCGCGACTGCGATGCCGGCGCGCATTTCGGTGACCTGTCGGCGCTGGACGGGCAGCCGCGTTCGGCCGATGTGGTGACGCTCGAGCCTTCGCTGCTCGCTTGCATGGCGCCGCAGGCCTTCGTGGCGCTGCTGGAGCGAGAGCCCGCGCTGGCCATGCGGATGATGCGCAACCTGACGCTGCTGGTGCGGCGCCTGACGGAGCGGGTGATCGACCTCAGCACGCTGGGCGTGCACACGCGGCTGCACACCGAGCTGCTGCGCATGGCGCACGAGGCCGGCGTGGCCGATGACCACAGCGCGCTCATCGACCCCATGCCGCCGCACGTGGCCCTGGCTGGCCGGATCAGCACCAACCGCGAGCAGGTCACGCGCGAGCTGGGCGCGCTGACGCGGCGCGGCGTGCTCAAGAAAGAAGGCGCGCACGCGGTGCGGATCACCGATGTGCGCGCCCTGGAAGCGCTGGTCGCCGCCGTGCGCGGCGACTGACGGCCCGTGGTGCGGCTCTGCGAGCCGTGCCTATTTGTCGTGGTGCAGGTAGCTCGCCTGCTTGGGCAGCATCAGGCTGACCAGGAAGGTGATGGCCAGCATGCCGGTCACATACCAGTAGAAGTACGACTCGTGGCCCAGCGACTTCAGGCCCAGGGCCACGTACTCGGCGCTGCCGCCGAAGATCGCGTTGCCCACCGCGTACGACAGGCCCACGCCCAGCGCGCGCACTTCGGGCGGGAACATCTCGGCCTTCACCACGCCGCTGATCGAGGTGTAGAAGCTCACCACCGCCAGCGCCAGCGTGATGAGCACGCCGGCCACCAGCGGGCTGCCCACCTGCTGCAGCTGGCTCATCACCGGCACCGTCATCAGCGCGCCCAGGGCGCCGAAGAGCAGCATGTTGTTGCGCCGGCCGATGCGGTCGGAGAGCGCGCCGAAGAGCGGCTGCATGCACATGTAGAGGAACAGGCACGCGGTCATCACGTTGCTGGCCGTCTTGATCGACATGCCGGCCGAGTTGACCAGGTACTTCTGCATGTAGGTGGTGAAGGTGTAGAAGACCAGCGAGCCGCCGGCCGTGTAGCCCAGCACCACGAAGAACGCGCGCTTGTGGTGGGCGAACAGATGGCGCAGCGTGCCCGCGCCCTGCGTGGCGCGGTGCTGCTTGCTGGCCGTCTCGGTCAGCGTGCGGCGCAGCGCCAGGGCGACCACGGCCGCGACCGCGCCCAGCACGAAGGGAATGCGCCAGCCCCAGCGCTTGAGCTCGGCGTCGTCCAGCGCCTGCTGCAGCAGCACCACCACCAGCACGGCCAGCAGCTGGCCGCCGATGAGCGTGACGTACTGGAACGACGAGAAGAAGCCGCGCTGGCCGCGCATGGCGACTTCGCTCATGTAGGTGGCCGTGGTGCCGTACTCGCCGCCCACCGACAGGCCCTGCAGCAGCCGTGCGGCCAGCAGCAGCGCGGGCGCGGCGGCGCCGATCTGCGCATAGGTGGGCAGGCAGGCGATGATCAGCGAGCCCGCGCACATCATGGTGACCGACACCACCATCGAGGTCTTGCGGCCCTTGCGGTCGGCCAGGCGGCCGAACAGCCAGCCGCCCACCGGCCGCATCAGGAAGCCGGCCGCGAACACGCCGGCCGTATTGAGCAGCTGCACCGTGGGGTCGGACTTGGGGAAGAACGCCGGCGCGAAGTAGATCGCGCAGAAGGCATAGACGTAGAAGTCGAACCACTCCACCAGGTTGCCGGACGAGGCGGCGAAGATGGCGAAGATGCGCTTTTTCTTTTCCTCGAAGGTGTAGGGCGTGTGGTCGGTCGTATCGGCGGGCGCCGTGGCAGTGCTCATGGATGCGGTCCTTGTCTCGGTCTCTCGGGGCCTGGGCCGCGCAGGGGCAGCCCGTGCGCCGAGTCTGCGCGGTGCGCTCGCGCATGTCGTCCGTAGCCGCCCGCAGGGCGCCTGCGTAGCGATACGCAAGGGTTAATACCGAGATCCCGGGCGCAGGTCCCCTCGCGCAGTCCGCCCGCTACAGCCCGTGCTCGCGCAGGAAGCGGTCGAGCTGGTGGCTGTTGGCCAGGCCCAGCTTGGCGAAGGCGTGGGCGCGGTGCGTTTCCACCGTGCGCTGCTCCAGCGGGGCGAGTTCCTGCGCGATCTGCTTGTTGGGCTTGCCTTCGGCCACCAGCCGGGCGACCTGCATCTCGCGCGGGGTGAGCTTGTCCCACAGCGCCTGGGCGGCGCGCCGGGCCTGCTGGCGTGCGGCGAGCTCGCCGGCGCGGCGCAGCGCGCGGCCGATGGTCTCCAGCAGCCGCTCGTCGTTGCAGGGCTTTTCCAGCCAGTCGAAGGCGCCCTGCTGCACGGCGGCCACGGCCATGGGAATGTCGCCGTGGCCCGAGAGGAAGACCACCACCAGCGGGCTGTCCTGCGCGCGCAGCGCGTCGAACACCTGCAGCCCGCTCATGCCGCCCAGGCGCAGGTCGAGGATGGCGCAGCCGGGGCGCTGCAGGTCGGCGCCGGCAAGGAAGTCCTCGCCCGAGGCGAAGGTCTGCACCGCATGGCCGCGCGAGAGCAGCAGCAGGCCCAGCGAGCGGCGCACGGCCTCGTCGTCATCGACCACGCAGAGGTTGTTGGCGAGGGCTGCCGTCGCGGCGGGGGTGTTGGCGTTGTTCACGGCGATGCGATCTCCAGCTCGAGGGTGAAGGTGGTGCCCCCGCCAGGGCGGGCGGCGAAGCCCAGGCGGCCCCGGTGGGCCTCCACGATGGTGCGGCAGATGTTCAGGCCCAGGCCCAGGCCGGCGGGCTTGGTGGTGAAGAAGGGCGCGAAGACACGCTCGGTGAGCGCCGCGTCGATGCCCGCGCCCCGGTCAGCCACGCGGATGTGCATGCGCCCGTCCTGCACCTGGGCGCCGATCTCCACCACGCGCTCTTCGGGCGGCGTGGCCTCCATGGCCTGCAGGCTGTTGGAGACGAGGTTGAGCAGCACCTGTTCCAGCAGCACGCGGTCGCCGCGCACGGGCGGCAAGCCGGCGGGCGCCTGGACCATGGCGCGCGCCTGGCGCTGGCGCATCTCGCCGCGCAGCAGCGCCAGCGCGTTGGCGATGAGGGCGGGCACGGCGCAGTCCTCGGTGCCGGGGGTGTGCTGGCGCACGAAGCCGCGGATGCGGCGCACGATCTCGGCGCTGCGCTGAGCCTGCGCCATGGTCTCGTCCAGGCTGCTGGCCAGCAGCGCCTGGTTGCCCTGCTGCGCGAAAGCCTTGGCGGCGCTGGCGAAGCTGCTGAGCGCCATCAGCGGCTGGTTGAGCTCGTGCGCCAGGGTGGAGGCCATCTCGCCCAGGCTGGCCAGGCGCTGCGCGTGCTGCAGCTGCTCGTCGTTCTGGCGCTGGCGTTGCTCGGCACGCTTTTGCTCGGTGATGTCCACGACCGAGCTCATCCAGCCCGCGTGCGTGCCGTCGGCGCGCACCAGCGGCGCGGTGTAGACCATGGTGATGACTTCGTGTCCGTCGCGGTGCCTGAGACGTGATTCGAAGCCCGTGCGCGCGGGCTCGCCGCGGATCATGGCCTCGTAGCGCTGCCAGTGCTGAGGCACGTCGTCCGGGTGCCAGTAGGGGTAGGGCGGCAGCCGGCCCAGCAGCTCTTCGGCGGCATGGCCCGTCATGGCGCAGAAGGCGGGGTTGACGTAGGTGATGCGGCCTTCGGCGTCGCGCGCGCGCATGCCCACCAGCAGCGAATCCTCCATCGCCTTACGGAAGGCGTGGGCTTCGTCGAGCGCCTGGGTGCGCTCGCGCACGCGCCGCTCCAGGTCCTGCCGGGCATCGCGCTGCTCGGCGAAGCGGCGCTCGCGCAGCCGCCAGTAGAGGCCTCCCAGCAGCAGCACGGCGGCCACCAGCAGGCCCAGCATCCAGGCGCGCTGGGCGGCCTGCGCCACCTCGGTGTCGTCGGACGTCACCGTGAGCGTCCAGCCCAGGTCGGGCAGGGCTTCGTCCACGGCCAGCAGGCGGCGGGGCCGGCCGTCGATACGCGTGTGCAGCAGGTAGTAGCCGGGCTGGCCCGCTTCGCGCTCCACGCGCCAGGGCACGGTGGCCAGCTCGCTGCGCGCGCCGTACTGCTGCTCGTGCCGGATGCGCTCGCGCTCGGCCGGCGGCAGGGCGCGGGTGGTGCGGTAGAGCCATTCGGGTACCGAGCTGAGGAACACCACGCCGCTCGCGTCCGAGAGCGCGATGGGCGCGCGCACGAAGGCCCAGGCCTGCTGCTGCGGCTGCAGGCTGAGCTTGACGGCGACCACGCCCAGCACGGCGCCGCTGCCCTCGGCGCGCACCGGCGCGGAGAGAAAGAGGCCCGGCTCGCCCGTGGTCTGCCCCACGCCGTAGAACATGCCGTTCTGGCCGTCGCGCGCTTCGGTGAAGTAGGGCCGGTTGGCGTAGGACTCGCCCACGAAGCTCTGCGGCGTGTCCCAGTTGCTGGCGGCCAGGGTCATGCCGTCGGGGCCGATGAGGTAAAGCGCATCGGAGCCCGCCTCGCGGTTGACCTGGGCGATGTAGCGGTTCGCGCGGGCCAGCGCGGCGGCGTCGTGCGGGCGCGCCAGCGCGGCGCGCAGGTCGGGGTGCAGGCCGGCCGTGAAGGGCAGGTAGCGGTACTTGCCGGCCGCATCGCGCAGGGC
>JBHIWE010000085.1:0-15368 GCA_041987645.1 Acidovorax sp. | reverse complement strand
TTCCCAAGTCCTTGTCGCTTGCAGATCCCAACCGAAGCCGTGGAGTAGCTGCCTCCCTTGGTGTAGCTGCCTCAGGTATTGGCTCATCTTCTGTTGCTGGCGCTTCCTCGACCCTTTGCTGAAGTACCGTATCCTTACGGACTTCCTCGTGGACAGCTCCCTCATGGGTGCTTACTGGTCCGGTTCTTCCAATGGCGGTTTCCTGCCGGGCGCTGCTGCCAACCCGGCCAATCCCGCGAGCCTGCTGAACCTGCGCAACCACGCCGACAAGCGGCAGATGTACAAGGTGGGCGTGGGCTACCAGGCCACGTCGCAGATCAACATCGGCGTGCATTACTTCCATGCCCGCCAGTCGGGCTCGGCATCTGGTGCCTATAGCGGCAAGGCCGACTTCCTCGTGTCTGTGCTGGACTACGCGCTCTCCAAGCGCACCGATGCGTATTTCGCGGTGGATCACACGCGGGTGAGCGGTGGCGCCGGCATGGCGCTGGACAGCAATGGTGCGCGCAACCGCACCGGCATCACCGTGGGTATGCGTCACCGGTTCTGACCGCTGCGCTATTGCGTTGACATGCGCTGACAGCAGGGTGGCACGCTCCGGGGTGCCAACTGCCTGCCCAGGCCGACGGATTCCCGTTTGGGACCGTCGGCTTTTTTGTGGATGCAAGGCAGGGAGTCAGTAGTTTCTGCCAAGCTGGCATTGCACTTGCATGTGAGTGGGCTTGCGTTCCATCGCGGTGAACGGAACTGTGGCGGTGTGCCGTGCGGCAGTCTTTCCCCCCGATTGCAGCGGTGCCATGTTGCAAGCAGCGACGTTGAAGTCTGCTGCCCCGTGACCGGTCTGTTGCTGCTCGATGGGCCGGTGCCGGCCTGCATGGCGCGTAGCCAGCGGTTTGCATTGCAAGCTTTCCCTCTGTTGGCGCATGCCCCGACTCCTTTGTGCGAAATATCTCCTGCTAGCATGCCCCTCCCAACTCCGGTTCACTGAATGCTCGCCTTTATCCTGCGCCGTCTCATCCAGGCCGTGATCGTGATGGTCACCGTGGCTTTCATCTCGTTCATGCTGTTCCAGTACGTGGGCGATCCTGTGGTGTCCCTGTTGGGGCAGGACGCGACGCCCGATCAGATCCGCGACATGCGCGCTGCGCTCGGTCTGGACCAGCCCTTCGTCGTGCAGTTCTGGCATTTCCTGATGAACGCCGCGCAGGGGGAGTTCGGTATCAGCCTGCGCCAGGGCGCGAAGGTTTCACGGCTGATCGCCGAGCGCTTTCCGGCCACGCTGGAACTGGCCCTGGTGGCTGCCGTGATGGCGCTGCTGATCGGCCTGCCGATGGGCGTCTATGCGGCGCTGCGGCGGGGCACGTTCATGAGCCAGATGTTCATGACGATCTCGCTGCTGGGTGTTTCGCTGCCCACCTTCCTGATCGGCATCCTGCTGATCCTGGTGTTCGCCGTGCATCTGGGCTGGTTCCCCAGCTTCGGCCGGGGCGAGGTCACCCAGATCGGCTGGTGGAGTACGGGGCTGCTCACGGCCAAGGGCTGGCACCACATCGTGCTGCCGGCCGTCACGCTGGCCATCTACCAACTCACGCTCATCATGCGGCTCGTGCGTGCCGAGATGCTGGAAGTGCTGCGCACCGACTACATCAAGTTCGCCCGGGCGCGGGGCCTGTCCGACCGGGCCATCCACTTCGGCCATGCGCTCAAGAACACGCTGGTGCCGGTGATGACGATCACCGGCCTTCAATTGGGCGGGCTGATCGCCTTCGCCATCATCACCGAGACAGTTTTCCAGTGGCCGGGCATGGGCCTGCTGTTCATCCAGGCGGTCACCTTCGCAGACATTCCCGTGATGGCCGCCTACCTGTGCCTGATCGCGCTGATATTCGTGGTCATCAACCTGGTGGTGGACCTGCTCTATTTCGTGGTCGATCCACGCCTGCGGGTGGGCAAGGCCGGAGGACATTGACATGGCGAGCGCAGTCGGAGGCAACGCGGTGCCTCCTACCCCCCGTCTCAAGGCCGGTGGCCGGGCCTTCGCGCAGATCGCGCAGTTCCACCCCGAACTCACGGCCTTCCGGCGCGACCTGCACGCCCATCCCGAACTGGGCTTTGAAGAGGTCTACACCGGCGCGCGGGTGAAGGAGGCGCTGAGGGTATGTGGCGTGGACGAGGTCCACGACGGCATCGGCCGCACCGGCATCGTCGCCGTGATCCGTGGGCAGGGGCGTGGCAGCGCCAGCATGGTGGGCCTGCGCGCCGACATGGACGCGCTGCCCATCACCGAACAGAGCGATGCGCCCTGGAAGTCGTGCAAGTCCGGTCTCATGCACGGCTGCGGCCATGACGGCCACACCGCCATGCTGGTGGGGGCTGCGCGCTATCTGGCCGCCACACGCAACTTCGACGGCACGGCGGTACTGATCTTCCAGCCGGGTGAAGAGGGCTTCGGTGGCGCGCGCGTCATGATCGAGGACGGCCTTTTCGAGCGCTTTCCGGTCCAGTCGGTCTATGCCATGCACAACTGGCCGGCGATGAAGCCGGGCACGGTGGGGCTCAATGCCGGCGCCATGATGGCTGCGGCCGACCGCGTCACCATCGAGATCAATGGCCGCGGCGGCCATGGCGCTCATGCTTATCAGGCGGTGGATGTGGTGCTGGTGGCTGCGCACATCATCACTGCCGTGCAGTCCATCGTCTCGCGCAACGTGCGGCCGCTCGACAGCGCCGTCATCAGCCTGTGCGCGGTGCACGCGGGCGACCTGGGCGCGTTCAGCGTGATTCCGGGCACGGCCACGCTGGTGGGCACGGTGCGCAGCTTCGATCCAGCCGTGCAGGAGATGGTGCAAAGGCGCATCCAGGAAGTGTGCGGAGCGATCGCGCTGGGCTTCGGCGCCACGGCCAGCGTGCGCTATGAGCGCATCTACCCGGCCACCATCAACACCGAAGAGCACGCAATCTTCGCGGGCGACGTGGCCGAGCGGCTGGTGGGGGCGGACAACGTCGTGCGCGACCTGGAGCCCAGCATGGGCGCCGAGGACTTCTCCTTCATGCTGCAGAGCCGCCCGGGTGCCTATCTGCGCATCGGCCAGGGTATGGGCCCCGGCAACAGCGCGTTGCACAACAGCCGCTACGACTTCAACGACGACATCCTGCCGCTGGGGGCAGCGCTGCATGCCAGCCTGGTGGAGCAGGCGATGCCGCTGGCCACGCTATGACGAAACGCTCCTGCGCATCCGGTGGCCCATCCTCCCTTGTCCGGTACCTGGGGTTGATGCGTCGATGGGTCTTGGCGCCCGTCCTGTTTGGGTTTTTCGCTATAAATTCAATAGCTGTCGCGCAGACCATCCGTATCGCTGACCAGGGCGATGCACTGTCGATGGACCCGCACTCCCTTGATGAGGCACTGCAGCTCAGCCTGCTGGGCAACGTCTATGAACCGCTCGTGGGCCGCAACAAGGACCTGAGCCTGTCACCCGCCCTTGCCAAGGCCTGGCAGCAGACGGCACCCACCGTCTGGCGCTTCGAGCTGCGGCAGGGCGTGCGCTTCCATGACGGGTCGGCCTTCACGGCAGACGACGCGGTGTTCTCGCTCGAGCGCGCCCGGATGGCCGGCTCGGGCATGAAGAGCCATGTCGGCTCCATCCAGCAGGTGCGCAAGATCGATGAGTCCACGGTGGAGGTCGAGACGGCGATGCCCTATCCGATCCTGCCTGAGGTACTCACCACCGTGTACATGATGAGCCGCGCGTGGTGCGAAGCGCATGGCGCTCTCGCGCCTTTCGACGCGCGCAGTGCCGGCGCGAGCGCGCGCATTCTCACGAAGGCCAACGGAACGGGGCCGTTCCGGCTGAGCGAACGCCAGCCAGGCGTTCGCACGGTCTTCGTGCGCAACGCCGACTATTGGGCGCCCATCGAAAGCAATGCCGCAGAAGTCGTCTTCACGCCCATCGCCAGCGACGCGGACCGGCTGGCGGCGCTGCTCTCGGGCCGGGTGGATGTGATGGAGCCTGTTCCGGTGGAAGAGATCGCGCGGGTCAATGCCCACCCCGGCACGCGTGCGGTCACCGGGCCGGAGCCGCGCACCATCTTCCTGGGCATGGACCAGCAGCGCAGCGAACTGCTGTACTCCAGTGTGCGGGGCCGCAACCCGTTCAAGGACGTGCGCGTGCGCCGTGCCTTCTACCAGGCGATCGACATCGAGAGCATCCGCAAGGATGTGATGCGCGGCGCCGCCACCCCCGCTGCCTGGCTGGTCGGCCCGGGCGTGAGCGGTTTCCACGCGGACGCCCGGCGGCAGCCGTACGACCTGGCCGCCGCCCGGCGGCTGATGGCGGAGGCGGGCTACCCCAATGGTTTCGAGGTCACGCTCAACTGCCCCGACGACCGCTATGTGAACGATGAGCGCATCTGCGAAGCCGTGGTATCCAACCTGTCGCGCATCCAGGTCAAGGTGCGGCTGCAGCTGGAAAGCCGGCGCAGCTATTTCCCCAAGGTGCTGCGGCGCGACACCAGCTTTTACCTGCTGGGCTGGGCTCCTTCCACCTACGATGCGGAAGACGCGCTGAATGCTCTCTTGGCCTGCCCTGACGGCCGGGGCGCTGGCCAGTACAACCTGGGCGGGTACTGCAACCCCCGGGTGGATGGGCTGATCCGCCGCATCGGGGTAGAGGCTGACAAGGCCCGCCGCAACGCGATGATCCGCGAGGCGTTCCAGATCCACGCGGAGGATGTGGGCCATATTCCGCTGCACCAGCAGCAACTGGCCTGGGGCGTGTCCGACAAGATCCGGGTGGTGCAGCTGGCCGACAACACCATGCCCTTCAAGTGGATGAGCATCAGCCCTTGAAGCCTCCGCCCGACATGCCGCCCGCCTCCGTGCGTGCAGCCGCCGCAGCCTCGCACGGACCTGCGCCGCAGTGCCCGTGCCGAGCGTGCCAGTTGACGCCTTAGTTTTCGCACCGAGAGTTCCAGAAGCGCTTCAGAAAGCCATAAGAGTCCCACACGATGAAGAAAACCCTGTTCCGCTGGTATGACAGCGACGTCGGCCACAGTTTCCGTACCTCCCCCGTCGCCATCGGCGCGGCGCTGGTGGCGCTGATCTGCCTGTTCTGCGCCGTGTTCGCCCCCTGGGTGGCGCCGCATAACCCGTTCGACCTGACCACGCTGGAGCTGTCCGACGCGCGGCTGCCGCCGGCCTGGAACAGCGAAGGCGGCGGCAGCCTGAAGTACCTGCTGGGCACGGACGACCAGGGGCGCGACATTCTTTCGGCCGTGATCTACGGCGCGCGCATTTCGCTCATCGTGGGCTTCGCCTCGGTGGCGCTCTCGGTGGTGGTGGGCGTGGCGCTGGGGCTGCTGGCCGGGTTCAAGGGTGGGTGGATCGACGCACTGCTGATGCGCCTGTGCGATGTGATGCTGTCTTTTCCCGCCATCCTGGTGGCGTTGCTCATCGCCGGTGTGGGGCGGGCGATGTTTCCGAACGGCGGCGAATCGCTCGCCTTCGGCGTGCTGATCCTGTCCATCTCTTTGACTGGCTGGGTGCAGTACGCGCGCACGGTGCGCGGCTCCACACTGGTCGAGCGCAACAAGGAGTACGTGCAGGCCGCGCGGGTGACCGGCGTGTCACCCCTGCGCATCATGCGGCGCCACGTGCTGCCCAACGTGCTCGGGCCCGTGCTGGTGCTGGCCACCATCCAGGTGGCGACGGCCATCATCACCGAGGCGACGCTCTCTTTCCTGGGCGTGGGCGCGCCGCCCACCTCGCCCTCGCTGGGCACGCTGATCCGCATCGGCAACGACTACCTCTTCTCGGGCGAATGGTGGATCACCGTGTTCCCGGGCGCCATGCTGGTGCTGATCGCCGTCTCGGTGAACCTGCTGGGCGACTGGTTGCGCGACGCGCTCAACCCGCGCCTGCGGTAACGGAGTTGGAATGCCGATAGGCTGCTGTCCCTTGCGCTGCAAGGGTGTAATGCTATTAAAAGAATAGCTATCTCCCCATGAAGAAAAAGCCCTCCGAAGGACTGGCCCATGTCACTGCTTGAAGTCCAGAACCTCGTCGTCGAATTCCCGGGCCGCCGTGGCACGCTGCGGGCGCTGGACGACATCTCCTTTTCCATCGCGCCGGGCGAGATCCTGGGCGTGGTGGGTGAATCCGGTGCGGGCAAGTCGCTCACCGGCGCGTCCATCATCGGCCTGCTGGAGCCGCCGGGGCGCATCGCCTCCGGCCGTATCCTGCTGCAGGGCGAGCGCATCGACGATCTGCCCGCGCACAAGATGCGCCAGGTGCGCGGCCGGCGCATCGGCGCCATCTTCCAGGACCCGCTCACCTCGCTGAACCCGCTCTACACCGTGGGCCACCAGCTGGTCGAGACCATCCGCACCCACCTGCCGATGAACGCCGCCCAGGCCCGCCAGCGCGCCATCGACCTGCTCAAGGACACCGGCATTCCTGCCGCCGAGCAGCGCGTGGACCATTACCCGCACCAGTTCTCGGGCGGCATGCGCCAGCGCGTGGTGATCGCCCTGGCGCTGGCGGCCGAACCCCAGCTCATCGTGGCCGACGAGCCCACGACGGCGCTGGACGTGTCGATCCAGGCGCAGATCATCCAGCTGCTCAAGAACATCTGCCGCACGCGCGGCGCGGCGGTGATGCTCATCACCCACGACATGGGCGTGATCGCCGAGACCTGCGATCGCGTAGCCGTGATGTACGCCGGCCGCATCGCCGAGATCGGGCCCGTGCACCAGGTCATCAACCAGCCGGCCCACCCCTACACCGCAGGGCTGATGGCCTCGATCCCCGACATGGCGCAGGACCGCGAGCGCCTGAACCAGATCGACGGCGCCATGCCCCGCCTGAACGCCATTCCCCCGGGCTGTGCCTACAACCCGCGCTGCCCCAAGGCCTTCGACCGCTGCCGCACCGAGCGGCCCGATTTGCTGCCCGCCGGCGCCACCCGCGCCGCCTGCTGGCTGCACGACCCCCGATCCGCCGCTGCCGCCGTGGCCGCCGCGGGCCTGGCAGGAGCCGACGCATGAACCACGAAGCCCCGATGACTCCCCGCCACGACGCCGCCGGCCCGGCCCGCCCGGGCCAGCCGCTGGTGCAGGCGCACGATCTGGCCCGCACCTTCGACGTGTCCGCGCCCTGGCTCAACCGCGTGCTCGAACGCAAGCCCCGCACGCTGCTGCATGCGGTGGACGGCGTGAGCTTCGAGATCGAGCGCGGCAAGACGCTGGCGCTGGTCGGCGAATCGGGCTGCGGCAAGAGCACCGTCGCGCGCCTGCTGGTGGGCCTCTACGAGCCCACGCGCGGCGGCTTCACCTTCGACGGGCAGGACGCGCATGCCGCCTTCAAGGGCGGCGACGCACGCGCCATGCGCCGCCGCATCCAGATGATCTTCCAGGACCCGTACGCCAGCCTGAACCCGCGCTGGCTGGTCGAGGACATCGTGGGCGAGCCGCTGCGCGAGCACGGCCTCATCACCGACAAGGCCGAGCTCAAGGCCCGCGTGGGCGAGCTGCTGCGGTCCGTGGGCCTCTCGCCGCTGGACATGGCCAAGTACCCGCACCAGTTCTCGGGCGGGCAGCGCCAGCGCATCTCCATCGCCCGCGCGCTGGCCACCGAGCCCGAGTTCCTGGTCTGCGACGAGCCCACCTCGGCGCTCGATGTCTCCGTGCAGGCGCAGGTGCTCAACATCATGAAGGACCTGCAGCGCGAGCGGCAGCTGACCTATCTCTTCATCAGCCACAACCTGGCCGTGGTGCGCCACGTGAGCGACCAGGTCGGCGTGATGTACCTGGGCCGGCTGGTGGAGCTGGCCGACAAGCAGCAGCTCTTCGCTGCGCCGCGCCACCCCTACACGCGCATGCTGCTGGACGCCATCCCCAAGATGCACGACACGGGTCATGCCCGCACGCCCGTGCAGGGCGAGGTGCCCAACCCCCTGAACCCGCCGACCGGCTGCGCCTTCAACCCGCGCTGCCCCCACGCCAACGACCGCTGCCGCAGCGAGCGCCCCGTGCTCATCGACGACGGCGGCACCCGCGTGGCCTGCCATGCCGTGGAAGAAGGGCGCATTCCGCGCATCGAGGCCGTGGCGGCCTGAGCTTCAAGGGTTTTCAGGCGCAGGCGATTGATCCGCTTGCGCCTGGAGCTATTGTTTTAATAGCAATCTGCCCGCGCTGCCGGGGCGCAGTCGATCGGGCGCTCACTCAGTTGAAGCGACCCTGTGCGCCGCCCACGCTGTAGCGGCCCGCGCCCAGCAGCATCACGGCCAGCGCGCCGAAGAGGTACAGCCCCTGCAGCTCCAGTGCCCAGCCGCCCTGGCTGGTGAGTGCGAACAGGTCGGCGCGATGCACCAGCGCGAAGGCCACCAGCATGTTGATGACGATGATGGCCGCGCCGGCACGCGTGAACAGGCCCGCGATCAGCAGCAGCGGCGCCAGCACCTCGCCCACCAGCACGCCGTAGGCCACCACGCCTGGCACGCCGGCCTTTTCCAGCATGCCGCTGATGAAGCCCACCCCATGCTGCAGCTTGAAGATGCCGTGCAACAGCACGAGTACGCCGACGGCCAGGCGCAGCACGAGCTTGCCGGCATCGTCGCCCTGGGCTGAGGCGGAAGCTGCGGGGGTGGAACGGGTGGTAACGGTGCGCATGGAAAACCTCTCTTCTGAACGGGATGGGATGTATGGAAAAAGGCGATGCATGCGGCGGGCCCTGTGCGTATGCCCGCAGGTCTGCCGGTCGGTGCATCGCCAGCAGCCCGCAGTGTGCGCAGCCCGTGCCGCGCCGTCTGTGCGCTGGCGCACATGCTTGGACAGTATCCAGCGATGCGTGCGTGCGGTCCAGGGGGCGCCGCAGTCGGTTCGGACCGGCGGCGGAGCAGGGAACTTTCATGCCCCTGTCATGCGTGCTGTCCAGCATCCGAGCCTTCGACAAAGAAGGTTGGGAGATGGACATGCCTTGGCACGAGAGAGCAGACCAGAACATGAAGATGCACGCGAACGCGCCGGCCCTGCGCCGGCGCCCCTGGGCTGGCGGTGCGCTGGCCCTGGCGACCGCGGTGCTGGTGGCCGCTTGCGGTGGCGGATCGGATGGCGCGACCCCCGCGCCCAACCCCACGCCGGCACCCGCCCAGGCCCAGCCGCTGGATCTGACCATCCTGCATATCAACGACCACCATTCCACGCTGGATTCGCGCACCAAAGCGCTGCAGCTGTCCGCCGGAGGTAGCTCGGCGGTGGCAGTGTCGGTGGATGCGGGCGGCTTTCCCCGCGTGGCCGCGGCGATGAGTGAGCTGGCCGCGCAGTCGGCCAACGTGCTCAAGCTGCACGCAGGCGATGCGCTGACGGGCACGCTCTACTTCAACCGCGCGGGCGCCAATGGCGAGGCCGACGCGGCGCTGATGAACACCGTCTGCTTCGACGCCTTCACGCTCGGCAACCACGAGTTCGACAAGGGCGACAGCGGCCTCAAGGGCTTCATCGACCTGCTGCACAAAGGCAGCTGCAAGACGCCCGTGCTCAGCGCCAACGTGCGCTTCGGCGCCAATTCGGCGCTCAACCCGTCCAAGGCCACGGACGGCGTCAACGCCTCCACGGTGGTCGAGCGCGGCGGCCAGAAGATCGGCATCGTGGGCGTGACCATCGCGGGCAAGACCAAGGCCTCTTCCAGCCCCGACCCGGACACCACCTTCGAGGACGAAGCCACCGCCGCGCAGCGCGAGATCGACCGCCTGCGCGCCCAGGGCATCAACAAGATCATCCTCATGAGCCACATCGGCTATGACAACGACCTGCAGATCGTGCCCAGGCTCTCGGGCGTCGATGTGGTGGTTGGCGCCGACTCGCACACCCTGCTGGGCCCCGACACCCTGCGCACCACCGGCGTGGGCACCCCGTCCGGGGCCTATCCGACCCGTCTGGCCGGCAAGGACGGCAAGCCCGTCTGCGTGGTGCAGGCGTGGGAATACGCCCAGGTCGTGGGCGAGCTCAAGGTGCGCTTCGACGCCAACGGCGACGTGGCCAGCTGCGCCGGCACGCCGCACGTGCTGATCGGCGACAGCTTCACCATCGGTGGCAAGGCTGCGACCGATGCGCAGCTGCAGGCGATCAAGGCCAGCGTGGCCGCCGCGGGCTTCCTGCGCACCACCACGCCGCTGGCCTCGGCTGCCAGCGTGCTGCAGCCCTTCAAGGACCGCGTGTCCGTGTTCAACCAGAAGCAGGTCGCCACGGTGCCGCAGGAACTCTGCTCGCGCCGGGTGCCCGGTGGCCAGGGCACGGTGGATTACGGCCGCTCCAGCGCGGCCTGCAATGCAGAAGGGAGCGTGAGCCTGCGCGGCGGCGACATCCAGCAGCTCGTGGCCCAGGCCTATCTGGACGTGGCCAACGCCCAGTACGGCGGCGCCGACATCTCGCTGCAAAGCGGCGGCGGCGTGCGCATTCCGCTCGCGGGCACCGTCTCGGCCGCGCAGGTCATCCAGGTGCTGCCCTTCGGCAACATGCTGTTCCGGCTGGACATCACGGGCACGGAGGTCAAGTCCATGCTCGAAGACGGCCTGGAAGCCGTCTATGGCACGGGCGGCTCCACCGGCCCTTATCCGTACACCGGCGGCCTGCGTTTCGATGTCAACGCCTCGGCGGCCTTCGGCCAGCGCGTGAGCAACATCGAGGTGCGCGATCGCCAGACCGGTAACTGGGGCGCGCTGGAAGCCTCCAAGACCTACAAGCTCTTCGTGCTGAGCTTCAACGCCACCGGCGGCGACGGCTACAAGACCCTGGCCGCCGTGCCCGCCGCGCGGCGCCTGGACATCGGCGTGCTGGATGCCGACGTGTTCTTCACGTACATCGACAAGCAGCCCAAGGATGCGGGCACCGGCCTGCCGGTACTGAGCCGTCTGCCGGTCGCGCTCTACAGCACCAAGAACTTCACGCCGCCTGCGAAGTGACGGACGCAGCGACGGATGCCGGTTACCGCCCGAGGGCCGGCTGCGGCCGGACGCAGGACTGCGGCGGCCTCGTCCGGTGATGTGCGCGGCGAAGGGCGGCGCCGCAGCCCTGGCGGGCAGGGCTGGCAGGCCCTCCTCGCACGGGTGTCGGATCAGGTGTAGCGCTTGGCGCGCAGGTTGTCCTTCATCTGCTGCAGCACGGGTTGCAGCGGATCGCCGATGCGCAGGGCGACGCAGGTGGCGAGCACGTCGATGATGAGCAGGTGCATCAGGCGCGAGACCATGGGGCTGTAGCGGTCGTAGCCTTCGGGGTGGTCGGCTGCCAGGTGGATGTGGCAGGCGCTCGCCAGCGGCGAGCCGCTGGCAGTGATGGCCACAGTGGTCGCGCCGTTCCGGCGGGCGATGTCGGCGGCGTCCATCAGGTCGCGCGTGCGGCCCGAGTTGGAGACGATGAGCAGGCAGTCCCCCGGGCCCAGCAGCGTGGCGCTCATCACCTGCATGTGTCCGTCGCTGGTGCTCAGGCTGGTGATGCCCAGTCGAAAGAGCTTGTGCTGCGCGTCCTGCGCCACGATGCCGGAGTTGCCGGCGCCGTAGATCTCGATGCGGTGGCCCGTCTTCCAGGTGCCGGCGATGGCCTCGACCGCACGCTCGATGGCACCGGTGCTGGCCGCGTTGCGGTACTGCAGGAAGGCGGCCACGGCGTTGTCCACCACCTTCACCAGCACGTCCCCGGTCTTGTCGTCGGCGTCCACGCTGCGGTGGATGAAGGGCACACCCTCGCTCACGCTGCCGGCGAGCTTGAGCTTGAAGTCGGCCAACCCGTCATAGCCCATGCTGCGGCAAAAGCGCACCACGGTGGGCTTGCTCACCCCCGCGCGTGCGGCGAGCTCGCGCACCGGCAGGCGCGCGAAGGCGCGCGCGTCCTGCAGCACCAGGGCGGCCACGCGCTGTTCGGCCGGCGCCAGCGAGGGCAGGGAGGCGGTGATGCGTTCCAGCATGTCAGCCATCCTGCTTCACGCGGTGCAGCGGCGCGCCGGGCGCGGGCGGAGCCAGGCGCGCAAAGGGCTTGCGCATCAGGATTCCTCGATCCAGCTGTGGCCTTCGCGCGCCACCATGGCACTGGCGGCGGCTGGGCCCCAGGTGCCGGCGGCGTACGGGCGCGGGCCTTCGTTCGATTCCTGCCAGGACTGCATGATGGGTTCGACCCAGCGCCAGGCGGCTTCCTGCTCGTCGGCACGCACGAAGAGGTTCAGCCGGCCGGCGATCACGTCCAGCAGCAACCGTTCGTAGGCGCCCACGCGCTCGGTGCCAAAGCGCTGCTCGAAGTCCAGGTCCAGATGCACCTGGGCCAGCGACTGGGCCTCGGCGGCGCGCGCGCTGCGCTTGTCTTGGCCCGCTGCGAACAGGTGCAGCGCGACGCCGTCGCGCGGCTGCAGGTGGATCACCAGCCGGTTGGCCGCGCCGATGGGCGTGCGGTAGATGGGGTGGGGCGTGGCCCGGAAGTTGATGGCGATGTGCGCCTCGTGCGAGGCCAGCCGTTTGCCGGTGCGGATGAAGAACGGCACGCCGGCCCAGCGCCAGTTGGCGATCTCGGTGCGCAGGGCGACGAAGGTCTCGGTGCGGCTGTCGGCCGGCACGCCGGTCTCTTCGGCGTAGCCGGGCACGCGCTCGCCGCCGGTGCTGCCGGCGGTGTACTGGCCGCGCACCACGTCGCGCGCCAGGGTGGCTGGCGTCCAGGGCACCAGGGAATGCAGCACCTTGAGCTTTTCATCGCGGATGGCGTCGGCCGTGGCGTTGATGGGCGGCTCCATGGCGATCGCGCACAGCAGCTGCAGCGCGTGGTTCTGCACCATGTCGCGCAGCGCGCCGGTCCCGTCGTAGAAGGCGCCGCGCTTTTCCACGCCGAGCTTCTCGGCGATGGTGATCTCGATGCTGGCCACCATTTCGCGGCGCCAGAGCGGCTCGAACAGCACGTTGCCGAAGCGCAGCGCCAGCAGGTTCTGCACAGCGGGCTTGCCCAGGTAGTGGTCGATGCGGAAGATCTGCTCTTCGCGGAACACTCGCCGCACGGCGGCATTGATGGCGCGGTTGGATTCGAGGTCGTGGCCCAGCGGCTTTTCCAGCACGACGCGCGTTTTCGGCGTGGCCAGGCCTGCGGCGCCCAGCTGCTCGCAGGCGGTGGTGAAGAGGCTGGGGGCGGTGGCCAGATACATCACCACCGTGTCGGCATTGCGCTCGTGCAGGCGCTCGGCCAGCTGAGCGTAGTCCTCGGGCTTGGACAGGTCCATGCGCTGGTACTGCAGCAGCGCGGCGAAACGCTCGAACTCCTCGGCCGTGGGGCGTTTTTCCTGGATCACGGCGTCGAAGCGGCTGGCGATCAGATCGCGGTAGGCCGTATCGCTCAGGTCGTCGCGCGCCACGCCGATGATGCGCCCGCCTTCGGGCAGCGAGCCGTGACGGAACGCCTGGAAGAGAGCGGGCAGCAACTTGCGCCAGGCCAGGTCGCCCGTGCCGCCGAAAAGGACCAGATCGAAGCTCATGGTGTTCCGTGTCTCCCGTACGATGTTTCGTTGTCGATGCCCGGTATGTTACCGAGTTTCACCAATCGGCATGGGCCTACGTCAGAACCGCTGCGGCCCGGCATACACTTCTGCGCTGTCGTGCGCATCGGCGGCGCCTGAGGCAGGCGGTAACCCGGAATCTTCTGCCGTGGCTGCATCGAGAGGCACGTCATCCCCCAAGGACTAGAGGAAACAAAGCAAATGGCCATGAACCAACTCGATGCGCTCAAGCAGTTCACCACCGTGGTGGCGGACACGGGCGATTTCCGCCAGCTGAGCGCCTTCCAGCCGCAGGATGCGACCACCAACCCCTCGCTCATCCTCAAGGCCGTGCAAAAGCCCGAATACGCGCCGCTGATGACCGAGGCCGTAGCCCGCTGGCGCGGTCAGCCGCTGGACGAGGTGATGGACCGGCTCATCGTGCGCTTCGGCTGCGAGATCCTCTCGCTGATTCCGGGCCGCGTGTCCACCGAAGTCGATGCGCGCCTCTCGTTCGACACGGCTGCCACCGTGGCGCGGGGCGAGCGCATCATCGCCCTCTATCAGGCCGAAGGCATCGCCCGCGAGCGCGTGCTGATCAAGATCGCCTCCACCTGGGAAGGCATCCAGGCCGCGCGCCAGCTCGAAGAGCGCGGCATCCGCACCAACCTCACGCTGCTGTTCTCGTTCGCCCAGGCCGTCGCCTGCGGCCAGGCCAAGGTGCAGCTGATCTCGCCCTTCGTCGGCCGCATCTACGACTGGTACAAGAAGCAGGCCGGCGCCGGCTGGGACGAAGCCGCCATGGCCGGCCCCAACGATCCGGGCGTGCAATCGGTGCGCCAGATCTACCAGCACTACAAGCGCTTCGGCATCGCCACCGAGGTCATGGGCGCGAGCTTCCGCAACACCGGCCAGATCATCGCGCTGGCTGGCTGCGACCTGCTCACCATCGCCCCCGACCTGCTGGCCCAGCTGGCCGCGAGCGATGCGCCCGTGCAGCGCGCGCTGGACCCGGACGCCGCACGCGGCCTGGACCTGCCGGCCGTGGAGTACGACGAGGCGGGCTTCCGCTACGCACTCAACGCCGATGCCATGGCCACCGAGAAGCTGGCCGAAGGCATCCGCGCCTTCGCGGCCGACGCGGCCAAGCTCGAACAGCTGATGCAGGCGGCCGCATGAGCGGCGGCCACGTCCTTCCCACCCGCACCCGCTGCGACCGCACGCCCGTCTGGGCGCAGCTGCAGGCGCATTTCGAGGGGGCAGGCCGCGGCTTCGACCTGCGCGGCGCCTTCGCGGCCGAGCCGGAGCGTTTCGAGCGCCTGAGCCAGCAGGCGCCGCATGTCTTCGCCGACCTGTCCAAGAACCTGATCGACGCCCGGGCCGAAGCCCTGCTGCTGCAGCTGGCGCGCGAGACGGGCCTGGAAGGCTATCGCGACGCGATGTTCGCAGGCGCCGCCATCAACCACACCGAGCAGCGCGCCGTCATGCACTGGTTGTTGCGTAATCCGGCTCCAGCGCAGGATTTACCTGGGCAGCATGCTACTGAAAATGTAGCGGGCGCGGTGGCTGACGGCCTCAAGGACGTCCACGCCACGCTGGACGCGATGCTGCAGCTGGCCGAGCGCGTGCGCGCCGACGACGCCATCACCGACGTGGTCAACATCGGCATCGGCGGCTCCGACCTGGGCCCGTCGATGGCCGTCAAGGCGCTCGAAGAGCTGTGCCATCCGGGCAAGCGCATGCACTTCGTCTCCAACGTCGATGGCATGGAGCTGGGCCTCGTGCTGCGCCAGCTCAAGCCCGAGAGCACGCTGTTCCTCGTCGCCTCCAAGACCTTCACCACGGCCGAGACCATGTCCAACGCGCATGC
>JBHIWE010000084.1:0-15683 GCA_041987645.1 Acidovorax sp. | reverse complement strand
CCCGAAGTTCGAGGCGCTTCTGCGGCTCGGAGACGTGCGGGCCGGCGGCGCGCGGCATCAGGAACTGCCACAGCCCGGCGAGCCGTCGCCGCTAGTCTTCCCCGTCGCCTGGCGGCGTTCAAGTCATCCGGCACCGTTGTGGCCAGAAGCCATGACGCGCAGCGCGGTGCACGGCATCTTGAAAGAGGTTTTCGCCGCAGCGGCCGACCGCTGGGTGAAGGAAGGCCGAGGCCAAGAGCAGGCCGATAAGCTCAGCGCGGCGTCGGCGCACTGGTTGCGCCACACCGCCGGGTCCAACTTGGCCAACGACATCGACCTACGCCATGTGCGTGACACGCTGGGCCACACGACGCTGTCGACCACGAGCATCTACGTGCATGGCGAGGACGACGCGCGCCATGACGCCGTGAACGCGTCTCACCGAATCAGCTGGTAGCGGTGCCACCCCCAGCAGCTGTCGTAGCCGTCTTGGCCAGCAGTTCCTCCTCTGCGGCGTTGCCCCATTCGTCCATCGTGCGGCTGAGCGCATTCCAGTATTCGTGCAGCGCGGGGAGCGTGGCTTTCAGGCACCAAGGCTGGTCCAGGTGCTCCAGCACGTTGAACTGGGGTGTTGCCATGACCGACGAGAAACCCCCTTCGGCCAGCAAGTTCCACGAGATGAACTGGCAGACGCGCACGATGCGCCCGAGCGCCTCGTCGACATCGTTGAACGTTGCGATCGGCACAGCGGGGCCTTTCGGGTCGATGCGCTCAGCATGGGCGACGGTCTTGTCGACCATCGTGCACACCTTCTCGATCACTGGGTGTTTCAGCTGGGCGCGGAGCACGTCGAAGATGCCGGTGTCGATGCGATCAAGCCGCTTGCGCTTCGACGGCCGCCCGCACACGGCATCGAAGTCCTCATGCATGCGCTGCGAGGTGTCGAACGCGTCTGGACCGACTGTGGAGAGGTACTGCACCCCCACCGTTCTCGTTTTGAGATGCGCCTCGAGAACCTTCTCGTAGTCATAGGGCAACCCGTCATGCGCGACGAACAGCTCCCGGGTCAGGAGTTCCGGGCGCCTCGCAATGCGTTCGAGGACGTTCCAGGCGGAATCAGCTTTCGGATTCGTGTCCACGAGGCGCCGTATCCCAAGGGTGATCAGGTTGGCGTACCCCGCTGTCGTCAGCTCCCACATCGCACCGTTGACGGATCGCCTAGGCTCCAGCCGACGGGCCTCGTTCAGTGTTCGAAAAACTGCCGTGTGCCAAGTCAGATCCAGGATTTGGTTGCGCACTGAGGTCTCGGCGTCGCCCTGCAGGCGCTCCAGGCACTCGCGACGGAAATCCCGGTAAGACTTCAACTGGGGCCGGCGAACTTCGGGAACGCTGCACTGCTCGATCGGATAGCGGTAGTCGGGAATGTGCATCAGCCATTTTCGATGTTGAGGTAGCCCGTGTCAGCCAATGGATGACGTCAGCCGCTCAACCTGTAGGTACGGGCGTCAGCCAGTCGGGACACCCCGTTCGTTGTTCGCCGGTTTGAATGGTGCCTGTGAGAATGTTGCAAAACCGACGGGAGGACGGTCATGCTCTTTGGGAAGCCCAAACAGCCGGTAGCTAGTGCGACGCCGCGGGCGGCGACGCTAAGTTGGGAAGAACCTTCGCAGCCGCGGCAGTCGATGTGGCTGGCCGTCCATGGTTGGGACTTCAAGGTGTTCCCGATGCTCCGGGCACGCGCCGGCATGCAATTTATGTTCGACTTCGAAGGCGTCGTCACAAACGGCGCCATGCGGGGCTTGAGCTACACGGGCTCTATCGAAGTGCTCGACGATCTGGAGCCGCCCCGCATGCTCATGGATTCCTGGAAACAGGTGCCCGAGGTCGTAGAGGGGGTGATGTCGGTTTTCATGCAGAACCCTGAAGCGAGAACAAATTCCCTTTCAGGATCAGCAGCTTAGAGACCGTCTGTACTGAAGTCTTCCAGGGACGCGCCAGCCTCAATCGCAGCGTTCAGCCAGTTTGGCCGCCGGCCGCGTCCCGACCAGGCGTTCCCCTTGTCGTCCATGTACGGCGGCAACGGTTGCGCCCTTTGACGACCCCTTCTCTGCCCCGCCGGCGCTGCGGCGCGTACGTTGGCGGTCGAGAACTGTTCGATGCTCGCTCCCCTGGCCAGCTCGGCAACGAGCCAGTTCGGAAGACGCCCGCGGCCGCTCCATGTGTTGCCATTGGCGTCAGCGAAAGGTGCTTGCGGCACCTTTACTGTCGTCGGCTGGCGAGCGAGTTTGGAAGGTGCGGTCGCCTTCGCAACAAGCCGCAAGCGAGGCGGCGGAGGATCTCCCCTTCCGAAGATGTCCTCTGCGTCGAAGCCATAGGTACGCACGGCTTCCCGGATCAGCTTAAGCACTGACTCAGCGTTGTCCGCTTCTGCCATTGCCTGCGCGATGCGCGACTTCAACTGAGACAGGGTTCTAGGCACGGGTGATCTCTCCCTTGTGGCCGCGTGACGGCGGCGGCGGGGAAAGATGGGCCGGATTGGCGAATATGTGAAAACGCCATCAACGGCGCTTGTGGCGCGGCGTCCGCCCAGCCCAGCCCCTTCAAGAAGGCATCGAACCGTTTCACGTCCCCGGGCTCTTTGAGGATCTGCTCGAACGGGCGCAGGTTCTGCGCGGTCAGCAACTCTCGACCTGACCGGATGGCTGCCTCTGCACGGTCAAAGCTGGCATCGACTGAATTGACCCACTTGGACCACTGCGCCACATCCGCCGGCTGCATGGTGTCGACGTTCAGCCCGTCCAGGGCCTTCAGGTTGGTGTCCAGATCGACGATCAGCAGCTTGCGAAGGTCGTTTTCCTCTCGCAGCGCGTCCAGGCCGCGGATCTCGGCGACCGGCTCCGCGATCATGTGCGGCCGCTTCACCCGATTGCCGCCGGCTTCGGCTATCTGCGTCTCCCGCTCGGTGGCCGGGCGGTCCTTCATCAGAAGCGATTGGCCCGTCTTCAGCATGGCACCGATGGCGCGCCCGATGTCGCTCGGGACCCCTTGGGCCGGCTCAACCAGCGGTCTCGAAGTTTTGTAGACCCAGGCGCCGCCGCCCTCGCCATCAAGCACCTCCTTGAGCCGTCGCTGCGTCTCGTCCAGGCGCAGCAGGAAGTTGCCGACGTTCTCGCGAGCCAGCTTCGCGCGCATGTCACGGTCGAACTGGACAGCCAGGTTCTCGAAATCGACACCGAAGTAGCGCTTCCCGCAGTCCTTGCCGATGTTGGTCTCGCGCCCGGACTGCGTAAGCACCAGGTAGCCGCGGTTGTGCGGCGTGTGGCAGTTCGACAGCCCGCAGCGGATCTGCGCCTGGAAGGCGTACTGCCCGATGATCGAGCTCAGTTTGTGCTGCGACGGGTCAAGTTCACTGGAATATCCGGCACGGCCTTCGATGTCGTCCCACGACTCCAGGCGCACCAGCTCTTTTGCGGTGTTCAAAACGATCACTTCGACGGCCTCTCCTGATGGCAGCTGCTCTGCGGATGTTGGGGCGTTGCCGGGTAGGCGCCTATAGGTGGCCCTGCCAGGCGCGTGGCCGCGCCGACTATTTCAAGGGCAGCGCCTCGTAATGCGCCTGATCCGAAGCGCCATCGCGCACCCAGTAGAGCTGCCAGCCCGTCAGGCTACCCGTGGGCATCCAACTGGGCCGCTCCCGTGGGCCGTGGTCGTGCTCGTCGCCCCATGCGGACGACTGGACGTGCCGGCTCTTGGCGAAAGCCAGCAGTGCCGGGCTGACGTCCTCCACGATCAGCTTGTGACGGCTGTTGTATGCAGCGCCGCGGGAGCCCAGCGCGTCCACCAGCACGACATAGGGCGCTTCTTCGCGTTGGCGCGCGGTCAGTACGACGTTGTCGTCTTCGGTTTCGACTTTCATGCCGCCGATTGTCTTCCCGCGACCGCCACCGAAGCGAGAGGGTCACCCAGCCTTCCAGCCCGTTCACCTACCGGACCATGATTGGGATTGCGGCCTGCAGCGCCGTTGAGCACGCCGTGCCGGGATGAAGCCAGTGTTCGCTCATAGGGGTGCCCTCAAGAAACGGAAAATTCTGTACGTTAAGCATTCGAGGCCTAACGATCGCAGCGTACTGATGCGAATGGCATAAGGCTTCCCACATCGGCTGTCGCCAAACGGGTTGGCAGGCTGGCCTTCGCGAGGTTCTGGTTCTGCTGCTGGGCTTTGCAACAATCCGCCAAGTTGAAGAAGTGGCGCAGCGCTCGGGCGCTGCGCCGTAAACCAGTTGTCGGAGGCTAGGGCCTGTTAACACTACCGCAGACCATCTGCGATCAGAGCAAAGCAGATGAAGGCGATGAACATGACGTCGAGCTTCTCGAACCTGGAGAAGATGCGGCGATATCCCTTGAGCCTGCGGAACAGGCGCTCGACCTCGTTGCGGCGCCTGTACATCTCGCGGTCGTATTCCCACGGTTCAACGCGGGTGCTCTTGGGCGGCACGACCGGCGTGTAGCCCAAGTCCAGCGCAAGTTGCCGGGTCTCGTTGCCTTCGTAGGCGCGATCCATGATGAGATGCAGCGGCCTGTGTGGAGCACCCAAGCGCTTGAGCAGCTCACGGCCCTCCACGGCATCGTGCGCTTGCCCAGGCGACAGCGAGAAGGTTATGGCCGTGCGCGCGTCCGCCGCGACGAGGTGGATCTTGGTGTTCCATCCACCACGGGACTTGCCGATAGCCTGCGGACCGTTTTTTTGGGCGCACCGGTGCCGTCCGGATGCACCTTCACGCTGGTGCTGTCCAGGGACACGGCCTCGATCTTGATCTGCACGACCTGAGCACGCTGCAACTGCTCGAAGGTGCGATCCAGCACCCCGGACTTTGCCCAACGACTCATGCGCGTGTAGATCGTGTGCCAGTTGCCGAATCGCTTGGGTAGCCCACGCCATTTGCAGCCGTGCTCAGCGACATACAGGATGGCGTTGAGCACCTGCAGATTCGTCAGGCTGACATTGCCGCGCTGCCTTGGCAGACAGTGTTCAATCAACTCGAATTGGGCTGCTGTGATCTCCATGCACTCACTGTCGCAGAGGCATCGCCTTCGCGCAATTAGTGTTAACAGGCCCTAGCTTAGCTTAGCTAGACAGACCGATCGCCTTCGGCCGCGGCGCTTTCTGCGTCTTCGATCTCGATGGTGGTGTGCGACAGCCCGAACTTGCCGGTCATGGCCTCGCGCGCCGCGGCCAGCACGAGCCTGGCGTCTGCGCTGCCATCGACCACGAGGTGGCCGCTCATCGAATCCAATCCGGAGGTGATGGTCCACACATGCAGGTCGCGGACCGCCGTCACGCCGGGGATGGCGAGCAGCGTGCGCTCGAGCAGCGCGACGTCGACTTCCGGCGGCGTGCCCTCCATCAGGATGTGGATCGCCTGCTTGAGCAGGACCCAGGTGCGCGGGATGATGAGCAGCCCGATGCCGGCGCCGATCAGCGGGTCGGCGAGCTTCCAGCCGGTGAAGATGATGATGGTGGCGGCGGCCAGCACGCCCAGCGAACCCAGCATGTCGCCCAGCACCTCGAAATACGCGCCTTTCACGTTGAGGCTTTCCTTCGAGCCGGCCGCCAGCAGCTTCATGCTGATCAGGTTGACGACCAGGCCGGCCGCGGCCACCGCCAGCATCGGCACGCCCAGAATCTCGGGTGGATTCAGGTAGCGCTGGTAGGCCTCGTAGAAGATGTAGATCGTCAAGAGCAGCAGCACGACGGCATTGGTCAGCGCGGACAGCACTTCCATGCGCACATAGCCGTAGGTCTTCTGCGGCGTGCGCGGGCGCTCCGAGAAGCGGATGGCCAGCAGCGCCAGCGCCATCCCGCCGGCATCGGTCAGCATGTGTGCGGCGTCGGACAGCAGCGCCAGGCTGCCGGTCCACAGCGCGCCCACGACCTCGATGGCCATGAAGGCCGATGTCAGCGCCAGCGCCCAGCTGAGGTTCTTCTGGTGCCGCGCCGCGGCCGTGCCGGCGGGTTTGTCAGGGACAGTGCTTGCCTGCGTCGTGTCGTTCATCCGGTGCATTCTGCGCGAGGTGAGCCTCTCGCTCAGCGCAATCCAGTTCGTGGCAGCCTTCGCAAAGGCGTTGTGCTTCAGGTAAAAGCGTTCAGCCAGCGGAGCCGCCGAGGGCAGGAGACGACATGACAACAACGAACGAGCCCACACCCGTGCGTTCCAGTGCGCTGAACGACGCCGCAGCTGCCGGCGGCGAAGACAACGACGAAGGCGACCTGACCGACATGCTGAGCGAGCTGCGCGTGCTGCTGCCCAGCGCACAGCTGCTGTCGGCTTTCCTGATCACGGTGCCGTTCAGCAGTGGCTTTGCCGCCACCGTGGCGGCCGAGAAGGGCGTCTTCATCGCGACCTTCATGCTGGCGGTGGCCAGCCTGGTGATGCTGAGCGCACCCGCCGTACAGCACCGTGTCATACGACCGCTGATCGACCGCGCACATTTCAAGCGGCTGGCCACGCGCCAGATCATCGTCGGTTCGGTCACACTGGCGCTTGCGCTGGTGCTGGTGACGCAACTGGTGCTGGCCGCGGTGTTCGGCCACCGGGTGGGCATCGTCGCGGCCGGTGGCATCGCGGTGTTGATCGTGCTGTTGTGGTGGGTGCTGCCAAAGGCTTACCGGGCTCGGGGCCGGCTGTGACGCCGGCCCTAAACGACGCGTCGGCGCGGCCGCGCCGCCAGCCCCGTCACAACAGTGCGCTGCGTTCGCGCAGCAGCGCGTCCAGGCTGCGCCGCTGCCGCAGCGCCGCTGCTTCGAGCGTGCGTTGACGCTGCAGGTACGCGGCCGAAAAACGCCGCCCCTGCCGGTCGCCTTCCTGCACCGCGCTGCCGCGTTCGCGCTCGGCTTCTGCGGCCTGAAGTTCGGCGTAGGCGGTGACGATCTGCCGCTCGAGCTGGCGCAACCGCGCCGCCCGCGCTTCGGAGTCGCGCAGCAGCTGCTGGCGCGTCATCGCCAGCGCCCGCAGCCCGGCTTCGGTCTGGGCGGCGTCCGCCGGATGGATCTCGACACTGATTTTCTCGTGCCGACGCGCCTGGGGGTCCGGTGCGTCGCCATAGACGACGCGACCGTCCGGCAGCACCGACTTGTATAGCGTGCGCTCGGCCGGCATTGCGGCAAGCGCCCAGCCCAGGCCGGCAACCGCCAGCACGCTGCGCAGAAGCCGCAGCGCGCCGACCAGAAGGCGAGCTGTCTGCGAAGGGCGACTCGTGCGGGACATGGATCCTCCGATGAGCCGAGCCCGATGCTTCGATACGACCCCAGCTGGCTCGTGTATGTCATCCTATCCTCCACCACAGGATAAGTACCATGCAGACCCCGGTCATTCGCACCGACATCGTCAAGCGGCTGAAGCGGGCCGAGGGGCATCTGCGCAGCATCGTCACGATGCTCGCAGACGGCCGCGAATGCCTGGACATCGCCCAGCAGATGCAAGCCGTCGAGAGGGCCATCGCCAACGCCAACGCCAACGCCAAGAAGACGCTGGTGCACGACCACATCGACCGCTGTCTCGAGCAGGCGGCACACGAGCCCTCACGGACGGCGAACGACCTGATCCGCGAGTTCAAGGAAGTCACCAAGTACTTGTAGGGGGACCGCAGGCGCGGTCCCGACGCAATAACCTCGAAGGAGAAAGCACCATGGGTATCCTGGATCGGCTGTTGGGCGGGCATCGTGGTGGCGGTCACCACGGTGGCGGTCATCATGGCGGTGGTTATGGCGCGCCCCCCGCGGGGGGTTACGGCAATCCGCCGCCTGCGCCGCCCCCGGTCGTCAACGGCGTGTCGTGTCCGAGTTGCCGCAGCATCAATCCGCCCGGGGCACGGTTTTGCCAGCAGTGCGGTACCTCGATGGCACCGGCTGCGTGTGCTCAGTGCGGCACGATGCGCCTCGACCCAAAGCGGCGCTTCGGCGTTTTCGTCGCTCACGACCCCGGGGTGAGGGACGGATCATCTGCCGGGGCCGAGGTTCGCGCCAAAGGCCCACAAGGGCGCGCGGCGGTGGTCCATTTCCGGAAAGGCGATACGCATTTCCGCACCGAACCCAAATGCCTTGAAATGCACCGACACCGCTAAGTCATTGATTCATATAGAACGCGTGCGCATTTCTGCACCAAAAACAATGACTCAAAACGAATACCCTATTTCCGGGCTGTTTTTGCAGCACCGCCACGGGGTTTCAAAAGGATGTCAGCGTAGCGCTCGACGCGGAAGCTCATGGTCCCGCGCATGTTGATGTTGCCAAACCAGACAGGGCCGATGTGCCGGACCAGATCGTCGCTGATGGGCAGCCCGTCCGCCCGAAGCTTGGCGATCACTTCCTCCTCGTGCGCAGTGTTGAAGGCGATCACCATGTTGGTCATCAGCGCATGGGCACCGGAGATGGTCTTGAGCTCGTCGGAGCGTCGGCCGCGATCGGGGGCAAGGCGGCCGAAGTGGATGGCACGCTGCAGCTGGTGGACCGATTCGCCCCGGTTCAGCAGTGTGTGCAGTTCGCGCCGGAAATCCGGGTTGGTCATGTAGTCGCACAGGAAGATGGTCCGCAGCAGCCGGCCTAGCTGATCGAGGCCGCGCTGGACAACGGCGCCACGCGCGGCGCTGCCGTTGCGGGCCAGGGCCCAGGAGACGCTGACCTTGCCCAACTTGATCGAGGCGATCAGCCGCAGGATGCCATCCCACGCTTCGACGATAGCCTTCTCGGAGATCGTCGGGAGAACCACTTTCTCCAACGACTCGGGGATCTCGATGCCGCGAGGGACCCAGAGCTTGCAGTCGGGCAGGCCCGCGAGCTGCGGACACAGGTCAAAACGCAGCAGCTTGGCCACCGACATGGCGGGATAGGTATAGCCGTGGGTGTCGACCGCCAACAGTTCGACCTTGATGCGGTCCTCGCCGGTGTTGTAGCGCTCGACGCCTTCGACGGCCGGGCCGTTCTGGCGCGTCATCAGCACGATCGGCATGTCGTGGATGATGGCGTAGCTGCCCAAGACGTGCGTGTAAAGCCCAACCGCCGGCGACTTGCGCCGCGGCTCCTGGCGGGCCTGGGCCAGGTGCTTGGTGGCATCCAGACTCATCATGTCGGCCGACGCCTTCTTGCCGTCGCTCCACAGTTTGACGATGGCGTGGGACTGCTGAAAGGCAACGATGGCGTCATTGGCAGCGCGCAGACGGCCTGGCGTCTCCAGCAAGCGCATGGCCGATGAGATGTCGCTGGGCCGGATGCCGGGAATCATGGCGGCGGCGCCCTTGGCGTCGACGTCGGTTCCATGCGCAAGCAGTCCGCCGTACAGGGAGATGAGCTCGTCGGCGCTGTTGGCTTCGCGGCCCAGCAGGATGGTGCTGAACTTGGTCTTGCTGTCGATCTCCAGCATCAGGTCGGGCAGTTCAACTGACCCGATGATGTTGCTCATCGTCTGCTTGGTGCTGACCAGATCGGGGTCATCTTCGAGTGCCCGGAACTTGTCGATGCGCACCGAACCCTTGTCGTCGATCTCGACGATGCCGCGTTGGATCTCGGTCTCCATCTTGGGCAAGCCTTCCTTGAGCAGCTCGTAGTGAGGTGCCAGGAACTCATGGGCGTCGCGGGGCAGGCCGAGGCTTTCGCAGATGGTGTCCTTGCTGGCTTCCCACTCGGCGAGCGGAATCAGCATCTCGTCGTGTGAGCGGTAGTTCGAGCTGTGCGACACATGCAGCCGGCCGCCGATGAGGCCGTGCCGGATTTGGGTGGTCGCGTAACCCTTGAAGGCATCTAGCGCGCGCACCCGGTCGGTGTCCGTGACGTAGGGCATCCATGACGGATCGACGATGCTGGTGTCGAAATCGGCGGGCAGTTCCTTGGCGCCGCTCTCCTTGAGCTGCTGCAGGGCATGCACGATCTTGAGGTCTTTGCTGTCTGCGTCGCCGTTGATCGCCAGGCACTCGATGTCCTTGAGCAAGGTGTTCACGCGGCTGCCGTTGCCGGCAATGCTTTCACGCACGACCTCGGCGGTGCTGACGGACGGCGTGCCGAGCATCTCGTCCATCATCTCGGTGATGGCCTTCAGCCGCTGGCTGGGCGTCTGGCTGGTGTCGCCGGCCACGACACGCATGGCCTGCATGGACTCGCGGAAGGCGGTGGATTGGGCCGCCTGTTTCTTCTGGACATTCTTCCGTCCGGACCGTACCAGATCGCCGGTGCGCCGGTTGAACCGGTAGACCTGTTCATCGCTCAGCTCCGCCAAGACGTACTTCAGGAAGCAGACCAGTTCGACGGCCAGGGTGTCCTCGACGCGGCGCGCAGATTCCGACGGCGGCCGGTGGACGATGTTCAGCGCGAACCCACGGACGCGGTTGATGGAGATGGCGCTGAGGTCCCAGGAGTCGACGCCGAGTTCACGCAGGTACTCGATGCGCGCCGACACCTTGTTCATGTTCTTGACGTTGTGCTTGCCGACTGACTGCCGCAGCCACTCAAGGATGGTGACCTTCGGCTTCAGACTCTCCTCGAACATCACCTTGAGGATCATCTTCAAGCGCGATGGCGAGACGGCTGCGCGTACCGTGCGCAGAGCCAGCGCCTCGACGTCCTTGAAGGCCTCGCGTGCGATGTCCCGCAAGGCGCGCTCGCCGGGAATGACGCGCTGGCGATCGTAGAGCCACTGCTCGGCCAACGTGTAGAGCTCGTCAACGGAGGATGCGTCTGTGGCCCGCAGCGCCAGCGTCTTGCGCAGTTCGGCTTCGGTGGCGTCGTCGAAAGCTTCGAAGCCCGCGATATTCCTGGCGACCTCCCGATGCCGGCGCAGGATGTGTTCGCTGTCGTAGATCGTCTTCAATGCCGCAATGGACGGCGCCACGCGGTAGACGTTGAGTTCCTGGCAGAGGTACTTCAGCAGGGCAGGAGGCAGCGCTGCCTTCCTCTCGGGCTGCTTGCCGGTGCTGATCAAGCTCACGACCTGGACAGCCAGTGCGAGCGCATTCTTTTCCTGGCGGCCGCTGGCGTCGCGGATCTGCTGGATCTGCTGCTTGGTCAGCGAGCAATACTGGCGCGCATCTTCGGCCGACATCTCTCTCGGCAACGAAGCGCGACCCACATACCGGTACCGTAAGCGCGACACAGGCTCTCCCATCAGGAACGAGGGCGCTTACTATAGGTCGAGACGTGCTAAGTCATTGAGCGGTCTAGCGTTTTTTGCTTCAGACCGCGGAGGCTGCACGAAATCCGATATCACCCCAACAAACATGCGGCGGTCGCGTTCTACGAGCTGATGTTCAACAGATGCCAGCCGCGTGAAGCCATCGAGCTGTACGTTGGTGACCGGTACGTCCAACACAATCCCCATGTGGGAGATGGCGAGGATGCGTTCATCGACTACTTCGAGCGCATGGCACGTGTGTACCCGGGCAAGACGGTGGAGATCAAGCGCATCATTGCCGAAGGAGACTACGTCGTGCTCCATTGCCGCCAGCACTGGCCCGGCGACCACGACTACGCTGGCATCGACATCTTCCGCTTCGAGAACGGCAAGATCGTCGAGCACTGGGACGTCCTCCAGGTCGTGCCGGAAGAGTCCTTGAACGATAACGGCATGTTCTGAGCTGCCACCGCTCGCGCACTCATCGGCGGGCCGGCAGTTCAGCCCGCGGACTGCGGAGCCGGCGCGCTGCCATCCGCCGTCGGCGGCTGCATGCCGAGCAGGTAGCTGGTCATGCTGAGAGAGCCCAGCGTGCGCCCCTCGGCAAACGGCAGCGCGGCTTCGCCTGCAGCACTGCACAGGCCCGCCAGGTAGGCCAGCGGCAGAAAGTGCTCGGCAGTCGGCACCGCCATCCGGTAGTCAGGATGTTGTTCCACGTCGGCCAATGCAGCGGGATCGGAGGTCATCAGGGCGCGCACATGGGTATCGAAGCGATCGCTCCAGTCGAAGCCCCGGTCGCCGTACGACCAGTCGATGCGCCGCAGGTTGTGGACCACGTTGCCGCTGCCGAGGATGAACACGCCGCGTTCGCGCAGCGGCGCCAGGCATGCGCCGAGCTCCAGGTGGTAGGCCAGCGGTGCGTCGGTGTGGATGGACAACTGCAGGACCGGCACATCTGCCGCAGGAAACACATGCGCCAGGACCGACCACGTGCCGTGGTCGATGCCCCAGCTGTCGAGGTCCAGCTCGATAAGCCCTGGTCGCACCACTTCAACGATCTCCTCGGCGATCTCGGGGCTGCCCGGTGCCGGGTACTGGAACGCAAAGAGTTCGGCAGGAAATCCGTAGAAGTCGTGGATCACACGCGGGTGCGCCATCGCCGTGACGGCCGTGGAAGGGACGAACCAGTGCGCAGAGATCGCCAGCACGGCGCGCGGACGGGGCATCGTGCGCCCCAGCTCGCGCCAGGCGCGTGTGAAGGCATTTGCCTCCAGCGTGTTCATCGGCGAACCGTGGCCGATGAACGCGGCGGGCATGCGGGAAAGTTCGGTCATGGGGGGCCCTGCGCGCACTTCTGGGTTGGATTCCGCACCGGGCGCGGCGTCAGGCCCTGTCGGAAATCTTGGTGTCGTAGGCATCGATGGTCCGTGCCGAGTAGACCATCGCGGCGCCCGCGTTGACCATGATGGACACGCCGAGCGCATCGACGATCTCTTCCTTCGACGCGCCGGCATTGATGGCTGCGTCGGTATGGGCATTGATGCATCCGTCGCAGCGCAGGCTCACCGCAACGGCCAGCGCGATCAGCTCGCGCGTCTTCGCGTCGATGTGGGTGGACTTCGCGTTGGCATGCGACAGTCCGGCATACGCCCTCACCAGGTCCGGATTGGCGGCTGACATTCCCTTCACCGCGGCGTTGACCTGATCGCGGTAGGCGTTCCAGTCCATCATCATGTTGGCTTCTCCTCGCTGCCGTTCATCGATTCCCTCACGCTGCCCGGCCGGGCTGCAGGTCTGGGGCTTTTGCGTGACGGCCCCAGCCATCGTAGACCCCGGCTGAACCCATGGCCATGAGGCAGTTCCTGTTCGACGAGTGGCGGGCGCTCGCCAGCCTGAACCGAAGTGACCGCCCCTGGGAGATGCCCGCGGCCGCGGCGCTGGCCAGCGGGCTGCCGATCTTCATCGGCGCGGCCTTCGGCGAGCTCGGTCTGGGCCTGGCCGCCTCGCTGGGCGGCCTGGTGTTCCTGCACCTGCCTGCCACGCGCCTGTCGCACCGCATGGCCTGGCTGATGGCCTGCTCCTTCGGCATGACGGCCAGCCATGCGCTGGGCCTGCTGGGGCATCTGGTGCCGGCGCTGGTGGTGCCCTTGCTGGTGACCATCACCCTGCTCGTGACGATGGTCGTGCGCTTCTACGCCGCGCCGCCGCCCGGCCCCCTGTTCTTCGTGATGGCCGCGGCCATCGGCGCGTACGGCCCGGCCCATGGGCGCGACGCGATGTTGCAGGTGGGTGCCGTCGCCATGGGTACCGTGCTGGCGGTGGCGATCGCGTTCCTCTACAGCCTGTACATCGTCAGCCGCCATGGCGTGCCGGCGCCGAGCCCGCCGTCGCAGCCCGACTTCGACCTCGTGGTGACGGACTCGGTGGTGATGGCCGCCTTCGTCGGCCTGTCGCTGCTGGCCGCGCACGCGCTGCAGCTGGAACGGCCCTACTGGGTGCCCGTCAGCTGCCTGGCGGTGATCCAGGGTGCGTCGCTGCGCGCGGCGTGGACGCGGCAGCTGCAGCGCATCCTCGGCACCGGGCTCGGCCTGCTGCTGTTCCTCGGTATCGCCCAGGTGCCCTTGGGTCCGTGGGGCGTGGCCGTCGTGCTGACGGCACTGGCGCTGGTGATCGAGACCCTAGTGGTGCGCCACTATGGCTTGGCCACCGTGTTCATCACGCCGCTGGCCATCCTCCTCGCGGAGGCCGGCCAGGGGTTCGTGACGGCACCGCAGCAGCTCATGCAGGCGCGCCTGCTGGACACCGTGGTCGGCGCACTGCTCGGCCTGGCTGGGGCCGCCTGCCTGCACAGTCCGCGTTTTCGCGCGAGGGTCGGCGCAGGACTGCGGAGGCTGCGCTTCTAGCGCGGCGAAGGCGCTTCGAGCCGCGCCGGACGACTGCGGATCGACGCCGACGCGTTGGCACCGACGAACACGAAGTCGACCTCGGGCTGCAGCCTGCTGACCCGGAACTGCACGCCGTCGGCTTCGCAGCGCTTCACCAGCCCGTGCGCGAAGCGGTTCGCGCCGCCCGATTCATCCTCGGCGATGTAGGTCGCACCGGCCAGCTGCAGGCGGATGTAGCGCCGTGCAGGCTCGCGCTGCGCGGCGTCGCTCGAGTGCCGCTCCCCCTGTCCCCGTTACCAGAGAGATTCCGCCTGTCGTTTCGCGACAGGCCTTGCGCCTTCGGTGGCCTGGGCTTGCGACGTAGCACTGCCCTGCGGGCGCGGGTTTCTACCCATGTCGGCCCGACCTGTCGCTGCGCATTTCCTTCAACACGCCTGACCCGGACGTTCAAGACCGCGCGGTCGCCGGTGCCGACCATTCCGTTACCCCAAACCACACCCGACGGAGACAAGCATGGGCACCACTGACCAATCGGATTTCCTGCGCGCGCTGTACCAGTCCTGGTCGGACCGCATGGCGGCCAATCCGAACCTGACGATCGCCGACCTGCGCAGCCTGTTCGACGAATGGCACCAGCCGACGCTCGAACCCGAAGGCGTGACCTACAAGTCGGACGTGCTGGCGGGCGTCGAGGCCCTCTGGGCCTTGCCGGTCGGCGCCGACGCGAAGAAGGTCATCCTCTACACCCACGGCGGCGGCTTCGCGGTCGGGTCGGCGGCGAGCCACCGCAAGCTCGCGGGTCACCTGGCCAGGCATCTTGGCGTGACGGCCGTGGTCATCGACTACCGGCGTGCCCCGGAGCATCCGTTCCCAGCGCAGCTCGAGGATTCGACGGCTGTCTACAAGGAGCTGCTGTCGCGCGGCTTCAAGCCCGCCGACATCACCACTAGCGGCGACTCCGCCGGCGGCAACTTGGCCATCGCCACCGTGCTGAAGCTGCGCGACGACGGCGTGGCGCTGCCGGGCGCGGTGATCGCCTTCTCGCCCTGGCTCGACATGGAGCACGTCGGCAAGACGTTGGAGACCAATGCCGCCTCCGACGCGCTGGTCAGCAAGGCCATCCTGCAGGGCATGTCGGGCATGTTCCTCGGCGAGAAGGGATCGCGCACCGATCCGCTGGCTAACCCCTTGAAGGCGGACTACCGCGGCTTCCCGCGCCTGTACGTCAATGCCGGCGAAGTGGAGACGCTGCTGGACAACGCGCAGGACCTGGCGCGCATCGCGAAGGCGGCCGGCGTGTCAGTCACCCTGTCGGTGGTCGGTGGCATGCAACACGTCTTCCCCTTCCTGGCCGGCCGTGCCGCCCAGGCCGACGACGAGCTGCGGCGCATCGCCAAGTGGTTCAAGGGCGCCTGAGCGCTGACCGCATCCCCACACAGCGCACAGGAGACATCCCATGAGCAATGAACAGAGCTTCGACGCCATCGTCATCGGCAGCGGCTTCGGCGGCATCTACATGCTGCACAAGCTGCGCAACGAACTTGGGCTGAAGACACGCGCCCTCGAGAAGGGCGGCGGCGTCGGCGGCACCTGGTACTTCAATCGCTACCCAGGCGCCAAGTCCGACACTGAGGGCTTCGTCTACCGCTACTCCTTCGACAAG
>JBHIWE010000083.1:0-15784 GCA_041987645.1 Acidovorax sp. | reverse complement strand
CGGCCACGGCCAGGTTGCCGCGGGCGACTTCCTGGGCGATGCGGGCGGCTTCGGCCGGCTCCCCGCCCAGCTGCCCCTTGATGCGACGCGTGATCGCCCAGGACAGCAGGCCGCCGATCAGCACCGCTGCAGCGGCGCCCCCCATCATCCAGTCGCGGGCGCTGGAGGCCTTCGCCAGCGCCTGCTCGCCCGTTTCGGCCATCTGCCTCTTCTGATAATCGATCACCGCATCCAACTGCTTGAGGTACTGGGCCTGCACGGGGCGCACATCCTGCATCAGCGAGGTGCGAATGGCGGCCATCTCATTGCGAAGACCCATCTGGGCCGTCTTTTCGAGCAGCTGTATGTAAGGCGTGCGCACCTGGCTCATCTCGGCCAGCATGCGCTGTGCTTCGCTGGAGGTTGCGGCGGCTTGCAGCTTGGCGATCGATTCCTGATTCCTCGCTGCAGCCTCGTCGATGCGCTTTTTCTCGGCAGCTATCTTTACGGGATCGTCTAGCAGGGCGATATTGCGCAACCCCCGCGCGATGATGTTGACGTTGTCCTTGATGCCCTGCGCCAGAAGCACGCTGCTGATGCGATCGCGGTTCAGCGTGGTGATCTGGTCGCTGACCGACGACAGCTGCAGGCTGCCGATGGCGGAAATGCCGATGCTCAGAAGAATGAGCGTGGAAAAGCCTGCGCCAAGCATCTTGGCGAGACTCATCCTGTGAAGAATGTTCATCTGTTGCTTCCTTGGGAATGTGTCCTCGACAGGCGTGGGCAGCCGGTCAAAGCAGGGATCTTCAAGGAAGAAACAAATTGAAGCGAATTATTACCTTTTGATGAATCCGTGTATCGCTCACGACTTGACTATTCGCCGCCGCGGCGTAGCGCAAGCCATGCAGCCACGGCTGTGAAGACGGCCAGCACCACCACGATCACCCAGAAACCATGGGGCGCATCGGCCATTGGCACCCCTCCCACGTTCATTCCGAACAGGCCCGTGAGGATGTTGATGGGCAGCGCCAGGACCGTCACCACGGTCAGCACAAACAGGCTGCGACTGTTGTCTTCTTGCACATTGGCAGCGACTTCTTCCTGCAGCAGCTTGATGCGTTCCTGCAGCCCCTGCATGTCGCGCAGCACGACGGAGAATTCCTCCGATGCGTCTCGCAGCTCCTGGGCGTCGTCTTCGGCCATCCAGGCGGGCGGGCGCTGCAGCAGCCGGAAGAGGGCTGCGGGTTCGGGCGCCAGCAGGCGTTGCAGCCGTACCAGGAGCCGGCGCAGCTGGCCGAGCCGGGCGCGCTTGTAGTTCAGCCGGCCCGCGAGCAACTCGTCTTCGATGCCGTCGATGCGCTGTGTCACCCCGCGCACGATGCCCACCAGCACGTCGGCCTGGGTGCGCATGAGCTGCTCCAGCAGCGCCACGCTGGAGCGTGGGCAGTCGCCTTCGCGCACCTTGGTGCGCAGCGCATCCACCGAACGCAGCGGCTGGGCGCGCGCGGTGATGACCAGGCGCGGCGTCACGCCGATCCAGAGTGTGGCGAAATCCTTGGGCTCAAAGGCGAAGTCGAAATGCACGTCGTTCAGCACAGCGATCAGCGTATCGTCGTCGCGCTCGATGCGGGTGGAGTGCGAGCCGTCGTTCAGCGCCTCGAAGAAGGCGGGCGGAAGCCCGGCGTGGCGCTCCATCCAGCGCACGGCCTGGGCATGGCTCAGATTGAAGTGCAGCCACAGAAAGCCGCCATCGTCAGCGGGCGGCAGTGCGTCCGCGGGGCCCTGCGGCTGGCTGGCCAGCCACTGAGAGGCTCGTGCGGTGTCGATGGACTCCGCCGTCTGGCCCTCGCGCAGCAGGTAGCCGCAGATGAGGCCGGCCGCGTCGCCGCCGTAATGAGACGCCAGGGCTTCAGGAACGGACATGCAGGGCGGCTTGTAGGAAAAGGATGGGGCAGGCGTGCGAATGGAGCGCGATGTTCCGGCTGCCCCATGACAGGCATATGACAAAGGTGCAACATGTCACATGCCTGTCACCGCCCCCCGCCACGATGGCGCCTCCTCCATTCGGCCGGTCTTTCCATGTTTCAGAACACATCCCTTGATACGCAGGATCTCATGCAGCGCATTGCCAGCGAACTGATGGACGGCTACGACGAGGAGTTGGAGCTCGAGATCGAGGACCGCGATCTGGACGAGTCCGGCGTGGCCGTACCCGGCGACAAGGCGGCGCGCCAGCAGTATTTCCGCGAGCTGTTCCGACTGCAAGGCGAACTGGTGAAGCTGCAGGACTGGGTGCAGCACACACGCCAGAAGGTGGTCATCTTGTTCGAAGGGCGCGACGCGGCCGGCAAGGGAGGCGTCATCAAGCGCATCACCCAGCGGCTTAACCCCCGTGTGGCGCGCGTAGCCGCATTGCCTGCGCCCAACGACCGCGAACGCACGCAGTGGTACTTCCAGCGCTATGTGGCGCATCTGCCGGCGGCCGGCGAGATCGTGCTCTTCGACCGCAGCTGGTACAACCGCGCCGGCGTCGAGCACGTGATGGGCTTTTGCACCGACGAGGAGTATGAGGAGTTCTTCCGCTCGGTGCCCGAGTTCGAGAAGATGCTGGCCCGCTCGGGCATCAAACTGATCAAGTATTGGTTCTCGATCACCGACGAGGAGCAGCATCTGCGCTTTCTGAGCCGCATCCACGACCCGCTGAAACAGTGGAAGCTCAGCCCCATGGACCTGGAAAGCCGCAAGCGCTGGGAGGCCTACACCAAGGCCAAGGAGACCATGCTGGAGCGCACCCACATCCCCGAGGCGCCCTGGTGGGTGGTGCAGGCGGTGGACAAGAAGAAGGCGCGCCTGAACTGCATCGCTCATCTGCTCGAGCAGCTGCCCTATGCCGACGTGCCGCACCCCGAGGTGGTCTTGCCCGAGCGCGTGCGCAACCCCGAATACTTCCGCCAGCCCGTGCCGGCGGACATGTACGTGCCCGAACGCTACTGAGTGGGGGCCCGCTCAGTGCATGCCGGGTGCCGACGGCGTGCCCGGCCGGCCGAACTGATGCCAGGCACGGCGCAGCTGCGTATCGGAACTGAAACCTGCCAGATCGGCCGCCTGCGCCACGCTGCGACCCGAGCGCAGGGCCGCCTCCGCCACCGCCAGCCGGATGCGGCGCAGGTATTCCAGCGGGGCGATCCCCGCATGCTCGATGAAGATCCGCGTCAGATGGCGCGGCGAGGTGTGCGCCACCTCGGCCATCGTCGGCACCGTCCAGCCGGCCCGTGGCTGCTGGCCCACTGCATCCTGTACGCGGTGCAGCGCGGCGTGCAGGTGGTCGCGGTAATGCAGAAAGGGCGATAGCTCCGGGTCGTGCGGGCCGCGCCGCATGGCCACCACCATGGTCTGCGCCACCTGTGCGGCCACGGCCGGGCCGCAGGTGGTGGCGATGCGTTCGAGCATCAGGTCGATGCCGGTGGTCACGCCCGCGCTGCTGTGCACGGGCCCGTCGGCCACGAACACCCGGTTGGCCGCCACGTCGCAGCGCGGCTCGGCGGCCTGCAGCTCGTCCAGATGCTGGTGGTGTGTGGTGGCGCGGCGCCCGGCCAGCAGGCCCGCGTGGGCCGCCAGCACCGCGCCCGCGCAGATGGTGACCAGCTCTAGCCGACCGGGCGCGAGGCGCTGGCCGCGCAGCCAGTGCAGCAGGGCGCGGGCGCCGTCGCTGCCCACGTCGATGGTGCGGCCCGGCTGGCCCACCAGCACGATCCAGGCGGCTTCGCCTGCCGCCCAGCGCTGGGGCAGGGGGGCGATCTGGGCGAGCTGCACGCCCACCGATCCGCGCGCCGTGGGCGACGGGCCGGCGAATTCGATGCGAAAGCGCTCGGGCTGGCCTGCCGCACGCAGGCTCTGGTTGGCGATGCGTAGCGCCTCGGCCGGCCCGGCCCAGTCGAGCACCAGACTGTCTTCCAGCAGGATGAAGACGACGCGGATCAGGCCGTCTGCGCCGTCGTGGGGTTCTCGTTCCATGCGTAATCCAATTGCCGCGCGGTGCGCAGCGCCAGCGTGCGGCCCGCCAGGCGTTCGACCAGATGCAGGCTTAAATCCATGCCCGCGCTGATGCCGGCCGAGGTGAAGAGCCGCCCGCCCGGCTGCTCCACCCAGCGCAAGCCCTCGCGCACCTGCAGTGCGGGAAACTGCGCCCGCAGGTCGGCCACATCTTCCCAGTGCGTGGTGGCCTCACCCTCCGTGAGAACGCCGGCCTCGGCCAGCAGGAAGGCCCCGGTGCAGACCGCGGCGGTGATGCGCGCCTGCGCGGCGGTGCGGGCGATCCATTCCAGGGTGCGCGGGCACTGCCGCGCGCCATCGATCACGCCGCCGGGCACGATGAGCACGTCGGCCAGCGGGGCCATGGTGAAGCCGGCCTCGGGCAGCACGCGCAGTCCGGCACGGGCGCGCACGGCCAGTGGCGAGCGGGCCACGCAGAACACCTCGAACGGCGCGGGGGCCTGGGGTGTGAGCCGCTCCGCCATGCGGGTGGCGGTGGTGAACACTTCGTAGGGGCCGGCCAGGTCGAGCGCCTCTACTTCGTCGAAGGCGAGCAGGGCGACGCGCAGCGTGGCGGGGGCGCTCATGTCGCCGCTCCGGCGCGGGCCAGGGCCTGCTCCACGGTGCAGAGCGTGGCGAACCGGCCGGCCAGCACGGTGGCGGTGCGGGCCTTGATGTCGGCGGCGGCGAGCGGCGTGCCGTCGGGCTGCTGCATGTCGTAGGTCAGCGTGGCCTCGGTCACGTAGTCCACCTGCCAGCCCAGGTCGGAGGCATGGCGGGTGGTGGTCTCGCAGCACTGCTCGGTGCGGATGCCGCTCACGATCAGCCGCTGGATGCCGTGCTGCGTCAGCCAGACGTCCAGGCCGGTGCCCACCAGCGCGCTGTGGCGGTGCTTGACAAAGCATGCCGCCTCGTCGAACGCCACGAGGCCCTCCAGCGGTCGCACCTCGCCCGAGGCCATGGAGAAAGGGTTGTCGGGCGACTCCGGGCCGTCGCTATGCAGCACGCGCAGTACCGGCACGCCGCGCTCCACGCAGCCGGCGATCAGGGCGTTCTGCGCAGCAAGGTAGGCGGGCATGTCGCGCTCGGTGGAATAGGGGCGGTGCCGGAAGGACTCCTGCACGTCGATCACAATCAGACAGCTTTTCATGTCGGGCTCCATCGGTGGTATCAAACGATGGTTCCCATGGTGCCTTGGCTGTGGACCACTCGCCGTAGCCCTTCAAGACGGATTCCGATCATTTTCGGACATGCGGGCTGGGGCCCGTTGCTGCGTCAGACCAACCAGGCCGCGTCCAGCTCTTTCTTCAGGTAGGCGTAGAAGAGCGGCGCCGCTACCAGTCCGGCGGGGCCGAAGACGGCTTCGGCCACGAACATCACCGAAAGCAGCTCCCACACGCCCATGTGGGTGCGCAGGCCCACTACCTTGGCGTTGATGACGTATTCGGCCTTGTGGATCAGGATCAGGAAGGCCAGACAGGCCGCCGCCGCCGCGGGCGACACCGACAGGCCCACGATGGTGATGACCACGTTGCACAGCAGGTTGCCCACGATGGGCACCAATCCGGCGACGAAGGTGAGCGTGATGAGCGCCGGCGTGTACGGCAGGCGCAGGTCCCAGAGCGGCAGCACCAGCAGCAGGAAGAGGCTGGTGAGCAGGGTGTTGAACGCGGCGATCCAGAACTGCGCCGCGACGATCTGCCGGAAGGCCTCGCCCAACAGCGCCACACGCCCGGTCAGGTGGCGCACCAGCGGGCCGTTGCTGGCCCGCGGCACGCGCACGGCGGCCAGTGCGCCGATCAGCAGGCCCACGTAGGCGTACAGCAGGCTGCCCAGCCAGGCGCGGCCGGCCACAGCCAGGGCTCCGGCCTGTGCGCCCAGGTAGCTGGCGATGATGCGCTGGATCTCCGCTGCGCCTTCGGGCAGCTGCTGGGCGATGTCGGCCGGCAGCTTCTGGCGCAACTCCAGCACGGTGCGGGCCATGAAGTCCAGCAGGTCGCGGTATTGCTGGGGCGCATCGACCACGTAGGTGCGCGAATGCGAAAGCGCCAGGGATAGCGCCAGCACGGGCGCCACCATCACGATGGCCGCAGCCCCGGCTTCGGCAAGTCGCCGCCGCAGGCGGGTGTCGGTCAGGCGCTGGGCCAGCCAGCGTGTGAGCAGAAAGCCCAGGCACACACAAAGCAGCCCGGGTAGCAGCCCGCGCCACATCACCAGCAGCAGCGCGGCCGTCATCAGCAGATAGCTGGCGACGGCGACGTAGTGCGGCACGGGGGCCGGGTCGGCCGGAGCCGGGGTCGGGCCCTGGGCGGGGTGCGTGTGTACCGGCTGGGGAGCGGGTGTGGGCGATGGCGCCATCGGCCGGTGGGGGTCAGGCCACCACCACGGACGCGCCGTCGCCCCGTTCGGCGATGCGGCCGATCGTGTACACGGTTTCACCAGCGGCACGCAGCGTGGCCGCCGTGGCCTCGGCCGCGTCGGCGGGCACCACCACGACCATGCCGATGCCGTTGTTGAAGGTGCGGTTCATCTCGATGTCGTCGATGCCGGCCGTCTTCTGCAGCCAGGCGAAGAGTTCCGTCTGCGGCCAGCTGCCGGCCTGCAGGTGTGCGGCCAGGCCTTCGGGCAGCACGCGGGGGATGTTCTCCAGCAGGCCGCCGCCGGTGATGTGCGCCAGCGCCTTGATGGGATGCTGCGCCAGGGCGGCCAGCACGTTCTTCACGTAAAGGCGCGTGGGCTCCATGATGGCCTGCTTGAAGGGCTTGCCATCCAGCGTGGCGGGCGCGGAGTCGCCCGCGCGCTCGATGCACTTGCGCACCAGGCTGAAGCCGTTGGAATGCACGCCGGCCGAGGCCAGGCCCAGCACCACGTCGCCGGCGGCCACGTCCCGGCCGGTGAGGATCTTGGACTTCTCGACCGCGCCCACGGCGAAGCCCGCCAGGTCGTATTCGCCGGCCGGGTACATGCCGGGCATCTCGGCCGTCTCGCCGCCGATCAGCGCGCAGCCCGAGAGTTCGCAGCCCCGGGCGATGCCGCCCACCACGGCGGCGGCCGTGTCCACGTCCAGCTTGCCGCAGGCGAAGTAGTCCAGGAAGAAGAGCGGCTCGGCGCCCTGCACCAGCACATCGTTCACGCTCATGGCCACCAGGTCGATGCCCACGGTGTCGTGCATGTTCCATTCGAAAGCCAGCTTGAGCTTGGTGCCCACGCCGTCGGTGCCGCTCACCAGCACCGGCTCCTGGTAGCGCTTGGGCACTTCGAAGAGCGCGCCGAAGCCGCCGATGCCCGCCAGCACGCCCTCGCGCATGGTCTTCTTGGCGAGCGGCTTGATGCGCTCGACCAGCGCGTCGCCTGCGTCGATGTCGACGCCGGCGTCTTTGTAGGAGATGGGGGTGGTGGAGGCGGAGGAGCTCATGGAATCGGGGTGTGAGGGCTGAAGGCCCGCGCGGCGGGCCGGAACCGCGCGATTTTAAGCGGCTGGCCGCCCCGGCTCGGCCAATGCCCATGCGTTGGCCGGGCCGGCCCCCGCGTGGCTCGTGCGCTGCGAAGCGCCCGGGCGGCCGGCCGGCAGCTAAAATCGCGCGCCACAGGTCCGTTTTGACACAAGACTTGTGCCTGTTCCTGCCGGATGCGCCCTGCGCCCCGGCGCATCGCCTCTTGCGGGCTCCGGCTCCGCCCCCCGTCCCATTCGTCCACCATGCCTGTACACAGCCTCTTGCCGTCCCACGCTGTCGCGCTGCCCGCGTTGACCGGGCGCAGCCGCGCACCGGGCGTCCCTGTCCTGGCCGCCGCCAGGGGCGTGGCCTCATGAAGCAGCTGGCGCTGGACATCGGCCTGGCTCCCGGCCCTACGTTGGAGAGCTTCCACCCGGGCGAGAACACGGCCGCGTTGCAGCACCTGCGCCTGGCCCTGGGCGATGGCCATGCGAACTCTCGCCGTTCCCCCGTGCCTACCTATCTGTGGGGCGAGCACGGCAGCGGCAAGACCCACCTGCTGCGGGCCGTGAGCGAGGCCCTGCGCGAGCAGGGCGGCAGCGTCGGCTGGCTGGACGCCTCGGTGAACTTCCCCACTGCCTTCAACGACCGCTGGACGGCCGTGATGCTGGACGAGGTCCACCTCTACAACACGGCACAGCAGGCGGCGGCCTTCAACTGGTTCATCAATGCCATCAGCCCGGCGGTGGGTTCCCCGCGCTGGGTGCTGGCCGCTGGCGACCTTCCCCCCGCCGACCTGCCGCTGCGCGATGACCTGCGCAGCCGCCTGGGCTGGGGCGACGTGTTCCAGCTGCATCTGCTGGATGATGCCGAGCGCCGCGCCGTGCTGCGCGAGGAGGCCGGCGCGCGCGGCATCGCCCTTTCCGAAGAGGTGGTGAGCTTCATGCTGGCCCGCTTCTCGCGCGATCTGGGCAGCCTGATGGAACTGCTGGGCAAGCTCGACAGCTTCGCCCTGCAGACCCGCCGCGCCGTGACTGTTCCGCTGCTCAAGACCATGCTGGAGACCGAGTGAGCGGGGCCTGTGCCCCCCACCCGCGCCCGGCCTTTCGCCTGATACATGACTGATACGCCGCAACGCCGTCCTCGATTGGCCCTGTTCGATCTCGACCACACCCTGCTGCCGCTCGACTCGGACTACGAGTGGGGCGAATTCACGATCCGCCAGGGCTGGTGCGACCGCACCGAGTTCGGCCGCCGCAACGACGCCTTCTTCGCCGACTACCAGGCCGGCACGCTTAACGTGCACGACTACGTGCGCTTCGCCACCGAAGCCGCCCGCCTGCGTGGCGCCGAGGCCAGCCAGGCCGCGCATGCGCAGTTCATGCAGGAGGTGATCCTCCCCGCGATCCACCCGCAGGCGCTGGAGCTGCTGCAGAGCCACCGCGATGCGGGCGACGAGGTCGTCATCATCACCGCCACCAATGAATTCGTGACCACGCCCATCGCCCGGGCGCTGGGCGTCGAGAACCTGCTGGCCGTGGAGCTGGAGCGCGATGCCGGCGGCTGGATCACCGGCGCGATCCGCGGCGTGCCTTCGATGCGCGAAGGCAAGGTGCTGCGCATGCAGCAATGGCTGCAGGCGCACGGCTGGGACTGGGGCGATGTGGAGACCACCTTCTACAGCGACTCCCTCAACGACGTTCCCCTGCTGGAGAAAGTCGATCATCCGGTGGCCACCAACCCCGACCCGCGCCTGCGCGCGCTCGCGCAGCAAAGAGGCTGGCGCATACTGGACCTGTTTCCTTCCAAGACATGATCAAGAAGTTCATCGACAAGCTGCTGGGCAAGGATTCCAGCACCGCCGCCAAGGGCGGCAAGCACCGTTTCGGCAAGCGTGAGGAAGTGCCGGCCTCCGTCCACGGCATCGACCCGGACCTGGTGGACCGCCGCGCGGCCGAGGTCGTGCGCACGCTGAAAGACGCGGGCTACGAGGCCTACATCGTCGGCGGCGCCGTGCGCGACCTGCTGCTGGGCCTCAAACCCAAGGACTTCGACGTGGCCACCAACGCCACGCCCGAGCAGGTCAAGGGGCTCTTCCGCCGTGCCTTCATCATCGGCAAGCGCTTCCGCATCGTCCACGTGGTGCACGGCCGCGGCCGCGAGCACGAGGTGATCGAGGTCTCCACGTTCCGCGCCTATCTGGACAACACCGCCGCCGAGCAGCAGGTCAGCGGCAACGAGAAGACCTCGCGCGCGGCCCTCGCCGGCATGCAGCATGCGGTCGATGCCAGCGGCCGCGTGCTGCGCGACAACGTCTGGGGCCCGCAGGACGAAGACGCCACGCGCCGCGACTTCACCGTCAACGCCATGTACTACGACCCGGAGACCCAGGTCGTGGTGGACTATCACAAGGGCATCCAGGACGCCAAGAAGAAGCTCTTGCGCATGATCGGCGACCCGGCCACGCGCTACCGCGAAGACCCGGTGCGCATCATCCGCGCCGTGCGCTTCTCGGCCAAGCTCGCCGGCCTGGGCTTCACCATCGAGCCCAAGACCGCCGGCCCGCTGATTGCCTCGCAGGCCCTGCTGGCCGACGTGCCGCAAAGCCGCATGTTCGACGAGATGCTCAAGCTGCTGCAGACCGGCCATGCGCTGGCCACCATCGCGCAGCTCAAGAAGCTGGGCATGGCGACCGGCATCTACCCGCTGCTGGACGTGGTGGTCGAGCGTGCCGACACGCCCTTCGTGCAGGCGGCTCTTGCCGACACCGACCGCCGCGTGGGCGAGGGCAAGCCCGTGGCGCCGAGCTTCCTGCTGGCCTGCGTGCTGTGGCAGGACGTGAAGACCGGCTGGGACCGTCGCCTCGCGCAGCGCGAGCACCCGTTCCCCGCGCTGCAGGGCGCCATCGACGATGTGTTCGATCAGCGCATCGGCGACGTGTCCGGCCGCGGCAAGCTGGCAGCCGACATGCGCGAGATCTGGGTCATGCAGCCGCGGTTCGACAAGCGCTCGGGCACCACGCCGTTCAGCATGGTCACCCACCTGCGCTTCCGCGCGGGTTTCGACTTCCTGCGCCTGCGCGCCGACGTGGGCGAGGCCGAAGAGGCGCTGGCCGAGTGGTGGCAGGAATTCCAGCTCGCCGACGAGGCCCGCCGCGAAGACATGCTGGCCCAGGCCCGCGAAGAACAGCGTTCTCGCCAGAAGAAGGCCCAGCCCGTGGTGCGCCGCGTGCCCAAGCCCGCGCCGGCCGAGAGCGCCCGTGCGCCCGCAGCCGCCTCGCCGGCCGAGCGCCGCGATGAGTCCAGTGCTGATGGCGCCTTCGAGCCGTCCGATGGCGGCGAGCCCCTGGCCGGCGACGCCCCCAAGAAGCGCCGCCGCCGTCGCCGCAAGCCCACCGGAGGCGCAGGCGGTGCGGGCGAGGGTGGTGGTTCGGCTCCTGCCGGGGAATGACGCTGACGCCTGGATCGGCTGCCGCCGGCGCCCCGGCGCAGGTGTCGCAAATGGAGCCGCAGGTGGCCTGCATCGGCCTGGGCGCCAACCTGGGCGAGCCCCGGGCCGCGCTATGCGATGCGCTCGCCGCCGTCGCGGCGCTGCCGGGCACGCAGCTGCTGCGCGTCTCGGCCCTCTACCGCAGCGCACCCGTCGATGCCGGCGGGCCGGATTACTGGAATGCCGTGGCGCAGATCGCCACCACGCTGGAGCCGCTGGCGCTGCTGCAGGCCCTGCAGCGCATCGAAGACGCGGCCGGGCGCGAACGCCCCTACCGCAACGCCCCGCGCACGCTCGACCTGGACGTGCTGCTCTTCGCAGATCGCCGTATCGAGACGCCCGTGCTCACCGTACCGCACCCGCGCATGTACGACCGCGCGTTCGTGCTGCTGCCGCTCGCGGACGTAGCGCTGGAACAGGTGCCGCCCAGCGCGCTGCAGGCCGTGGCCGACCAGCGCATCGAGCGGGTCGCAGAACCGGGCTGGCACGCGGGCTGATCAGTCGCGCCAGCCGCCCGCCGGGATGTCGGGAAGGGCCTATTTGCTATATTTTTCGTAGCGTAATGCGCAGGTAATTCCTGCGCTGCAGGCTGAAACGCCTGCAACTTCCGCGGCTCAGTCCACCCGGGCGCCCGATGCCTTCACCACCTGCTGGTACTTGGCCCGCTCCGAGGCCATGAAGGCGTCGAACTGCTCGGGTGTCGTGGGCACGGGTTCGGCCAGTAGTGCGGCGAATCGGGCCTTGGTTTCGGGCGACTTCAGCGCGTCGGTGAAGGCCTTGTTCAACCGGGCGATCACCGGCCGGGGCGTGCCATGCGGCGCTACCAGGCCCCACCAGGTGTCGATGGAAAAGCCCTTGTACAGGCTGGCGATCGTCGGCACGCCGGGCAGCAGCGGGCTGGGTTCGAGCGAGGTCACGGCCAGCGCGCGGAGCTTGCCCGAGCGGATGTTGGGCGCGGCCGCTGCCAGGTTGTCGATGTTGAAGTCCACTTCGCCGGCCAGCAGTGCCAGCTGCGCAGGGCTGGCGCCGCGGTAGGGAATGTGCAGCGCGTAGATGCCCGCGCGCTGCTTGAACATCTCGCCGGCCAGGTGGCCGGCGCTGCCGTTACCTCCGCTGCCGTAATTGAGTTTGGCCGGGTTGGCCCTGGCGTAGGCCACCAGGTCGGCCAGCGTGCGGATATGCAGCTGATCGGCATGTGCGGCATTCATCACCACCACGTTGGGTACGCGCACCATCTGCGTGATGCCGGCGAAGTCCCGCGCGGCGTCGTAGGGCATGCGCGAATACAGCCACGGGTTGACTGCATGCGTTGCGGTGGCCGCGATGCCGATGGTCAGGCCGTCCGGCGCTGCCTTGGCGATGGCGTCTGCGCCGATGTTGCCGCCGGCGCCGGGCTTGTTGTCGATGATGACCACTCCCAGGGTCTCGCGCACCCGCTCGGCCAGTGCGCGAGCAGTCACGTCGATCGGCCCACCCGGTGCGTAGGGCACGATCAGGCGCATGGGCGGGTCCTGTGCCAGGGCGAACGGGGAAGCGAAGGTGCTCGCCAGGGCGGCGGCGCCAAGAAGGAGGGGTCTGCGGTTCATAGCCTTCCATTGTGCAAAAAAGGCGTGCGGGGCGGCAAGCGGCTGAGGCTTGGAGCGGGCCTGCCCTGCGGAAAGTGCGGTATGGGATGCTGCTCAGGCCAGCCGTGGGGGCGTCGGGGGCGCAAGTCCTACACCGCTGCAGCCACGCCTGTCTCTATAAAGTGAGGCAGATGCGCGCAAGGATTCCGCCGCGCGACGGAAGGCGTGCAGCCCGGCGCAAGAACCGCCATGTCTCCCTTTTGCCGAGGACCGCCATGCTTGATCTGCCCCACCGCCTTTCCCAGTCCCGCTATGCCGATGCCATCGCGGCCTGCAATGAATGCGCGAACGCCTGCGATTTCTGCTCCGCCGCCTGCCTGCGCGAGCCCGATCCGCGCCACATGGCCAAGTGCATCGCGCTGGACATGGACTGCGCCGCAGTGTGCCGCCTGGCCGCCGCCGCCATGGCGCGCGACAGCGCCCACCTGGCCTATGTGTGCGAGCTGTGCGCGCGCATCTGCGACAGCTGCGCGGAGGAATGCGCGAGCCACGAGGCGCAGCACTGCCAGGACTGCGCCTGGGCCTGCCGGCGCTGCGCGCAGATCTGCCGGGATCTGTTCCCCTGATCTTTCCCTGAAAGCCTGCCCGGGCCGTGGTGCGGCCCCTGCGGCGTTCGGCGCCCGGCGTTCAGCCGCCGTGCTTGTCGGCTTCGGAGGTGAACGCGTCGGCGAAGAATTCGTCGGCGGGCAGGCCGCGTTCGGCGGTGTAGGCCGCGCGGGCCGATTCGACCACCACGGGCGCGCCGCAGGCATAGACCTGGTGGCCTGAGAGGTCGGCGAAGTCGTCCAGCACGGCCTGGTGAACGAAGCCGGTGCGGCCCGTCCAGCCGTCTTCGGGCTGGGCGTCGGAGACCACCGGCACGTAGCGCAGCTGCGGCATGGCCGCCAGCTGCTCGCGCATCCAGCCGTCCATGTAGAGATCGCCCGGCCGCCGGCCGCCCCAGTAGAGCGTGGCGGGGCGCTCGATGTTCTTGAAGCGCATGTGCTCGATGAGCGCCTTGATGGGCGCGAAGCCCGTGCCCGAGGCCAGCATCACGATGGGCTTGGCGGAGTCCTCGCGCAGGAAGAAGCTGCCGAACGGGCCTTCGACGCGCAGGATTTCCTTTTCTTTCATGCCGGTGAAGACATGGTCGGTGAAGCGCCCGCCCGGCATGTGGCGGATGTGCAGTTCCACGCCCGGCGCCGTGGCCTGCTGGTGCGGCGCTGTGGCCATCGAATAGGCGCGCCGCGCGCCGTCCTTCATGATGAATTCGATGTACTGCCCCGCGTGGTAGCGGAAGGTGTCCACCGCCGGCAGCTGCAGTTTCACGACCATCACGTCGTGCGAGGCGCGGCCGAGCGACGAGACGCGCACGGGCAGCTTCTTGATGGGGAAGGCGCTCTCGTCGGTCACCTGGCGCGATTCCAGCACCACATCGGTCAGCGGCTGGGCGCAGCAGGTGAGCACGTAGCCCGCGTCCTGCTCGGCCGGGCTCAGGGCCTTGGCCTGGTGCTCGCCATGGACCACGGAGCCGCTGAGCTTCTTGCACTTGCACGATCCACAGGCACCGTCCTTGCAGCCGTAGGGCAGGCCCACGCCGCTGCGGATCGCCGCGGTGAGGATGGATTCGCCCGACTGCGCGGTGAAGGTGCGGCCGCTGGGCTGCACGCTGATCTGGACGGCCGCCGCGGCGGTCTCTGCAATCGTCATGGTGTGGGTATCCTTGGGTTCTTCTCTTGGAACACGGCTTTCGATTTTGCCCTCAAACCAGAACCCTCTCGGCGCGCTGCCGGCGCGCTTTCGGCGCCAGCGCATCCTCATCATCGGCTGCGGCGACGTGGGCCTGCGCGTGGCGCGGGGCCTGGGCGCGGCCACGGGCGGTGGGCCGCGCCCGCGGGTGATCGCGCTCACCTCCAGCCCCGAGCGCGTGGCGCCGCTGCGCGCGGCGGGCATTACGCCCCTGGTGGGCAACCTCGACCGCATCGCCACGCTGCGGCGCCTTTCGGGCCTGGCCACGCGCGTGCTGCACCTGGCGCCGCCGCCCGGCGAACGCGAATGCGGCCCGGCCTGGTGGCGCGACGACCGCACTGTGGCCCTGGCGCGGGCGCTGCGCCTGCGCACGCTGCCCGCCGCGCTGGTCTATGGCTCCACCAGCGGCGTCTATGGCGACTGTGGCGGTGCGCTGGTGACCGAGGCGCGCCCGGTGACGCCCGCCACGCCGCGCGCGCAGCGCCGCGTGAATGCCGAGCGCGCCGTGCGCCACCTGGGCCGCGCCGGCGTGCGGGCCAGCATCCTGCGCATTCCCGGCATCTACGCGCCCGACCGCGAAGGCGGCACGCCCGAGGCGCGCCTGAAGCGCGGCACGCCCGTGCTGCAGGCGCAGGACGACGTCTATACCAACCACATCCATGCCGACGACCTGGCCCGCGCCTGCCGCGCTGCGCTGTGGCGCGGCGGCGCGCAGCGCTGCTACAACGTGAGCGACGCCAGCGAGATGAAGATGGGCGACTACTTCGACTTCGCGGCCGACCTCTACGGCCTGCCGCGCCCGCCGCGCGTGGCACGCAGCGCGGCGCAGCAGACGCTGCCGGTGTCGCTGCTGAGCTTCATGGGCGAGTCGCGCCGGCTCGACAGCACGCGCATGGCGCGCGAGCTGCGCCTGCGGCTGCAGTACCCGACGGTCGCGCAAGGGCTGCGGGGCGGCGCTTAGCGCGCGCTGCGCCATGGCCTGGCGGGCTTGGGCAGGCCGCTGCGCCATGGCCTGCGCGCCGGTGATTCCCGCATTGGCGCCTGCGCCGGCCCTCCTTATGATGGCCCGATGCTGACCCTTGCCCAGACCCTCGCCTTCCTGCTGGCCGCCGTGCTCATCACCGCCACGCCCGGCCCCGACAACCTCATGGTGCTGGGCATGGGTATGTCGCGCGGGCGGGCGCAGGGCATCGCCTTCGGGCTGGGCTGCGCGCTGGGGTGCCTGAGCCACACGCTGCTGGCCGTGGTGGGCGTGAGCGCGCTGATCGCCGCTTCACCCTGGGCCTTCACGGCGCTCAAGTGGGTGGGCGGCGCCTATCTGGTGTGGCTGGGCGTGCAGGCGCTGCGCAGTAGGGGCACCGCGCGCGTGCAGGCTGGCCAAGCGCCCGCCGATTCGCTGCGGACGCTGTTCTTCAAGGGCATGCTGGCCAACGCCATCAACCCCAAGGTGGTGCTGTTCTTCCTGTCGTTCCTGCCGCAGTTCGTGGTGCCCGCGCA
>JBHIWE010000082.1:0-15876 GCA_041987645.1 Acidovorax sp. | reverse complement strand
GAGAACTCGCCCAGGAACAGCGACATCATCACGAGCACGGCGCCCGCCGTGGTCATCCAGAAGCTGAAGTTGTTCAGGAAGGGGAACGACACGTCGCGCGCGCCGATCTGCAGCGGCACGAGGTAGTTCATCAGCCCGGTGACCAGCGGCATCGCCACGAAGAAGATCATGATCACGCCGTGTGCGGTGAAGATCTGGTCGTAGTGGTGCGGGGGCAGATAGCCCAGGTTGTCACCGAAGGAGATGGCCTGCTGCAGGCGCATCATGACCGCGTCGGCGAAGCCGCGCAGCAGCATGACCAAGCCGAGGATCATGTACATGATCCCGATCTTCTTGTGGTCGATGCTGCAGATCCAGTCGTGCCACAGAGGGCCCCACAGGCGGAATTTGGTGATCAGGGCCAAGACGGCCAAGCCACCCAGCGCCACGGCGATGAAGGTCCACAGCACGATGGGCTCGTGCGCCATCGGTACGGAGTCCCAGCTGAGCCGGCCTAGGGCCCAATGGGACACAGCAGCGGTTTGTTCAGACATATCGAGTCTCTTTGATGCGGGCACGGCCTGTACGCAGGCGCGGGCCCTACGGATTTATTGTGGGGAAACGAGGGAGCGGGCGGCGGCAATGTCTGCCGAATTCGCGGTCGGCACGCCGAGCGATGCGACCACCTGGGCCGCGTTGTCCACCGTGCAGACGTCTTGCGGCAGGTTCAGGCCAGAGGCCTTCAGATAGGCGGCCCCACCGTTCTCGTCGATCGCCATCATGTGGTGCATGCACATCTTGCCTTCTTCGACGCAGCGGTTGAGCACCTTGTCATAGAGGCCTGCCTCGACGGAGCCGAAGTACTCGACGGGGTTGCGTTCACTGGGCTTGGCAAGCGCCAGATACGAAGTGCGGTCCAGCGGTTTGCCTGCCGTCTTGGCCTGGGCAATCCACTGGTTGAAGTCGGCGTCGCTCAGGCCACGGAACTTGAACGTCATGCCGGAGAAGCCCGCGCCGCTGTAGTGCGATGCCATGCCATGGTACGTGCCTGCCTTGTTGATGATGGCGTTCAGCTCCGTCTGCATACCGGGCATGGCGTAGATCATGCCGGCCAGGTCAGGCACGTAGAACGCGTTCATCGTGGAGGTGGAGGTCAGTTTGAACAGGATGGGGCGGTCCACCGGGGCCGCCACTTCGTTCACGGTGGCGATGCCTTGCTCGGGGTAGAAGAAGAGCCATTTCCAGTCCATGGCGACGACCTGCACTTCCAGCGGGCGCACGTTGGCGGGCAGGGGGCGGCTGGCGTCCACGCGGTCGAGGGGCCGATAGGGGTCCAGCTTGTGGGTGCCGATCCAGGTCACAGCGCCCAGGGCGATGATGATGAGGAGCGGCACGGTCCAGATCACCAGCTCCAGCGTGGTGGAGTGATGCCACTCGGGGTCGTACTCGGCCTCGGTGTTTGTCTGGCGGTATTTCCAGGCGAAGAACAGCGTGAGGGCGATCACGGGCACGATGATGATGAGCATCAGCAGGGTGGCGGTGATGACCAACTGGCCTTGCTGTGCGGCGACATCGCCTGCCGGGTTGAGCACGACGGCCTTCTGGCAGCCTGCGAGGAGGGCTGTCAGCAGGGGCGCGGCAAGCCACGCGGGCCTGCGGAGTTGCTTGAGTTTATGCATGCTGGAAGACGCAACAAAGGCGCACTTAGGTAGAAACGCGGGTTACTAGACTGCTCGGAATGTAATACCTGCAGCGCTTTTGTCGATTGGACATTTTGTCCACGGTCAAGCATTTGTCAGGATGCTGCACCAGAACCGTGCGTTTTCGTGATGGAGCCACGCCGTGCGTGCCCCTGGCCACGCGTAGGGTAACTCCCACCCCGCTATGGGGAAAAGTCGCCTTGTGAGGGGGGAACGTTGGGCGTAGAACCTCAGACATCAGTGTCAACAGGAGGTTCTTAATGAGTGGACTCACAGCAACTGCCGCGCTGCCGGCAGATGAATACAACGATTCAGGGTCACTCGCTCGCGCGGATACCCACGAGGATGTCACTCCCAGCGAGATCGCGGTCGGCGTGATCATCGGCAGGTCGTCCGAGTATTTCGACTTCTTCGTCTTCGGGATTGCCTGCGTGCTGGTGTTCCCGTCCTTCCTGTTCCCGTTCATGTCGCGGCTCGATGGCACCCTGATGGCCTTCGCCATCTTCGCGCTGGCCTTCATCGCGCGGCCTATCGGCACGGCCATTTCCATGGCCATCCAGCGCCGCTGGGGCCGGGGCACCAAGCTCACGCTGTCGCTCTTCCTGCTGGGCGCCAGCACGGCCGGGATGGCTTTCCTGCCCAGCTTCAACTCCGTCGGCACTACGGCCATCGTGGCGCTGGTGGTGCTGCGTATCAGCCAGGGCCTCGCCCTGGGCGGTACTTGGGACGGTCTACCGTCGCTGCTGGCCATGTCCGCCCCCGAGGGGCGGCGCGGCTGGTACGCCATGGTGGGACAGGTGGGCGCCCCCGTGGGTTTCATCCTGGCTGCGGGCCTCTTCGCCTATCTCTACAGCCGCCTGAGCGTGGCAGAGTTCCTGGAGTGGGGCTGGCGCTTTCCTTTCTTCGTCGCCTTCGCCATCAACGTGGTGGCCCTCTTTGCCCGGCTGCGGCTGGTGGTGGGCCAGTCCTACGCTGACCTGATGCAGCAGCGTGAGCTGGCCCCGGTCAGCGTGACTCGCCTGATGCGCGAGGAAGGCAGCAACGTGATCCTGGGCGCTTTCGCGGCGCTGGCCAGCTTCGCGCTGTTTCATGTCGTGACGGTGTTCCCGCTGTCTTGGATCTCGATGTTCTCCGAGCAGTCGATCACCCATGTCCTGAGCGTGCAGATCATCGGCGCATTCTTCGCTGCGGGTGCGGTGGTGCTCTCTGGCTGGCTCGCGGACCGGTTCGGCCGCCGCAACACGTTGGGCGCCATGGCGGTGCTGATCGGCGTGTTCAGCCTGCTGACGCCGTTGCTGCTCAATGGCGGCATTCTCGGCAACAACGTCTTCATCATCGTGGGCTTCATCCTCTTGGGGCTGTCCTACGGGCAGGCTTCCGGCACGGTCACGGCCAATTTCTCGCCGGGCTACCGCTACACCGGCGCGGCTCTCTCGGCGGATCTGGCCTGGCTCTTCGGTGCTGCCTTCGCCCCCCTGGTGGCGCTGGGCCTGTCGGCGAAGTTCGGCCTGGTGGCTGTGAGTGTGTATCTGCTGTCGGGTGTCGTCTGTACGCTCTTGGCGCTGCGCATCAACCGAGTGATCGAACGGCGCGAATGACCCCACACATTGGCGCTGAGGCGCCACGCCCATGAAAAAAAGAGGCCCGCTGTCGCGGGCCTCTTTGCTGTGGGGGCCATGCCGCTCTGAACGGCTCGCCCCGCACCTCCATGCGTGGCGCGCAGTCAGTGCATGAGTTGGGCCAGATCCCGCGCCTGCGTCAGATCTCCCATGGGCTTGCCGCCTTTGGGGCCAGTGCAGCGTCGCGCTGAGCCAGCCCGGGCAGGGTGTCGAGGCCACAGCGGCGCGTGATGAAGCCAAGTATGGAGGCTGTGTCGTACTCGGTAGGGTCCACCACGCCGGGCTTGGCCCATGGGGCCGCGATCAGTGTCGGGATGCGTGTGCCGGGGCCGCAGAGGTCGCCTCTCGGCACGGCCATGGGGTCCCAGAAGCCGCCGTTTTCGCCTTAGGTCACGACGATCAGCATGTTCTTCCATTGCGGGCTGGCCGGCAGTTGCGCAATCACGTTGGCGATGTAGGCGTCGCCCTCGGCCACGTTGGCTTAGCCGGGGCGCCGGTTGAGATGGCCCTGGGGCTTGGAGAAGCTCACGGCACGGCAGCGTGCGGGCCGTGGCGTCCTGCAGCAACTGCGCGTCGAAGTCCTTCAGGTGCTTGGCGCGGTAGGCGGCAGCGCTGGCCTGCGTCGGGTCGAACTTGGCGTGGTAGTTGGAGGGCTGGTGGTGGAACTGGAAGTTCGGCAAGGGCCGGCCGAAGGTGCGGTCCGTGTTGGCCGATGCCAGCGTGGCATTGAAGCTCCCGGCGTACCGGGCCCAGTCCACATTCTTCTTGTCGGGCAGGTCGGAGATGGTGATGGCCGTCTGCGGGGGGGGCAGTGTCAAAGGGCCTCACAGCCGTTAGGACGATCTGCCTGCCGCCTACGAGGGCAACGTCGAAAACGAGGCGCCGTTCGACCTCAAGCCAGGCGAGGCGCGCCGCGTTCGAGCCAGGGCGAGATCGGGCGATATGGTGCTTTCCTGCGCACGCTGACCGACAAGGATGCGTTGCCTGCGGCGGCAGCGGTGGCGAGGGCGGCGTGACGCCAGCCGGCGTGGCGCGCACGAGCGTAAAGGCCTCCGCCCCTGCTGCGCACTGAAAACAAGGGGGGCCGCGGAGCGCGACCGCAAGAGTCGACGCCAAGCCGACGAGGCAGTGGCTGCCGAAGGCCGGAGCGTGGGGCGGTGCGCGGAGGTCACCGAGGTGCCGCTGCGACGCCGGCGGGCGTCCGCACGCCGCTCGGACGCGCTCCGCCCCTATTCTTTGGGCTGGAAGCCGAGCACCAGTGACGACGGCACGCGGCCATCCACGTCGCGCGGCAGCGTATCGGTCTTTTGAAGAGCGCGTATGACCGCGTCGTCCCACGCCTTGTTGCCGCTGGAATGGGTGATGCGCGTGCCGACGATGGTGCCGTCCGGGGCGACGCGCACTTCGACCTCGGTGCGCGGGTTGCCGGAAATGGTGTCGGGATAGACGATGTTCGGCCGCACCTTGGCCGCCACCTTGCCACCATAGCTGCCGGACGGCCCCGAGCTGCGCTGCGCCGTGCCGGTGGCGGTCTCGCCGCCGGTGGCTCCCGCAAGGCCCTGCATGCGGCGCATCTGGTCGGCTCGGAATTGCTCGGCGCGCTTGGCGTCCGCATCAGCCTTCTTCTGCGCTTCGGCCTTCTTTTGGGCGTCCGCCTTTTTCTGGGCCTCGGCCTGCTTTTGCGCTTCGGCCTGCTGCTGTTGCTGCTTCTTCTTGTCCTGTTCGGCCTTCTCGCGGCGCTCCTGCTCGCGCTCAGCGCGGTCCTTCTCGGCCTTGTCGCGCAGGGCCTTTTCCTTGGCCTGCTGTTCCTTCTGCTTTTGCAGGCGCTCCTGCTTTTCCTGCTCCAGCTGTTCCTGGCGCTCGCGTTCGCGCTTGTCACGCTCGGCTTGCTGCTGGCGTTCCTTCTTGGCCTGCTCCAGCCGCCGCTTCTCGCGCTCGATGGCGATGTCGGCTTCGCGCGTGTCCGGCTCTGCCGCGCGCGGAGGGGGTGGGGGAGGGGGGGCGGGCGGTGGCGGTGGTGGGGCCGGTTCCGGCTGAGGCGCAGGCGTGGGTGCCGGAGGCGGTTCAGGGGAGACTTCGCGGGGCGCGGCCTGCTGCGGCACGGCCGACCACAGCTCGGCCTCGACGGCGGGCTGGTCGGCGCTGGTCTTCCAGTTCACGCCCCAGGTCAGCGCCGCGATCAGGGCGGCATGCGCCAGCACGGCCAAGGCCACGGCACGCATGCGTCCGGGAGGACGGGGCGGGGCAAACTGGTCGCGGTCGTCGTGGGCGTACATGCGGGAATCGTCGGATGAAATAGGGGCCGCGTGGGAAAGGGCTGGGTGCGGTGCTGGCCGGGCGTCAGGGCGCGGCAGCGGCGGATGCGACGGGCCTTAGCCCCCCGTCTTCACGGACAGGCCCACGCGCTGGACACCCGCCTTCTGCAGTGCGTCCATGGCTTTCACGACAGACTCGTAGGGCACCGTCTTTTCAGCCGTGATCACGACCGCGCTGCCTTCGGCCTGGCCCGATTGCCAGCGCTTGGCGGCATCGCCGATCTCACGCTGCGTGAGCGTGCGGGTAGCGTCCTGCGTCTTGAGCTCCAGCTGTCCATCCTTGCCGACCAGGATCTGCGCCACGGCCGGCGGCTGCTTCGATGCCTTGCCCACGGTGGGGACGTCGATCATGCCGGGCGTGAGCATGGGCGCGGTCACCATGAAGATGATGAGCAGCACCAGCATCACGTCGATGAAAGGCACCATGTTGATTTCGTTCATCGACCGGCGGCGGCTGCCGCTGCGCGAGGCCATTGCGGGCATGCTTGCCTCCTTGCGGTCAGTGGCCCGAGGCAGAACCGGGCTGGGCGCCCAGGTTGCGCTGCAGGATGTTGGAGAACTCTTCGATGAAGGTCTCCTGGTGGGTGGCCACGCGGTCGATGTCGCGGGCGAAGCGGTTGTAGGCGATCACGGCCGGAATGGCGGCGAAGAGGCCGATCGCGGTGGCCACCAGCGCTTCGGCGATGCCGGGCGCCACGTTGGCCAGCGTGACCTGCTCCATGCCCGCGAAGCCGGTGAAGGCATGCATGATCCCCCAGACGGTGCCGAAGAGGCCCACATAGGGAGACACCGACGCCACGGAGCCGAGGAAGGACAGGCTCGATTCGATCACGTCCATCTCGCGCTGGAAGCTCGCGCGCATAGCGCGGCGGGCGCCGTCGAGCAGTGTGCCGGGGTCGCTGATACGGCGCTCGCGCAGCTTCTGGTATTCGCGCATGCCGCTGGCGAAGATGCGCTCCATGGGGCCGGCGTTCTTGGCGTTCTGCGCAGCGCCAGCGTAGAGGTCGTTGAGGCTGGTGCCTGACCAGAACTCGCGCTCGAACTCTTCATTGAGCGAGCGCACGCGCTTCAGGGCGAACAGCTTGCGGAAGATGGCGGCCCAGCTGGAGATCGACACCCCGATCAGCAGCAGCATGACCAGCTGCACGACCCAACTGGCGTTGAGCACCAAACTGACGATGGACATGTCTTGGGAATTCATGGTCTTGTGAGAGTTGCGAGAAGGTGGCCGGGAATGCGTGCGGGGCGCAGCGTATCGGCTTGCACCCAGCCGATACGGACCGTGCCTTCACACAGCAGCACCGGCCCGGATTCGGTCGTTTGCTCTGTTTTCAGGAGCGCTTGCTGGCGTATTGTCAGGCATGCCCGTCCGCTTTCCTGGACAGCGGCCGTAACAATCAGTTCATCGTCCAGGCGGGCCGGCCTGATGTAGCGCAGCTGCGCGTCGGTTACGACAAACATGCCGCCCGCGAGTTCCCGAAGGGACTGCTGGCCCACGCCCAGCGAGCGCAGCCATTCGGTGCGGGCGCGCTCGAAGAACTTCAGGTAGTTGGCATAGAACACGATGCCGCCGGCATCGGTGTCCTCCCAGTAGATCCGCACGGGCCATTCGAATGCCATCGTCTGCTGTCTCTGGATAGGGGGCGCGCCGTCAGCCAATGGCCGCCTGCAGACGACGCACGGCCTCCTGCAGCTGCGGCATCGAATTGGCCGTGGAAAAGCGCACGAAGCGCGCCGTGTCAGCGCTGCCGAAGTCGCGCCCCGGCGTGATGGCGAGGTGGGCCTCGCGCATCAGCGCGAAGCTGAAGTCCCAGCTGCCTTGCACGCCCAGGCGCTCGGCTGCCCGGGTGCAGTCGGCCCAGGCGTAGAAGGCGCCGTCGGGGAGTGCGGGCACATCGAGCCCCAGGGACTGCAGCGCGGGTACGAAGAAGTCGCGCCGGGCCTTGAATTCGGCGCGGCGGCGTTCGTATTCGGCCAGGCTCTCGGCCTCAAAGCAGGCCAGGGCCGCATGCTGCGCGATGGTTGACGCGCAGATGAAGAGGTTCTGTGCGAGCCGCTCCACCACCGGCACCATGGCCTCGGGCACCACCATCCAGCCCAGGCGCCAGCCGGTCATGTTGAAGTACTTGCTGAAGCTGTTGATGCTGATGACGTTGTCATCGATGGCGAGCGCCGTCTGGCCGAAGGCTTCGTCGTACGACAGGCCCAGGTAGATCTCGTCGATCAGCGTCACGCCGCCGCGCGCCTGCACCACGCCGTGGATGCGGCGCAATTCAGCGGGGTCGATCGACGTGCCCGTGGGGTTGGAGGGCGAGGCCAGCAGCACGCCGCGCGTCTTCGGGCCCCAGGCGGCCTCGACCTTGGCGGCGCTGAGCTGGAAGCGCTCTTCGGCCGTGGTGGGCAGGAGCACCGCCCGGCCTTCCGCTGCGCTCACGAAGTGGCGGTTGCAGGGATAGCTCGGGTCGGGCATCAGCATTTCGTCGCCGGCTTCGATCAGGGCGAGGCAGGCCAGCTGCAGCGCGGCCGAAGCACCGGCGGTGACGACGATGCGGCGCGCCGGCACCTGCACGCCGAAACGCTGGGCGTACCAGCCGCTGATGCGCTCGCGCAGCGCGTCCAGACCCAGGGCGTTGGTGTACTGCGTGGCGCCGGCCCGCATGGCGCGGTCGGCGGCTTGCTGCACCAGGGGCGGTGCGGTGAAGTCGGGCTCGCCGATGTTCAAGAAGATCATCGGGTCGCGGCTGCCAGCCACGTCGCGCGCCAGGGCCTGGGCGGCCTTGGCTACTTCCATCACGTAGAAAGGTTCGATGCGTTCGGCGCGGGAGGAGAACTTCATGGAGCGATTGACTTTGCGGCTGGCGGGCAGGCGTGGGTGGTCGGGCCGCTCGTGCGGCCCGTGCCAAGGCGGGATCAGGCCGGCGTGCCGGCGTCCTGGCCCTTGTCGGCAGCCACTTCCGCTGCGCGCAGCTGCGGCGCCAGGCCGTTGAGCACGCCGTTGACGTACTTGTGGCCGTCCGTGCCGCCGAATTCCTTGGCCAGCTCGATGCACTCGTTGATGACGACGCGCCAGGGTACGTCCATGCAGTGCTGGAATTCGAACACGCCGATCCACATGGCGGCATGCTCGATGGGCGAGATCTCGGCCATCTTGCGGTCGAGCTTGGGCGCGATCAGTGCGTCCAGGTCGTCCGCCGTGCGGATGCAGCCGTGCAGGAGCGCGTCGTAATGCGCCGAGTCGGCCTTGTGGAAGCCGGCCAGGTCGCGCGTGAAGTGGTCGATGGCGGTGGCGTCGTTGCGGCCCACCAGGTATTGGTAGAGCGCCTGGAGCGCGAATTCGCGCGCGCGGCTGCGTCCCGACTTGGAGGCGGCCTTGCGGGCGCCCGTGCTGGTGGTGCCGGTGCGCGGCTGGCGCGGCGGGCGCTTGTCGCCGTGGGTGGATTCGCTCAAGACAGTTCCTCCAGCAGGTTGGCCATTTCCACGGCGACCCGTGCCGCGTCCTGGCCCTTTTCGGTCTGGCGGGCGATGGCCTGTTCCATGTTCTCGGTCGTGATGATGGCATTGGCCACCGGCACGTGGTAGTCCAGCGAGATGCGCGTAACACCTGCGCCCGACTCGTTGGAGACCAGCTCGAAGTGGTAGGTCTCGCCACGGATGATGCAGCCCAGCGCGATCAGCGCGTCGTATTCGTCGCGTTCGGCCATGGCCTGCAGGGCCACCGGCACTTCCAGGGCGCCAGGAACGAGTACGTGGTGGATGTGCTTTTCCTGCACGCCCAGGGCGATCAGCTCGGCGCGGCACGCTGCCGCGAGGCTGTTGGTGATGCTCTCGTTGAAGCGGGCCTGCACGATGCCGATGTGCAGTTTCTTGCCATCGAGCTTGTCCGCTGTTCCTTTGTCTGCGCCAAACATGTTCTTTATTCCTTGGGGATGTATCCGGTGATTTCGAGGCCGTAGCCGGCCACGCTGGGCATGCGGCGGGGTTGGCCCATCAGCTGCATGCGGCTGACGCCGCAGTCGCGCAGGATCTGCGCGCCGATGCCGTAGGTGCGCAGGTCCATGCGGCCGCGCTCGGGTGCCTGGGCCGACTGGGCCCGGCCTTCGAACTGCGCGAGCAGCTGGTCGCCCGACTCGCCGCAGTTCAGCAGCACGGCCACGCCGTAGCCCTTGCTGCTGATGTATTGCAGGCTGGTGTCCAGGCCCCAGGAGTGCATGGCGCGGTTGACTTCCAGCGCGTCCAGCACCGAGAGGGGCTCATGCACACGCACGGGTACGTCGTCGCTGTCCTTCCATTCGCCCTTGACCAGTGCCAGATGCACCGACTGGCTGGGGCCGTCGCGGAAGGCATGGGCGGTGAACTCGCCCCAGGCGGTCTGCAGCGTGCGTGTGCCGATCTTCTGCACCAGCGACTCGTTGCGGCTGCGGTATTCGATCAGATCGGCGATGGTGCCGATCTTCAGGCCGTGCTCGGCGGCGAACACCTGCAGGTCGGGCAGGCGGGCCATGGTGCCGTCGTCCTTCATCACTTCGCAGATCACGGCCGTGGGGCTGCAGCCGGCCATCGCGGCCAGGTCGCAGCCGGCTTCGGTGTGGCCGGCGCGCATCAGCACGCCGCCGTCCACCGCCTGCAGGGGGAAGATGTGGCCCGGCTGGACCAGGTCGGCCGCCACGGCGTTCGGGGCGACGGCGGCCTGCACGGTGCGGGCGCGGTCGGCGGCCGAGATGCCGGTGGTCACGCCTTCGGCCGCCTCGATGGAGGCTGTGAAGGCGGTGCCCATCTTGGTGCCGTTGCGAGGCACCATGGGCGGCAGGTTCAGTCGCTCGCAGCGCTCGCGGGTGAGGGTCAGGCAGATCAGGCCACGGCCGTAGCGCGCCATGAAGTTGATGGCTTCGGGCGTGACGTGGTCGGCCGCGAGCACCAGGTCGCCTTCGTTCTCACGGTCTTCCTCATCCACCAGGATCACGATGCGCCCGGCGCGCATGTCGGCCACGATGTCTTCGACGGGCGAGATCGCCACGGGGGATGGGGAGGTGCTCATGACTGGGGCTTTCGGGGGTTGGGCCACCCGGCCGGGCACGGCGCGTGTTCCCGACGGGCGGATGGCCGGAGCCTGCGAGGCTGCCACCCGAAGAACAAGTGCCGCGGCCAAGGGCCGTGCGTAGGGGAGCGCCGTGCTCCCTCTGGAGGGGGCGATTCTAGTTCAGCGCGGCCCTGCCGGGCCCGGGGCGCGCCGCCGGCCCACCGTCAGATGCCCGGTGCTTCGAGGCGCACGTCGCTCACGGGATAAGCCACGCAGGGCAGCACGCAGCCCTCGAGCCGCTCTTCACGGGACAGTCCGGGCCATTCGATGCGGTATTGCACTTCGCCTTCGGACAGCACACCGATGCAAGTGCGGCAGGTGCCGTTGCGGCAGGAGGAGGGCCAGTCGATGCCGCCTTGCTCCAACGACTGCAGCAGAGGCTGTTCGGGCCAGGCATCGCATTGCGTGCCGTCGTCACCGACACGAGCGATGAAGAAGGGAGGGGTGAGCATGGGACGGTCGGACCAGGGATATGGATGGAGTGTGAAAAATGGCGCTGGCGCTTGATCTGCCAGAGCCCATTGCTATGCCATTGGCAGCAATCGCCGAGAGCGAAGCTGTCATAGCGATGAACCGCGAGGCTGCCTTAATTTTAAGCAGTGCAGGCAATTCCCTTCAAAATCAAAGACTTGCAACGTTCATACAAGACTTGTGCAAGGTTGTCCACATGATTGTCCAGCGTGAACAGGGATAAGTGGGGGATGGGCTGCCTGGTTTTTAATCAATGCGTGGAGTTTCCTTGTAAATCAAGGGCTTGCAGCGGCCGTACAGGGCTTGTCCACGGTTATCCACATGATTGTCCAGCGCGCAGAGGGATAACCGGGTGAACTTTGACAGCCCGTTTGGGACATCTTCCCTGCGTGGGCCCTTCAGGATGTGGGAGTAATGCTATGAAATTGGGAGTGCCCTGCCACCGTGATGGCGCGCACCCGATGAATTGCAGAACTGCCTTAATTTTGGGCAGATCAGCCAATGGCCTTGTGAATCAATGACTTGCAGCGGTCATACAAGGCTTGTTCAGTGTTATCCACATGATTGTCCAGCGCGGACAGGGATAAGTCGATGTGGGTCTGCCTGTTTTTTGGTCAATGGGTTTGATTTCTTTGTGAATCAATGGCTTACGTTAGCCGTACAGGCCTTGTCCAAGGTTATTCACATGATTGTCCAGCGCGGGGAGGGATAACCAGGGAAGACTGGTTCGTCGCTTCCTGGTGTTCCCGGGCACGGAGTCGCCTGAAGAGGGGAGGCAGGCGCGATGGAAGCAATAGGGCTGGCGCTCCACGACGCCGCCATGGGGCACTGCTGCAGTTCTGCCTCAATTTTGAGCAGTTCAGGCAATTTCTATATAAATCAATGACTTGAATTTGTCATACAGGGCTTGTTCAGCGTTATCCACATGCTTGTCCAGCACGGACAGGGATAACCGGAGGCGGTCGGTCGTGGTCGATGCCTCATTTTTCAGCATTGCGTCAAGAATCCTTACAAATCAATGGGTTGGATCTGTCGTTCGGCTGTTTTTCAGGGTTATCCACATCGTTATCCAGTGATCCTAGGGATAACCCTGTGCTTCGGACCCGGAAGCGGTTTCGAGGGCGCGGCGGGCCGGGGGCTGCTAGAACTGGCCTTGCCACCGGTCCTTGCCTGAGCGCTTGGCTTGATAGAGCTGCTGGTCTGCACGCTGTACGAAGTCGCTGAGTTGATCGCCTTTGCGCAGTCGCGATACGCCTGCGCTCACCGTGATGTGAGGCCCGTCGATTGCTGCCTTTGCGAGCAGGGGAAGCAGGCCATCCATGAAGGCATGTACGGCAGCGTCATCCAGGCCGTAGAGCAGGATGCCGAATTCCTCCCCGCCCAGGCGTCCGCAGGGGTGCGTCCCGCAATAAGAGCGGATGGCCGCCGCGGTTTCCTGCAATACCAAGTCGCCAGCGCCGTGGCCCTGCGTGTCGTTGATCTGCTTGAAGTCGTCAATGTCGAGCAGAGCAAAGTGCAGGGCCTGCCTGGTGTCGTCTGTCTGCTCGTCGGTGCATTTGTGAATCGCCGATTCGACGATTTGCAGGAAGGACCGGCGGTTGTGCAATGTGGTCAGCACATCGAAATCGGCCAGCCTCTGGAGGCGCACCGTGAGCAGCAGGTTCTTGCGATGCACGATATCGCATGCCAGGCACGCGGCCGCAGCCAGTCCTATGCCTGCCACGATCAGCAGTAGCAGGAGCGGCTGCTGTTCCGGCACACCGCTGCTGACGGCGCCGAAGTCGGTCATCAACGCCCAGCACAAGACGTTGAAGATCGTGTGGTTCCAGAAGTGGGTGAAGAAGACGGCTGTGGTGAAGGTGATCAGCATGGCCAGCGGAATCAGCCAGAAGCCCGGATTCGGGACTTTGTCCGCCAGGAGCCGATAGGCCAGGGTGACGGCCAGGCCATGCAGCAAGCCGCTATGGTTGAATTGGCGGGCTGTTCCCCAGACGGCCATGCACAGTGCCGCGACCAGGCCCAGGCTCAGCAGGGCCAGTAGCCCATACAGGTCGTGGCGGACAGGCAGGTTCACATACCGAGACAGCGCGATCGCCATCGCCAGCAGCGCAATGCTGACCAATTGAATCTGCACCGCGCCTGGGCGCATCTGGACGCCCCGTAACTCTTCGACCCTCCGCCGCTCCTGCGTCGTGATGGGGTTCTTGCTTTCGGAAGGCGTGAGAGGCATGGGCGGTTCTGGTGGTGGGTATGCGAGGCGGCAAGGGCATCGTCGCCGTCGCCCATAGTGTGCTGCCTGAAGGCCGTTATTCCGCCGTGTGGAAAAAAATCCCCGAGACCTGCGGGCTTGCTGCGGGACGGCCTGCAGGGGTGTCCCTACACGCAACGCGGGCCTCGTGGTGCTGAGGTCCAAGTGCCCCGCCGTCCGGCCACGGCTCCCGCTCGACCCACTACGCAGGCGGCAGCGCCGTGCTAAGTTCCGCCTCCACAAGAGATGGACCAGCGGATAAATACATGACAAAACTACACGAGCGCATCGGCGCGCAATCCTCGGACCGCCTGGCAGGTATCCGCCGGGGCGTGGAAAAAGAGGGCCTGCGCGTGTTGCCCTCCGGGGCCCTGGCCCTCACTCCGCATCCCGACGCCCTGGGGGCCGCACTGACCCACCCGTTGATCACCACCGATTTCAGCGAGTCACAGCTCGAGTTGATCACCGGCGCGCACCGCAGCGCTCAGGCCACCCTCGACGAGTTGGTCGAAGTCCACCAGTTCACGTACCGGGCGCTGGCACAGCAGCCAGGCGGCGGGGAGATGATGTGGGTGTCCAGCATGCCCTGCGGCCTGCCTACCGATGAGACCATTCCCCTGGGGCGCTACGGCTCGTCCAACATCGGGCGGGCCAAGAGCGTCTATCGGATGGGCCTGGGCCACCGTTATGGTCGGCGTATGCAGACCATTTCGGGCATCCACTACAACTGGTCGCTGCCCGGCGTGACAAGCGAGGAGTACTTTGCGCTGATCCGCAACTTCCGCCGCAGCGCCTTCGTGCTGCTGTACCTTTTCGGCGCATCGCCGGCGCTGTGCCCCTGTTTCGTGGCGGGGCGCGAGCACCATCTGCAGCCGCTGGGCGATGGCCGCAATGCGTTGTACCTGCCGCATGCCACGTCGTTGCGCATGGGGCGCCTGGGTTACCAGAGCGATGCCCAGGCCACGCTGGCGGTGAGCTACAACGGGCTCAAGGGCTACGCCGATTCGCTGCACGACGCGTTGACGCGGCCCTACCCGGACTACGAGGCCGTGGGCGTGATGAACCTCGGCGGCGAATACAACCAATTGGGGACCAGCCTGCTGCAGATCGAGAACGAGTTCTACGGCACCATCCGCCCCAAGCGCACCGTGCGCACGGGCGAGCGCCCGCTGCATGCCCTGCGCGAGCGCGGCGTCGAATACGTCGAGGTGCGGCTGATGGACCTGGACCCGTTCGAGCCGGTGGGCATCAACGCGCAGACCATGCGACTGCTGGACGTCTTCCTGCTGCATTGCCTGCTCTCGGACAGCCCGCCCGACACGCCTGCCGAGATCGCCGAGCTCAAGCACAACCAGCACCTGGCCGCTGAGCGCGGCCGAGAGCCCGGCCTGCAGCTCATGCGCGCCGGCCGCAGCGTGGCCCTGACCGACTGGGCCGCCGAGCTGCTGGCCGAGTGCGCCCCCATCGCCCAGGCCCTGGATGCCGCCCAGCACACCGACGCCCACGCCCAGGCCCTGGCCGCGGCGCAGGCCCTGGTGGCGACGCCCGAGCAGACGCCTTCGGCCCGCGTGCTGCAGGTACTCGCCGAGCGTCATGCGGGCAACTTCACGGCATTCGCGCTGGAGCGATCGGCCGCCGCGCGCGACTATCTGCTCGCGCAGCCCTGGTCGGCCGACCAGCAGCAACGCCATGCAGGCTACGTGGCGCAGTCGATCGCGGAGCAAAAGGCCATTGAGGCCGCCGACACGCTGCCCTTTGAAGCCTGGCGCCAGCAATACATGTCCGTGGAGCAGTTGGGCTGACGGCCTTGCTGAACAGCGGAGGCCGGCGCGGCACGGGCGTGGCACCATCCGGTGCCGCCCGGTTGCCCGGCGATGGCCGCCCTTTCACACTGTGATCGTGAAACTCTTTCAGACCCCGAACGCTTCCCTGTCCCGCCGCCTGCGCGCCGCCATGCGCGGTGCCCTGAGCCACTACGTCGCCAACGGGCTGTCGGTCGCACTGGGGCTGATGCTGATCGCGGCGGGCGTCCATGTCTTCATCGGTGCGGCAGCCGCCTCCGCCGCAGCGGTAGGCGTGATCGTCACCACGCCGCCGGACCTGCCAGGGCCGCGCCGCGGCAAGTTCTGGCAGATGCTCCCGGCGCCGCTGCTGGGCCTGCCGCTCTTTTTCGGCGTGCAGCTGCTGCAGGACGATCCCGTGTCCCTGGGGGTGCTGATCGTGGTGGCGGCCTTCGTTTCCTTCCTGGCCATGGCCTGGGGCAAGCGGGGTGTGCCGGTCGCCATTGCGCTGATTTTCTCGGCCATCTTCAGCATGGCCGTGCCCACCCACGAAGGCCGCAATGCTCTGGACGCCGCCTTGCGCACCACTGCGTTCTTTGGTCTGGGCTCCGGTCTCTATGTGGTCTATTCGGTGCTGGCGCATCTGGCGCTCAACGGCCGCTACCGCGTGCAGTTGCTGGCCGACA
>JBHIWE010000081.1:0-15930 GCA_041987645.1 Acidovorax sp. | reverse complement strand
ATGGGTGGCTGTCGCTGAATACGCGAAGTGCCAAGGCCAATGTTCAGTATTTGCAAGCGGCGCTTCGCCGTCGGCCGAGGCCATGTCCATGACGAACGACTTGTCGATCTTGAGTTCGTGCACCGGCAGGCGGCGCAGGTAGCCCAGGGATGAATAGCCCGTGCCGAAGTCGTCGATGGACAGGCGAAAGCCCATATCCGCCAGCCGCTGCAGCATGGCGGCGGCGCGCGCGGGGTCGTCCATGATCGCGCTTTCGGTGATCTCCAGCCCGAACGACCGGGCAGAGAGCCCTTGCCGCCGCAGCACCTCGCCCAGCTTGTTGTGCAGCTCCGGGTCCAGCAGGTCGTGGGCGGAGAGATTGACCGACACGCGCAGCCCCGAGCCCTGCAGCGCGGGCCCGGACAACAGGCGGGCCACCTCGCCGAACACCCAGAGCGTGAGCTGCCGCACGAAGCCGGTCTGTTCCGCGAAGGGGATGAACAGCATCGGCGGCACCAGGCCGCGCTCGGGGTGCTGCCAGCGCAGCAGCGCCTCGGCGGACACCGCCGGCGAACCCCTCAGGCCCACCTTGGGCTGCAGATGGACCCGCAGCTCGCCCTGGTCCACCGCGCGCCGCAGGTCGGTCAGCATCGACAGGCTCTGCGGACTCGACGAGTCCATGGACGTGTCGTACTGCCTGATGCCACCCAGATGCTGCTTGGCTGCGTACATCGCGATCTCGGCATGGTTGAGCAGGGTGTCGGCATCCTTGGCCGGCCCCGGGCAGCATGCGATGCCGATGCCGGCGCTGATGTCCAGCGTCTGGTCGCCCAGCGCCAGCGGTGTCTCGAAGGCGCGCTGCACCCGCTGCGCGACGGCGGCGGCCTCTTCGGCGCTGGAGCCCGGCAGCAGGATGCCGAACGCATTGCCGCCCACGCGGGCCACCACATCCGCCTCGGTGCGGAACTGCCCGGCGATTCGCTCGGCCACGGAGCGCAGCAGGTGGTCGCCGACCGCATAGCCCAGCACGTCGTTGACGTGCCGGAAACGGTGCAGGTCCAGCGACAGCACGGCCAGGCGCGCGTCAGGCCCCTCGTTCTCCAGCGCCTGCACCACGAGGCGGCGGAAATGTTCTCGATTGGGCAAGCCCGTGACCCGATCGGTGTGGGCCAGCCGGTGGATCTCGGCCTGCTGACCGGCAATGTCCACGCGCATGTGGTCGAAAGCACGCGCCAGGTTACCGATCTCGTCGCGGCGTTCCATGTGCTCCATGGGAACGGCATAGTTGCCGCTGGACAGCCGCTGGGTGCCCGCGATCAGCGAGCGCAGCGGAATGGTGAGGCGGTGCGCCATCCAGGCATTGGCCGCGGCGAACAGCAGCAGGCCCGCCAGCGTGATCGCGCCCAGGAGCACCTGCAGCCGGCGGTAGGGGGCAACGACCTCGTCCACCGAGCGCAGGATCACGGCCTCCACCTGTCCTCCGACGCTGTCCATGGGAACCACGCGGGCCAGCAGCACGCCCTGCGCAGTGTGCAGCTCGCGCACGGCACCTGTCCGGCGCAGCTCGTCCGTCGCATCGGCCGGCAGGGTACTGACCGGCACCGACAGGCTGCCGTCGGCGAGCCTGACCACCAGCGCGATGTCCACCGAGCGCAGCCGCTGAAGCTCTTCAAGCTGCGCTTGGCTGATCGGAAAGCCCATCAGCACCCAGCCGATGGTGAGCGGCGCCCGCATGGGCACCATCACGAACTGATAGGGCACCCCCTCCACCAGCACGATGCGGCCGATGTCCGAGGTGGCGCCGACCTGGCTCACCGCCTGCAGCAGCGCCGCCGAATGGTCGCCGCTGACGTCCTTGGTGCTCGAGGCCACCAGCACCCGACCCAGGTCCAGCATCGCCGTCACAGTGGCGCCGATGCGGCGCCCATGGTTGTCGAGCACCGACTGCATCGTCTCCACGTCGCCCGACAGCACAGCAGAGCGGAAACCATAGTCGGACGCCAGCAGGGTCGCGCCCTGTGTCAGGCGGTCGGCATTGTGCTCAAGCACGCGCGGCCAGGCACGCTCGTCGCCGTAGAGCGCGGCATCGATCTGGGCATGCGCGTTGCGGTCGATGGTCGCGCGCACCACCGCGAAGCCGGCCAGCTGCACGATCAGCAGCAGCAGCAGGGACAGGCCCACCAGTCGGAAGATAAGGCTGCGCGGCAGCGCCAAGCGCTTCACGGTTTCACCGCTCCCAGACGCACCACGACGGGCGCTCCGCCGGGCTCGAAAACGGTCAGGGCCTGGGCATGGGCGCCCACCCCAACCGGCAAGGTCTCGTGCCACACGCGCAACTGGTAGCTGCCGGCAGGCACGTTGTCCAGGCGCAGGCTGCCGTCGGGCGCTGTGCCCTGGACGTAATAGGGCGTCTCCATCACCAGCACCCAGCCCACCATCTGATCGTGGATGTTGCAGCCCAGCACCACCACGCCCGGCTGATCGAACAGCACCGGGTTGGCCGGAACGCCCGCATAGAGCTTGAGCTCGAACTTCTTGGCCGGCGAGAAGGAGTACACGTGGTGCCGCACGGTGTCGTGGTTGGGGAAGCGCACCGCCGTGCCCGCGGGCACCACCAGCACGTCCGGGTTGAAGCGCAGCTTCTGCTGGACGATCTCCGCCCCCGCCAAAGGCCGCACCAGGCGCTTGGCCTCGGGCGACTCCAGAAACGCCACTGCACCAGGCAAGGGCTTTCCAGCCCCATCCTGCACGATGACCTGCACGGTGGCGGCGCATGCCTGCACGGACAGCCCCAGAGACAGGGCGACCATCGAAATCTGGCCGACAAGCCGGCCGACGCCGCTCACGGAACGCATGCAAAACCCTTACGTGTTACACAAACAGCCATGATAGAACCGCCAGCTCACGTAGCGAGCGGCTCGGCCAAGCATTATGAATGCTACTGAATTGATAGCTAAAAATTACGCCACGGCTTGGCACGGTTGATACTCTAAATGGTTATGGTCGGACACGTGCTGCCAGCTGTCATTGTCAGGGGCTGCCCGAGGGCTCTCCTTTTTTGTAACAGAAGAGTGAAAATCAAGGCATCTATCTTGCTGCGGCCCCTGGCAGCAATTCCCCGAAAGTCATACAACATGTCCCAATCGAACCGCCTTCGGTCCCTTTCCATCGCCACGCGCCTCTGGCTGGGGTTCGGCTGCATGCTGGTGCTCGTACTTGCCATCGCGCTGGTGGGGCTGTGGGCGCAGTCCTCCATCCAGACGCAGATGCAGTACATCACCGCCACCAGTGCAGCCAAGACGCGTTTGGTCAACAGTCTGCTGGACAGCGTGAGCGCGATGGGCCTGCACAGCCGCTCCGCAGCCATGCTCTCGGAGATGGACCCCCAGCGCGCCAACGAGCAGATCGCAGCCACCAGCAAGGCCCTGGACAACTACACGCGTGACGAAACCCGGCTGAAGGCGCTGCTGGACGAGGCGGGAAGCACCCCGCAAGAGCAGCAGATGTTCGCCGAAACGCAGGCCCTGGCTCGCAAGGTGACGCCGGAAGTGATCGCCTCGGGCAAGGCCATCGCAGATGGCGACACCGTCACCGCCACGCTGGGCCTGATGACACGCGTGGCGCCGCTGGAATCCGCATGGCGCACGCAACTGGGCAAGATGGAACAACTGCAGCAGACGCTGAACGCCACGGCCGTGGAAACCGCCAGCGCCACCCAGCAACGCGCGCGCCTCACCAGCGCGCTGCTGGTGGTGGTCGCCCTGGCGCTGGGCTGCTTGATCGCCTGGCGAGCCACGCGCAGCATCACGCAGCCCATCGGCCGCGCCGTGGTGGTGGCCGAGCGCATCGCCCGGGGCGACCTGACCTCGCAGGTCGAAGTCCGCATCCACGACGAGACCGGCCGGCTGCTGCTCGCCATCGCCGCCATGCAAGACCGCTTGCGCGCGCTGGTGGGCGAGATCAGCACCACGGCCGGATCCATCCTCGGGGCCAGCGGCGAGGTCGCCTCCGGCAACCTGGACCTGAGCCAGCGCACGGAACACACCTCGCGCAGCCTGCAACAGGCCGCATCCGCCCTGGGCGAGGTCACGCACACCGTGACGCAAAGCGCCGAAGCCTCGCACCAGGCGCATCAGATGACCACTGCCGCCTCCGAAGCGGCCACGCGCGGCGGCGAAGTGGTGGCGCAGGTAGTCCACACCATGGACACCATCAGCGCCAGTTCGCGCAAGATCGGGGACATCATCTCGGTGATTGACGGCATCGCCTTCCAGACCAACATCCTCGCGCTCAATGCCGCCGTGGAAGCAGCCCGCGCAGGCGAACAGGGCCGGGGCTTTGCGGTGGTGGCCAGCGAAGTCCGGGCGCTGGCCGGCCGTTCTGCCGATGCCGCGCGCCAGATCAAGGAACTGATCCTCGCCAGCGGCCAGCAGGTGGACCAGGGCAGCACCCTCGTCGGCCACGCGGGCCAGACCATCCGCGAGCTGGTGGATTCGGTGCGCCGCGTCTCGGACATCATGGGCGAGATCACCGCCACAGCCCAGTCGCAGAGCCAGAGCGTGATGCAGGTGAGCCAGGCGATGGGCGAACTCGACGGCATGACGCAGCAGAACGCGGCCCTGGTCGAGCAAAGCTCGGCCGCCGCCACCAGCCTGAAGGAGCAGGCAGACCGGCTGATGCATGCGGTCGGCCAGTTCCGCCTCTCACGCGACCCGGACCAGGGCGGCAGCGGCAACAGCGACGCCCGCCTGCCTCTCGCTCCTTCAACGCGCCCCCAGGTCCAGCCCGCAATGCGGCTGCAACCGGCCGCACCACGCCGGCCTCAGCTCAGCAACCACTGAGCGTCAGCGCAGCCGCCGTGCGCGCCCGGCGGCTGCGGCGGGCGCGCGTGCCGGTACCGGTGGCGGCAGCCTCTGCAGCGGCAGCGAAGTCCCCGCTGCGCAGCGCCGCCAGATCAAGCACCCGCAGCCCGCCGTATTCCACGCGGATCGCCCCTTGCGCCTCCAGCGCCGCCAGGGCCTCGTTCACGCGTTGGCGCGATAGCCCCACCAAGTAGGCAAGCTCCTGCTGGGTGATGCGCAGCACCGCACCCACGCCGGGATAGAGCACGGGATTGAAGAGCGCCGCCAGACTGCGCGCCACGCGCAGGTCAGGGTTGGTCATGCGGTCGATCTCGCGGGCGGCGATGAACTGACCGAGCCGCTCGTTGAGCTGCCCCATCACGAACCGGTTGAAGCCGATGGAATGATCGAGCAGCCAATGGAAGGTCTCCAGCGGCAGGCCCGCCACCACGCTGCGGCGCAATGCGCGCACGTGGTAGCGATAGGGCTCGCGCTTGACCACCGTGCCCTCGCCAAACCAGCCGCCTGGCGGCATTCCTGCAAAGGTCATGGTCTGGCCCTGCTCGTTGTCGGTGCTCATCTTCAGGAGCCCCTCCACCACGCCGAACCAGTACGTGACGGGCCGCCCGACCCGGCACACGTAGTCGCCCCCCAGCGCATCGCCCACGCAGAGCGCGCGCACCGCCCGCTCCCGCTCCAGTGGCAGCAGCGCATCCAGCCACGGAATGCCGGCGAGTTCCTGCGCCGTAGGCGCGCGGCGGCGCTGATGCAAGGAGAGATCCTGGTTCATCCGCCCGAGCATGGAACAGGATGTGGCCCGGGCGGATGGGGGAATACCACGATGGCCCGGCGCGGCGGCCAGAATGCTACGAATTCAATAGCGCAAAGCCGTGGATGGGAAAAGGCCGCAAGCCAATACCACTCTCAGAAAGCAGCTATCTGGGGGGCACGGCGTAGCGATAGCCCTGGAAGCCCCAGACCGTACGGCCCGGCTCCACGCGCTCCAGCGTGAGGCCCGGCGCGGCGGCATCGCCCTCGTGCAGCACCTGGCCGTTGACGATGGCCATGCGGTAGGCCGGGTTGGACGAATAGGTCACCCCGGCGATCTGCAGCGTGGGCAACTGCTCGCGCACCGAAGCCGGCAGATCGCCCGGCGCGAAGACGGTGCCAGCGGTCGCGCCAGGCCGGGCCGGCGCCGGCGCCGGTGTGGCGGGCCGGGCCAGTGCCGCTTCGGGGGCCACCGATTGCCGGGCGGCCGCCGGCGGCGGTGCAGAAGGCGACGGCACGGCACGGCTTTCAGCAGGCCGGGGAGCAACGGGTGGCCTGACGGGGGCCGGGACGGGTGCCGGCGCAGGCGGCGGGGGCGGAGGCAGCACCGCTGCCGCCCCGGCGGCCGATGCCGCCGGGGCGGGCGCCTGCGCGACAGCCGGAGCACGGGCATCGGAGGCGGCGCGCGCGGCCGGACCCGCCGATCTCTGCCACCACCACATGCCGCCTGCAGCCAGCGCCGCTGCGGCGACTGCTGCCAGCGCGGCCACCGCCACGGCCTGGGCGCGGCCGGGCGTGGCGCCATCCGCCTGGCCCGGCGCAGGAGTGCCCGGGGTGTGCAGGCCGGGCACGGCGCCGCGCCCGCGTTCGGCTTCGGCGCGCCGCAGCGCATCAAGGATGTAGGACATGGTGTTTCAGTTTCCGGTGCTGAGGCGCGGTTCGCTCACGCCGGCGGCGCGGTTGAGTTGCATGAGGGTGAGCGGCCCGGCGCTGCCATCGGGCGTGAGGCCTTGGGCTACCTGGAAGCGGCGGATGCGCGCGCGGCGTTCCTGCTCCGAACCGCCTTCGCGCCCGGCTGCGGCGTCGGGCGGCAGATGCTGGTCGATCCAGTCGCGGCCTGCAGGCAGGATGGCCACATCCCGCCCGGTTGCCACACCCTCGGGCGCGCGCCAGACGGTGACCATATCGCCCCGCCAGACCTGCGCGAGCTCGGCCACCGGCACGCGCACGGTGCTTCCGGCCGCGCCTTCGAGCGTGGCGAACTTGCCGTCCAGCTGGCGCAGCACGGCCGCTACGGGCGCCGCGCCGCCGGCGGGGTGCAGGGTCAGCAGCGCAGGCCGGTCGAGCTGGCGCAGCAGGCTCAGGCTGGCGCGGGGTACGGCGTAGCAGGCCAGGCGGGCCACAGCCAGCCAGGCCGGGCAGTCATCGCCGTGCGCGGCGGCCGCGCCAGCAGGAGGGGCGGCGCCCCAGGCGCGGGCCAGGTCGGACCATGCCGTGCCCTCGCCCGCCGGCTGCGCCGCCAGAAACGCCGCCAGCCCACGCGCCGCAGAGCCCGCGGCCGATGCAGTGGAAGCCGGTGCCGAGGCGCCGGCCAGGGCCGTCCCCGCCGTCGCAGACGGTGCCGCAGGAGCGGCCGAAGCAGCGGGCCCCTGCGCCTGCCAGGCCCAGACACCCGCAGCCACCACGGCCGCGCCGGCCAGCGCGCCCAAGGAGCCCACCACGGCGGCAGGCCAGCGGCGCGCCCGATGGTCGGCTGGCCCCGGCGCGGCGCCGAACACCTCGCGCGCGGCACGGCGCACGATGGCATCCGTCACCACGCGCACGCCGGCCGCATAGGCGCCCAGCAGCGCGCGGTCGCACAGCAAATTGATGCGGCGGGGCACCCCGCGCGCCAGCCGGTGCACGCGCTGCAGGGCGCGCCGATCGAAGGGCTGCGGCCCGGCCAGGCCCGCCACACCCATGCGGTGGGCGATGTACTGGGCGGTTTCCTGCTCGCTGAGCGCGTCGAGGTGGAAGCGCGCGATCACGCGCTGCGCCAGCTGTTCCAGCTCGGGGCTGGCGACCATGCCGCGCAGCTCGGGCTGGCCGATCAGGATGATCTGCAGCAGCTTGCGCTCGCTGGTCTCCAGATTGGTCAACAGGCGCAGCTGCTCCAGCACGTCGGGCGCGAGGTTCTGCGCCTCGTCGATGATGAGCACGTTGTTGCGTCCGGCCGCGTGCTGCGCCAGCAGGAAGGCGTTGAGCGGGTCCAGGCAGTCCTTGACGGTCTCCGCGCCCGGCACGGCCGGGGCGTGGGCCACGCCGAACTCGTCGCAGATCGAGCGCAGCAACTCGGTGGCCGTGAGCTTGGGATTGAAAATGTAGGCGACATTGCAGTGCGCCGGGATCTGCTCCAGGAAGCACCGGCACACGGTGGTCTTGCCGGTGCCGATCTCGCCGGTGAGCAGCACGAAGCCCCCGCCTGCGTCCAGGCCGTAGAGCAGGTGGGCGAGCGCCTCGCGGTGGCGGTCGCTCATGAAGAGGTAGTGGGGGTCCGGCGCGATGGAGAACGGCGCGTGCTCGAGGCCGAAGAACGGGGCGTACATGGGGCGCGAGGATACCGCTGCCGCATGGCGGATCGCCTCCTCAAAGCCCCTCGCTTGCTGCGCTGCAGCGCAGGGTTAGACCCGTCAGGTGTTTCCCGCAAATTGTCGTTGTGAAGACAGGTTGGCGTCAAAGTGATTCCTACCATGGGCTCAACGCAGGGCAGGAAGTCTGCGGACTGCCCCTGCCCCGCACTGCGGCGCCCCCGGCCTTGCGGCCCGGCACGCCCCCACCCCACCCATAGGAGCCGGAATGACGACCACGTTCCCCCACCTGCTGCTGCGCCATGCCGCCGAGCGCCCCGACGCGCCGGCGCTGCGCGAGAAGGAATACGGCATCTGGCAGACCCGGACCTGGCGCGAGGCCGCGAGCACGGTGCGGCACATGGCCTGTGGCCTGCGGGCGCTGGGCTTCGAGCGGGGGCAGAACCTGGCGTTCGTGAGCGACAACCGGCCGCACGTCTATCTGGGCTTCGTCGCCGTGCAGAGCGTGGGCGGCGTGCCGATCCCGCTCTACCAGGACGCAGTGGCCGCCGAGATGGTGTTCGTCATGCAGGACGCGGACGTGACCGTCGCCTTCGCCGAGAACCAGGAGCAGGTGGACAAGCTGCTCGAAGTGCGCGAATCGGTGCCCGGCATCGCCCACATCATCTACGACGACCCGCGCGGCCTGCGTCATTACGACCAGCCGGGTCTCATCAGTACGGCCGAGCTGCTGGCGCTGGGCGCCGCGTGGGACCGCGAGCACCCCGGCGCCTGGGAGGCCCTGGCCGCGCAGGTGGCGCCCGACGACGTGTCGGTGATCCTCTACACCTCGGGCACCACCGGCCAGCCCAAGGGCGTGTGCCAGACGCACGCGAGCTTCATCGCCTCGGCGCGCGGCGGCGTGGAGGTGGACGGCCTCTCGCCCGCCGACAACGTGATCTCGTACCTGCCGCCGGCCTGGGTGGGCGACCACCTCTTTTCCACCGCGCAGTGGCTGGTGGCGGGCTTCACCATCAACTGCCCCGAATCAGCGGCCACGGTACAGATCGACCTGCGCGAGATCGGCCCCACCTACTACTTCGCGCCGCCGCGCGTGTTCGAGGGCATGCTGACCTCGGTCTCCATCCGCATGGAGGATGCCTCGGCCACCAAGCGCTGGCTGTTCGAGCGCTGCATGGCGCTGGCGCGCCGCGTGGGCGCCGACCTGCTCGACGGCAGGCCTGTGGGCGGCTGGGACCGTTTCTGCTACGCGCTCGCCGACGCGGCCATCTACGGCCCGCTGCGCAACGTGATGGGCCTGTCGCGCATCCGCGTGGCCTACACGGCAGGCGCGGCCATCGGGCCCGATCTGTTCCGTTTCTTCCGCTCCATCGGCGTGAACCTCAAGCAGCTCTACGGCCAGACCGAGACCTGCGCCTACGTCTGCATCCAGCGCAACGGGCAGGTGCAGCTGAACACCGTGGGCGCAGCGGCGCCGGGCATCGAGCTGAAGATCGCCGACAACGGCGAAGTGCTGGTCAAGGGCGTGTCGGTGCTCAAGGAGTACTACAAGCGCCCCGACGCCACGGCCGAGGTGATCGACGCAGCCGGCTGGTTCCGCACCGGCGATGCGGGCGTGATCGATGCCGCCGGCCAGCTGCGCCTCATCGACCGCGCCAAGGATGTGGGCCGGCTGGCCGGCGGCGCCATGTTCGCGCCCAACTACATCGAGAACAAGCTCAAGTTCTTCCAGTACATCAAGGAAGCGGTGTGCTTCGGCCACGGGCGCGATCAGGTCTGCGCCTTCGTCAACATCGACTTCGAGGCCGTGGGCAACTGGGCCGAGCGCCAGGGCCTGCCCTACGGCGGCTACGTCGATCTGGCCGCCAAGCCGCAGGTGATCGCGCTCATCGGCGACTGCATCGCCCAGGTGAATGCCGACCTCGCCGCCGAGCCCGGCATGGCGGACACGCAGGTGGCGCGTTTCCTCGTGCTGCACAAGGAACTGGACCCCGACGACGACGAGCTGACCCGCACCCGCAAGGTGCGCCGCAAGTTCGTGGCCGAGAAATACGGCGTGCTGGTCGATGCGCTCTACGCCGGCAGCACCGAGCAGTTCATCGAAACGCAGGTGAAGTTCGAGGACGGCCGCAAGGGCAGCGTCAGCGCCACGCTGCAGCTGGCCGACGCCCGAACCTATCCCGCCGCCGCGCAGCGCGCCGCCTGACGCGATCCCCTCTCAAGCACCGCAACGACGGCCCCATGACCACACCCAAGAAGATCGGCGACGTCATCCTCGACGTGCGCAACATCAGCCTGCGGTTCGGCGGCGTGAAGGCGCTGACCGACATCTCGTTCGACGTGCGCGAGCACGAGATCCGCGCCATCATCGGCCCCAACGGCGCGGGCAAGAGCTCCATGCTCAACTGCATCAACGGCGTCTATGCGCCGCAGGAAGGCTCCATCACCTTCCGCGGCCAGACCTTCTCGCACATGAACAGCCGGCAAGTGGCCGAGATGGGCGTGGCGCGCACCTTCCAGAACCTGGCGCTCTTCAAGGGCATGAGCGTGATCGACAACATCATGTCGGGCCGCAACCTGAAGATCAAAAGCAACCTGCTGCTGCAGGCGCTGCGATGGGGGCCGGCCGAGCGCGAGGAGATCCGCCACCGGGAATTCGTCGAACACATCATCGACTTCCTGGAGATCCAGGCCTGGCGCAAGACCCCCGTGGGCCAGCTGCCCTACGGCCTGCAAAAGCGCGTGGATCTGGGCCGGGCCCTGGCCATGGAGCCGCAAGTGCTGCTGCTGGACGAGCCGATGGCGGGCATGAACGTCGAGGAAAAGCAGGACATGTGCCGCTTCGTGCTCGACGTGAACGACGAGTTCGGCACCACCATCGTGCTCATCGAGCACGACATGGGCGTGGTGATGGACATCTCCGACCGCGTGGTCGTGCTGGACTACGGCAAGAAGATCGGCGACGGCACGCCGGACGAAGTGCGCAGAAACGAAGACGTGATCAGCGCCTATCTCGGCACATCGCACTGAGGACCACCATGGCATTCTTTCTGGAAACCCTCATCGGCGGGCTCATGGCCGGCATGCTGTATTCGCTGGTGGCGCTGGGCTTCGTGCTGATCTACAAAGCCTCGGGCGTCTTCAACTTCGCGCAGGGGGCGATGGTGCTGTTCGCCGCGCTCGCGATGGCGCGGCTCTCGGAATGGATTCCGAAGTGGACCGGCATCGAGAGCGTCCTTTTCGCCGGCGTCGTGGCCTTCATCCTGGCGGGCGCGCTCATGTTCATCGTGGCCTGGTGCATCGAACGTCTGGTGCTGCGCCATCTGGTGAACCAGGAAGGCGCTACCCTGCTCATGGCGACGCTGGGCATCACCTACTTCCTGGAAGGCCTGGGTCAGACGATTTTCGGCAGCGACATCTACAAGATCGACATCGGCATGCCCAAGGAGCCGATCTTCGCGTTCGATTCGATCTTCGAAGGCGGCGTGCTTATCAACAAGGAAGACGTGATCGCCGCCGCCATCGCCGCCGGCCTGGTGATCCTGCTGAGCGTCTTCTTCCAGAAGACCTCCACCGGCCGCGCGCTGCGCGCCGTGGCCGACGACCACCAGGCGGCGCAGTCCATCGGCATTCCGCTCAACCGCATCTGGGTGATCGTGTGGTGCGTGGCGGGCGTGGTGGCGCTGGTGGCCGGAATGATCTGGGGCAGCAAGCTGGGCGTGCAGTTCTCGCTCACCACGGTGGCGCTGCGCGCACTGCCGGTGGTGATCCTGGGCGGCCTCACCTCGGTGCCGGGCGCCATCCTGGGCGGGCTGATCATCGGCGTGGGCGAGAAGCTCTCCGAGGTGTACCTGGGTCCGTTCGTGGGCGGGGGCATCGAGATCTGGTTTGCGTATGTGCTGGCGCTGGTCTTCCTCCTCTTCAGGCCCCAGGGCTTGTTCGGAGAGAAGATCATTGACCGCGTGTAACCCATAACGACCAGAACACAGGAGACACGCCATGATCTACCGCGAAAACGGCCAGTTCAAGACGAGCTACCGCGCCGACCAGCAGATCTTTCCCATCGCGCAGGACCGCATCGCCATCGCGGTGCTGCTGGCGGTGGCCTTCGTCGCCGTGCCGATGCTGGCAAGCGACTATTTCTTCCGCGCCATCCTGATCCCGCTGGTCATCATGTCGATGGCGGCGCTGGGGGTGAACATCCTCGTGGGCTACTGCGGGCAGATCTCGCTGGGCTCCGGCGCCTTCATGGCCGTAGGCGCCTACGGGGCCTACAACTTCTTCGTGCGGCTGCCGGGCCTGCCGCTCATTCCCGCCATCGTGCTGGGCGGGCTGTGCGCCACGTTCTTCGGCATCCTCTTCGGGCTGCCGAGCCTGCGCGTGAAGGGGCTGTACCTTGCAGTGGCGACGCTGGCAGCGCAGTTCTTCAGCGACTGGATGTTCCTTCGCATCAAGTGGTTCACCAACCATTCCGACTCGGGCTCGGTGTCGGTCAACGGACTGCAGGTGCTCGGCATGCCCATCGAGAGCGCGCAGTCCAAGTACCTCTTCTGCCTGACCCTGCTCGTGGTGGTGGCGCTGCTGGCCAAGAACCTGGTGCGCGGCGCGGTGGGCCGCGAGTGGATGGCCATTCGCGACATGGACGTGGCCGCCGCAGTGATCGGCATCCGCCCCATGTACGCCAAGCTCAGCGCCTTCGCCGTCAGCTCGTTCATCGTCGGCATGGCCGGCGCGCTGTGGGCCTTCGTGCACCTGGGTGCGTGGGAGCCTGCAGCGTTCTCGGTCGAGGTGTCCTTCCGGCTGCTGTTCATGGTGATCATCGGCGGACTGGGCTCGATCATGGGCGGCTTCTTCGGTGCGGCGTTCATCGTGGTGCTGCCCATCGTGCTCAACCAGTTCCTGCCGGCACTGCTCGGCCTGTTCGGCATCGGCATCTCCACGGCCGGCGTGTCGCATGCCGAGCTGATGATCTTCGGCGCGCTCATCGTGTGGTTCCTCATCGTCGAGCCGCACGGCCTGGCCAAGCTGTGGTCCACGGCCAAGCAGAAGCTGCGCCTCTGGCCCTTCCCGCACTGACATGACACACCACCCTGAGTCGCTTCGCGAATCCCCTTCTCTCGCTACGCGGGAAGGGGGACGACGCCCTCGCTGCGGGGCGGCCCTTGCTCGGCGTCCCACCGATGTACCGCGCCCGCTGGACTGAAAGGCTTGCCCATTCCCCCCGTGCTTCAGACCATTCAATTTCCAAGGAGAGACAAATGAAGCTTTCGAAACTCGTGATCGCTGCCCTCGTGGCGGCAGGCAGTGTGTCCGTGGCGACCAGCGCCTTCGCGCAGGCCAAGGAGCAGTTCTTTCCGCTGCTGTCGTACCGCACGGGGCCGTATGCGCCCAACGGCGTGCCGTGGGCCAACGGCAAGCAGGACTACATCAAGATGATCAACGCCCGGGACGGCGGCGTGAACGGCGTCAAGCTCACGTTCGAGGAATGCGAGACCGGCTACGCCACCGACCGCGGCGTGGAGTGCTATGAGCGCCTGAAGAGCCGCCCCGGCGTGGCGCTGTTCGACCCGCAGGCCACCGGCATCACCTTCGCCCTGACCGAAAAAGCCCCGGTGGACAAGATCCCGCTGATGACGCTGGGCTACGGCCTGTCGGTCGCGCAGGACGGGATGGCCTTCAAGTGGAACTTCCCCTTCATGGGCAGCTACTGGACGGGCGCGGACATCCTGATCCAGCACATCGGCAAGCAGGCCGGCGGACTGGACAAGCTCAAGGGCAAGAAGATCGCGCTGGTCTATCACGACAGCCCGTTCGGCAAGGAGCCCATTCCCGTGCTGCAGGAACGCGCCAAGATGCACGGCTTCGAGCTGCAGATGCTGCCCGTGACCGCCCCTGGCGTCGAGCAGAAAGCCACCTGGCTGCAGGTGCGCCAGAGCCGCCCCGACTACGTGCTTCTGTGGGGCTGGGGCGTGATGAACTCCACAGCGCTGAAAGAAGCGCAGGCCACGGGTTTCCCCCGCGACAAGCTCTATGGCGTGTGGTGGGCCGGTGCCGAGCCCGATGTGCGCGACGTGGGCGAAGGCGCCAAGGGCTACCACGCGCTGGCGCTGAACGGCTACGGCACGCAGTCCAAGGTGATCCAGGACATCCTGAAGAACGTGCACGACAAGGGCCAGGGCACGGGGCCGAAGGACGAAGTGGGCTCGGTGCTGTACACGCGCGGCGTGATCATCCAGATGCTGGCCGTGGAGTCCGTGCGCCGCGCGCAGGAGCGCTTCGGCAAGGGCAAGGTCATGACGGGCGAGCAGGTGCGCTGGGGCATGGAGAACCTGGCGCTCGACCAGAAGCGGCTTGACGCGCTGGGCTTCACCGACATCATGCGGCCTCTGTCCACGAGCTGCTCCGACCACATGGGATCGACCTGGGCGCGCGTGCACACCTGGGACGGCAAGAAGTGGAACTTCTCCTCCGACTGGTACCAGGCGGATGAGCAGATCCTGAAACCCATGATCAAGGCCGGCTCCGACAAGTACCTGGCCGACAAGAAGATGACGCGGCGCGACGCGGCCGACTGCCAGTCTTGAGATCACCCCCCTGAGGCGCTGCGGGCGTTCTCCCTTCTCTCTTGGCGCTGCGCGCCGCGGGAAGAGGGACGACGCCAGCAGCCCGGCAAAGCCGCTTCTGCGGCGTTTGCTGCCGTGGTCCGCGCCGGTTTTCCAGGCTGTTTTACAGCCGCCAGCCGAAAGCGCTGCACGGCAGCCCTTCCGATTGGCACAGCGAAGGCAACACCATGGAACCCAAGAACATCGTCCTGAACGTCAACGGCATCGAGGTCATCTACAACCACGTGATCCTGGTGCTCAAGGGCGTGTCGCTGCAGGTGCCCGAAGGCGGCATCGTTGCCCTGCTGGGCGGCAACGGCGCGGGCAAGACCACCACGCTGCGCGCCATCTCCAGTCTGCTGCAGGGCGAGCGCGGCGCGGTCACCAAGGGCAGCATCGAGCTGCGCGGCGAGCGCATCGAGAACCTCTCGCCCGTCGATCTGGTGCGGCGTGGCGTGGTGCAGGTGATGGAGGGGCGCCACTGCTTCGCCCACCTGACCATCGAAGAGAACCTGATGACGGGCTCGTACACCCGCACCGACCGCGCCGAGATCGCGGCCAATCTGGAGAAGGTGTACACCTACTTTCCGCGCCTGAAGACCCGCCGCACATCGCAGGCGGCCTACACCTCGGGCGGCGAGCAGCAGATGTGCGCCATCGGCCGCGCACTGATGGCCAACCCGAGCGTGGTGCTGCTGGACGAACCCTCCATGGGCCTGGCGCCGCAGATCGTCGATGAGGTGTTCCACATCGTCAAAGACCTGAACGCCCGGGAGAAAGTGACCTTCCTGCTGGCCGAGCAGAACACCGGCATGGCGCTGAAGTACGCCGACTACGGCTACATCATGGAAAGCGGCCGCGTGGTGATGGACGGCGCGGCCAGCGACCTGGCCAGCAACGAGGATGTCAAGGAGTTCTACCTGGGCATGGGCGGCGGCGAGCGCAAGAGCTTTCGCGACGTCAAGAGCTACAAGCGGCGCAAGCGGTGGCTGGCCTAAACATGAACACCCCCCTGAGGCGCTGCGCCCCTCGGCACCGATGCTGGAAGCATCGGCTCTTCGGGCACGTCCAAGCCTGCGCAGGCAGGCTTGGAGCCGCGGCCCTCAGCCCCTCTCTCGAGCGGCAAGCCGCAGACAGTGCTCCAACACAGCAAGACGACTCAACGGCGCTAGA
>JBHIWE010000080.1:0-16058 GCA_041987645.1 Acidovorax sp. | reverse complement strand
GCCCAGCTGGTCGTGCGGGTTCTGCGTGGCGATCACGAAGAAGGGGTGGGGCAGGGCACGTGTCTCGCCTTCCACCGAGACCTGCTTTTCTTCCATGGCTTCGAGCAGCGCGCTCTGCGTCTTGGGGCTGGCGCGGTTGATCTCATCGGCCAGCAGCACCTGGGCGAAGACCGGGCCGGGGTGGAACACGAAGGACTCGCGGCCACGCTCATAGACCGACACGCCCGTGAGGTCGCTGGGCATCAGGTCGGCGGTGAACTGCACGCGCGAGAACTGCAGCCCGAAGGTGCGCGCCAGGGCATGCGCCAGAGTGGTCTTGCCCACGCCGGGCACGTCCTCGATCAGCAGGTGCCCCCCCGCCAGCAGGCAGGCCACGCAGTCCTGGACCTGCGCCTTTTTGCCCACAATCACCGTGTTAAGCTGGTTCAAAAGCGACTGGATCTTGGGCTGTGCATGCATGGCCGGACGTTATCCGAAAAAGTTTGGGGACAGGCAATGACTGTGAGCAAGACGGGCTATTTCACCCACCGCGACTGCTGGAAGCACGAGATGGGTGCGGGCCATCCGGAATGCCCGGCGCGGCTCGATGCGATCGAAGACCGTCTGCTCGTCACCGGCGTGGCCGACGCGCTGGAGCGCTTCGAGGCGCCGCAGGCGTCGCTGGCCGACATCGAGCTGGCGCACGACCGCATGTACGTGGCCTCGCTGCGCGGCATGACCGACCGGCTCGTCGAAGAGCTGCAGGCCGGCGGCCCGGCCCACGCGCAGATCGACCCCGATACCTCCATCAACGCCCACACCTGGAATGCCTCGCTGCGCGCCGCCGGCGCGGCCCTGGCGGCCACCGACGCGGTGATGGCCGGCGAGATCGAGAATGCCTTCTGCAGTGTGCGCCCACCGGGCCACCACGCCATGCGCAACAAGGCCATGGGCTTTTGCTTCTTCAACAACGTGGCCGTGGCGGCGCGCTATGCGCTGGAGCGCTACAAGCTGCACCGCGTGGCGGTGGTGGACTTCGACGTGCACCACGGCAACGGCACCGAAGACATCCTCGCGGGCGACCCGCGCGCGCTCATGGTCAGCATCTTCCAGCACCCGTTCTACCCGTTCAGCGGCGACGCCGACCCGGCGCCCAACATGCTCAACGTACCGGTGGCGGCCTATACCAAGGGCATGGACGTGCGCGAGATCGTCGAGATGCTCTGGATCCCGCGCCTGGAGGCCTTCAAGCCCGAGATGATCTTCGTCTCCGCCGGCTTCGACGCCCACCGCGAGGACGACATGGGCCAGCTCGGCCTCAACGAGCAGGACTACACCTGGATCACCCAGCGCATCAAGGACGTGGCACGGCGCTTCAGCAAGGGCCGCATCGTCTCGTGCCTGGAAGGCGGCTACATGATGGACCCGCTGGCGCGCAGCGTCGAAGCGCACATCCGCGTGCTCGCCGATCTCTGAACCCTCTTTCTACCGCGGCCTGCCGTGCGCGGACGCGGGACTTTCCCTCCGCCTGCCATGACCGCCACCCCGCAAGACCCCACCCGCGCCCCGCTGCGCACCGAACGCGACGCCCGCGGCGTCGTCACCCTGACCCTGGCCGACCCCGCCCGCTTCAACGCGCTGGGCGAGCCGATGATCGCCGCGCTGCAGCAGGCGCTGGACGACGTGGCACGCGATGACGGCGCTCGCGTGGTGGTGCTGGCCGCCGAAGGCAAGGCCTTCTGCGCGGGCCACGACCTGAAGGCGATGGCGCAGCGGCCTGAGCAGGCCTACTACCAGAAGCTCTTCGCGCAGTGCAGCCGCGTGATGCTCGCCATCCAGCGCCTGCCGGTGCCGGTCATCGCGCGCGTGCAGGGCATCGCCACGGCGGCGGGCTGCCAGCTGGTGGCGCAGTGCGATCTGGCGGTGGCGAGCCGTGCGGCGCGCTTTGCCACCAGCGGCATCCACTACGGCCTGTTCTGCGCCACGCCCAGCGTCCCGCTGGTGCGCAACCTGCCCGCCAAGCAGGCCATGGAAATGCTGCTGACGGGCGACTTCATCGATGCCGAAACCGCCCGTGCCCAGGGCCTGGTCAACCGCGTGGCGGTGCCCGAGGCGCTCGATGCCGAGGTCGAATCGCTCGTCGCCGCCATCCTGCAAAAGCCCCGTGCCGCCATCGCCCTCGGCAAGGCCGTGGTCTATCAGCAGCGCGAACTGGGCGTGGACGCCGCCTACCAGCTGGCCGGCCAGGCCATGGCCCTGAACATGATGGACGAGGCCGCCCAGGAAGGCGCCCGCGCCTTCGCCGAAAAGCGCACGCCCGCATGGAAGGCGCAGCCGTGAGCGAGCTGTTCGACCGCCTGCTGCGCGACTTCAACCACTCCAGCACCTGGCTGGAGCTGGCCGTGCTGGCCGCCTGCCTGGCCGTGGCCTTCGGCGTCAGCCGCGCCGTGGGGCGTAACCAGCCGCCCGACTCGGTCTGGTTCGGCCGGCGCATCTTCGACGGGCTGATGTTTCCGCTGCTGGCGCTGGCCCTGGTCTATGCGGGCCGCGCGGGCGTGGAGCACTACCAGCCGGTCTTCGTGCTGCGCGTGGCGGTGCCGGTGCTGAGTTCGCTGGTGCTGATCCGCTTCTTCGCGCGCGTGCTCGCCACGGCTTTCCCGCGCTCGCCGGCCATGCGACTGCTCGAACGCATGATCTCGTGGCTGGCCTGGGGCGTGGCGGTGCTGTGGATCGTCGGGCTGCTGCCCATCGTGCGCGAGGAGCTGGCCGGCATCGGCATCAGTTTCGGCAAGACGCAGACCAATCTGCTGATGCTGCTGCAGGGCGTGCTCTCGGCCGCGGCAGTGATGGTGACCGCGCTCTGGGTGTCGTCCACCTTCGAGCGGCGCGTGCTCAGCAACGCGGTGGCCGACCTGTCGATGCGCAAGGTCGCCGTGAACGCCACGCGCGCGTTGCTGCTGCTCATCGGCATGCTGTTCGCGCTCTCGGCCGTGGGGGTGGACCTGACGGCGCTCTCGGTGCTGGGCGGCGCGGTGGGCGTGGGCCTGGGCTTCGGGCTGCAGAAGCTCGCATCCAACTACGTGAGCGGCTTCGTCATCCTGCTGGAGCGCTCGCTGCGCATCGGCGACAACGTGCGCGTCGATGGCTTCGAGGGCCGCATCACTGACATCAAGACCCGCTACACGCTCATCCGGGCGGGCAACGGGCGCGAATCCATCGTGCCCAACGAAACGCTCATCACCCAGCGGGTGGAAAACCTCTCGGACGCCGACCGCAAGTTCAACATCACCACCGACATCACCGTGGGCTACGACAGCGACGTGGCCCAGGTGCAGCAGATCCTGTGCGCAGCAGCGGCCGCCCAGCCGCGCGTGCTGAAGGACCCGGTGCCCGTGGCCTACCTGGTCAGCTTCGCGCCGGACGGGCTGGAATTCAGCCTCAACTTCTGGGTGAGCGACCCCTCCGCCGGCACGGTCAACCTGCGCTCGGCCATCAACATCGCCATCCTCGACGGGCTGCGCACGGCCGGCATCGACATCCCCTATCCGCAGCGCGTGGTGCAGATCCGGCCGGCCGCGCAGCCCGCGCCGGCTGAGCCGCACGCGACACCTTGAACGTGCGGATGCAGGGCTATAATCCTGAAAAAGCACGATCGTTCGTTTTTGTCCCCAAGCCCTGGAGGGCCGCGCTGGTCGGCCCGGGCGGGAGCCCGGACATAGAATGAATCCGGTTTACGTAACGTCAATTCAACCAGCAAGAATGAAGGAGCCGCAGCAATGAAGGTTTTGGTCCCGGTCAAGCGTGTGGTGGACTACAACGTGAAGGTCCGCGTGAAGTCGGACGGCACGGGTGTGGACATCGCCAACGTGAAGATGAGCATGAACCCCTTCGACGAAATCGCGGTGGAAGAAGCCGTGCGGCTGAAGGAAAAAGGCGTGGTGACCGAGGTCATCGCCGTGAGCTGCGGCGACGCCAAGTGCCAGGAGACCCTGCGCACGGCCATGGCCATCGGCGCGGACCGGGGCATCCTGGTGGAAACCACGCAGGAGCTGCAGCCCCTGGCTGTGGCCAAGCTGCTCAAGGCCCTGGTGGACAAGGAACAGCCCCAGCTGATCATCCTGGGCAAGCAGGCCATCGACGACGACTCCAACCAGACCGGCCAGATGCTCGCCGCCCTGGCGGGCCTGCCGCAAGCCACCTTCGCCTCCAAGGTCGAGGTGAGCGGCGATGCGGTCAACGTCACCCGTGAAGTCGATGGCGGCCTGGAAACCCTGGCCCTCACGCTGCCGGCCGTGATCACCACCGACCTGCGCCTCAACGAGCCGCGCTACGTCACGCTGCCCAACATCATGAAGGCCAAGAAAAAGCCGCTGGACACCGTCAAGCCCGAAGACCTGGGCGTCGATGTCACGCCGCGCCTGAAGACGCTCAAGGTCTCCGAACCGCCCAAGCGCGGCGCAGGCATCAAGGTGCCCGACGTGGCCACCCTGGTGGACAAGCTCAAGAACGAAGCCAAGGTCATCTGAAGAACAACCAGCGCAGGAGAACACGAACATGACCGCACTCGTCATCGCTGAACACGACAACGCCAGCATCAAGCCCGCCACGCTCAACACCGTGACCGCAGCCGCAGCCTGCGGCGGCGACGTCCACGTCCTCGTGGCCGGCCAGGGCGCCGATGCCGCCGCGCAGGCCGCCGCACAGATCGCCGGCGTTTCCAAGGTGATCCAGGCCGACGGCGAAAGCCTCAAGGACGGCCTGGCTGAGAACGTGGCCGCCCAGGTGCTGGCCATCGCCGGCAACTACAGCCACATCCTCTTTCCCGCCACGGCCGGCGGCAAGAACGCCGCGCCACGCGTGGCCGCGCAGCTCGACGTCGCCCAGATCAGCGACATCACCAAGGTGGACAGCCCGGACACCTTCGAGCGCCCCATCTACGCCGGCAACGCCATCGCCACCGTGCAGAGCGCGGATAGCGTGAAGGTCATCACCGTGCGTACCACCGGCTTCGACGCCGCTGCCGCCACGGGGGGCTCGGCCGCCGTCGAGAAGGTCGCTGCCGCAGCCGATTCCGGCAAGAGCCGCTTCGTCGGCCGCGAAGTCACCAAGAGCGACCGCCCCGAACTCACCGCCGCCAAGATCATCGTCTCGGGCGGCCGGGCCCTCGGCAGCGCCGAGAAGTTCAACGAAGTCATGACCCCCCTGGCGGACAAGCTGGGCGCGGCCATCGGCGCGAGCCGCGCTGCCGTCGATGCGGGCTACGCCCCCAACGACCTGCAGGTGGGCCAGACCGGCAAGATCGTGGCGCCGCAGCTCTACCTCGCAGCAGGCATCTCGGGCGCCATCCAGCATCTGGCCGGCATGAAGGACTCCAAGGTGATCGTGGCGATCAACAAGGACCCCGAAGCGCCGATCTTCAGCGTGGCCGACTACGGCCTGGAGGCCGACCTGTTCACCGCCGTCCCAGAGCTCGTCAAGGCTCTTTGACTTCCAGCCAGCGCTGACAAAGGCATCGTTCGCGATGCCTTTTTTTCGACAATTTTTGCCCGGAGACAAGAATCATGAGCTACGTCGCCCCCGTGAAGGACATGCTTTTCGCCATCGAACACCTGGCCGGCATCGCCCAGGTCGCCCAGTTGCCCGGGTTCGAGGAAGCTGGCCTGGACACCGCGCAGGCGGTGCTCGATGAATGCGCCAAGTTCACCGAAGGCGTGGTGGCGCCGCTCAACGTGGAGGGCGACCGCAATCCGTCCAGCTTCAAGGACGGCCGCGTCACGACCACGCCCGGCTTCAAGGAGGCCTTCCGCCAATACGCCGAAGGCGGCTGGCAGGGCCTGCAGCACCCGGTGGACTTTGGTGGGCAGGGCCTGCCCAAGACCATCGGCGCGGCTTGCAGCGAGATGCTCAATAGCGCCAACATGAGCTTCGCGCTCTGCCCGCTCTTGACCGACGGCGCCATCGAGGCGCTGCTGACCGCCGGCAGCGACGAGCTCAAGGCCACGTATCTGGAAAAGCTGGTCACGGGCGAATGGACCGGCACCATGAACCTGACCGAGCCCCAGGCCGGCAGCGATCTGGCCCTGGTGCGCACCAAGGCCGAGCCGCAGGGTGACGGCAGCTACAAGGTCTTCGGCACCAAGATCTTCATCACCTACGGCGAGCACGACATGGCCGCCAACATCGTCCACCTGGTGCTGGCCCGCGTGGCCGGCGCGCCCGAGGGCGTCAAGGGCATCAGCCTCTTCGTGGTGCCCAAGTTCCTGGTGAATGCCGACGGCTCCCTGGGCGAGCGCAACGACGTGCATTGCGTCTCCATCGAACACAAGCTGGGCATCAAGGCCTCGCCCACGGCGGTGCTGCAGTTCGGGGACCATGGCGGGGCGGTGGGCTATCTGGTGGGCGAGGAGAACCGCGGCCTCGAATACATGTTCATCATGATGAACGCGGCGCGCTACGCGGTGGGCCTGCAGGGCATCGCCGTGTCCGAGCGCGCCTACCAGAAGGCCGTGCAATACGCCCGCGACCGCGTGCAGAGCCGCCCGGTGGACGGCAGCCTGCCCGGCAGTGCGCCCATCATCCACCACCCCGACGTGCGCCGCATGCTCATGACCATGCGCGCCGTGACCGAGGGCTGCCGCGCCATGGCAGCCACGGCCGCTGCCGCCTACGACGCATCGCACCACCATGCCGATGCGGACGTGCGCCAGGCCAACGCCGCGTTCTACGAATTCATGGTGCCGCTGGTCAAGGGCTACAGCACCGAGATGAGCCTGGAAGTGACCAGCCTGGGCGTGCAGGTGCACGGCGGCATGGGCTTCATCGAAGAGACCGGCGCCGCGCAGCACTACCGCGACGCGAAGATCCTCACCATTTACGAAGGCACGACCGCCATCCAGGCCAACGACCTGGTGGGCCGCAAGACGGCACGCGATGGTGGCCGCTCGGCCCGAGCCATCGCCGCGCAGATCGAGAAGACCGAGGCCGATCTGGCCGCCAGCGGCACCGAAGACGCCCAGGCCGTGGCCCGCCGCCTGAAGGCCGCGCGCGAAGCCTTCCTGCAGGTGGTGGACTTCGTCGTGGCCCACGCCAAGACCGACCCCAACGCCGTCTTCGCGGGCAGCGTGCCGTACCTGATGCTGGCCGGCAACCTGATGGCCGGCTGGCAGCTGGGCCGGGCGCTGCTGGCGGCCCAGGCGCTGCTGCCGCAGGGCCGTGACGAAGCCTTCCTGCGCGCCAAGATCGCCACCGCGCGCTTCTATGCCGACCACCTGCTGGTACGCACCGGCGCGCAGCGCGACGCCATCGTCGAAGGCGCGGCCAGCGTGACCGCACTGGCGCTGGACGCGTTCTGATGGAGCACATCGCCCTCAGCGGCTGCGCCACGGCCTGTGCCGTTGGCCGTGCCTGATGATTTGCTATTAAAATAATAGCTGTAAGCGCAGGCTGGATAAGCGCTACAGCCGCTTTTTATTCATAAAAGGAGACTCCCCATGTCCCGCCTGCCGCCCGTGCTGCAAAAGCTCTCGCTGCCCGTCATCGGGTCGCCGCTGTTCATCATCAGCAATCCCCAGCTCGTCATCGCCCAGTGCAAGGCCGGCATCGTCGGCTCCATGCCCGCGCTCAACGCCCGCCCGGCCGAGCTGCTGGACGAATGGCTGGCCGAGATCACCGAGGCCCTGGCCGCGCACGACCGCGACCACCCCGAAAGCCCCGCCGCGCCCTTCGCCATCAACCAGATCGTGCACAAGAGCAACGACCGGCTGGAGCACGACATGCAGGTCTGCGCCAAGTACAAGGTGCCGATCGTCATCACGTCCCTGGGCGCGCGCGAGGACGTCAACCAGGCCGTGCACGGCTGGGGCGGCGTGGTGCTGCACGACATCATCAACAACAAGTTCGCCCACAAGGCCATCGAGAAGGGCGCCGACGGCCTGATCGCCGTGGCGGCGGGCGCGGGCGGCCATGCGGGCGTGAAGAGCCCGTTCGCGCTGATCCAGGAGATCCGCCAGTGGTTCGACGGCCCGCTGGCGCTGTCGGGCTCCATCGCCTCGGGCGGCGCCATCCTGGCCGCGCAGGCCATGGGGGCCGACTTCGCCTACATCGGCTCGGCCTTCATCGCCACGCACGAGGCGCGCGCGCAGGAGGCCTACAAGCAGGCCATCGTCGATGGCACCTCCGACGACATCGTCTACAGCAACCTCTTCACCGGCGTGCACGGCAACTACCTGGCGCCCTCGATCCGCGCCGCGGGCCTGGACCCGGAGCACCTGCCCGAATCCGACCCGAGCAAGATGAACTTCGGCGGCGACGCCAAAAAGGCCTGGAAGGACATCTGGGGCTGCGGCCAGGGCATCGGTGCCATCGACCGCATCAGCGGCGCGGGCGAACTGGTCGAGAAGCTGCGCCGTGAATACCAGGCCGCGCGCGAGCGGCTGGCGCTGGGCTGAGCGCCGATCGCAGTTCCAACCACAGCTGATCCCTGAAACCGCCGCCGCAGCCCTGCGCTGCCGCGGCGGTTTTTCATGCCGCCTTTCGGCAGTTCAGCCGCTCAGCGGTGCAGATCGCCCGCGCGCTCGGGCTGATAGACGATCTGCTGCACCTGCACGGTCATCGGCTGGCCGCCCGGGCCGGGCCAGCTCAGTTCGTCGCCCACCGAGAGGCCCAGCAGCGCGCTGCCCACGGGCGCGAAGATCGAGACGCGGTCCGCGCTGCCGTCGATGTCGCGCGGATAGACGAGGCTCAGGCAGAAGGTCTTGCCGGTCTCGCGGATCGAGAACTCCACCGTCGAATTCATCGTCACCACGTCGGGCGGCATGTCGGCCGGCGCCAGCACCTCGGCGCGGTCCAGCTCGGCCTGCAGCGCGGCCTTGCCGGCGAAGGCGCTGGCCGGAATGCCGGCCATCAGGGCCTCGATACGGTCCACGTCCAGCGACGAAAGGGTGATGGAGGGCGAGCGTGCAAGAGCCATGGTGAAGTCCTCGGTCAAGGCGGGAGAAAAAAACGGAAAGAAGTGCGGGAGGGAAGTCCTCGTGCGGTGAAAGGGCGGGACTGTAGCCCAGGGGCTCCGGCGCCGCTGCGCATTCCGCACCCGGGTGCCGGGGTAATCACAGCGGCCGGCACGCAAAGCCGCGCTCACTACAATGGCTGTATGTTTGAACAGTATCTGACGCAGCCATGAACGATGAGGTCCGCATTCCGGTCGCGGCCCTGAAGGGCCGAGGCATCGCTGCGCAGACGGCCCACCGTTTCATGCGCGACGAGCGCGACGCGTTCGACGACGGCTGGGGCACGCTCGAATCGGGCGCGGCCGAGCCTGCTCAGCCGCCGGCCACCGAGGTGATCTGGGAGACGGCGCGCAGCGCGCTCACCCGCAACGATTCGCCCGACATCTTCTTCGAGCAGGCGGTGAACCCCTACCGCGGCTGCGAGCACGGCTGCGTCTATTGCTACGCCCGACCCACGCACAGCTACCTCAACCTGTCGCCGGGGATCGACTTCGAGACGCGCATCATCGCCAAGCGCAACATCGCCGAGGTGCTGCGCGCCGAACTCGCGCGGCCCTCGCACGTGCCCACGGCCGTGAACATCGGCTCGGCCACCGACTGCTACCAGCCGGTGGAGCGCGAGCTGCGCCTGACGCGCGCGCTGATCGAGGTGATGGCCGAGACGCGGCATCCGTTCTCGCTCATCACCAAGTCCAGCGGCGTGGAGCGCGACCTGGACCTGCTCGCTCCCCTGGCCCGCGACCGGCTGGCCGCCGCCTACGTCACCATCACCACGCTCGACGGCGCCCTGGCACGCGTGCTGGAGCCGCGAGCCGCCGCGCCCCACCGCCGGCTGCGCACCATCCGCGCGCTGGCCGAGGCCGGCGTGCCGGTGGGCGTGAGCGTGGCGCCGCAGATCCCGTTCCTCACCGAAGACATGGAGCAGGTGCTCGAAGCCGCGCGCGAGGCCGGCGCCACCTCGGCCTTCTATACCGTGGTGCGCCTACCCTGGGAACTGAACCCGCTCATGCGCGACTGGCTGGCACTGCACTACCCGCAGCGCGCCGCCCGCGTGATGGCCCGCATCCAGGACCTGCACGGCCTGGACGAGGCCGCCCGCAGCGCCGGCAAGGCCTACCAGAGCGACCACGCCACGCGCATGAAGGGCACCGGCCTCTGGGCCGATCTGCTGCGCCAGCGCTTCCACACGGCCTGCCGCCGCCTGGGCCTGAACCGCGAGCGCACGGTGCTGGATGCCTCGCAGTTCCGCCATGCGCTGGCGCGGGGGCAGGGCACCTTGTTCTGACGGGGGCTGGGGCCCGCCGCTGCCCCACAAACTCCGGCGCCGGAGGGCCACAACGCAATTCGCTGCCGTGGCGCGCCCCGTGTTCAGAAATTTCTCACCCATGACCGTCGCTATTTCCGCGTCGCCCATGGTGGAACTGGGACGGTCGGCGCACGCCAGCTGTGACCCGGCCCCATCAGGGCGGCGGCGGACCGCTTCGACATCGCGGTGCCCGGGCCCGGCGGACACGCGGCGCACCCGCGGCACACGCCCGATGCCAACCTGGCCGCGAACCTGCGGGTGACGCCGCTCAACACCATCTTCGCTCGGCGCATCGAAGGCGGCCAGAGCCACAACGTGCGGCCGGCCGAGGTGCCGTTCACCGGGACGGGGCGCAGCTTCGACGTCGCCTCGCAGGACCGCATCGGAGCCGCGCTGTGCGCGGCGGCAGCCGGCGTGGCGCTGGCGCGGACTTGAGCGCGGCTGTCGTGCCCGAGCCGGGCATGGCGTCGATGGGGAGACATTTGAAAGAAAAATAGCTGCAGCGCTTATGGAAAAAGCGCGTGCAGCTATTTTTTCAGGAGCGGATCCGCAGTGCTGAACCACCCCAAGACCATTCGCCTGTCAGCCCAGGCGGTAATGCCCGCGTGCGCCTTCCACCAGCACGCCGGCCTTCAGCAGCCGCTTGACGGCCACGCCGATGGAGCCCAACGGGATGCCTGCGCCGCGCGCCATGGCGGCATGGGTCATCTCGGTCCAGCCCTCGCTCTTCAAGGTGCGTTGCAGATAGCCCAGCACCTTGGAATCATTGCCGCTCAGGCGGGGGGCGGAGGACAAGCGGCGTGCGCGCCCGGCAGGACCAGGCGCGGCCCGGGGGTGTTTGACCTCGGCATCCTGCGCCAAGGCGTTGCCCTGGGCGGTATGCGCGGCACGCGGGGCTGAAGAATCGGCGCCCGCCCGTGCCTTGCGGGCTGCGGGGGCATGGAGCGCCAGCGCGGCCAGCACCTGGGTTTCGGGCGCCTGCATGGCGGCGGCCGAGCCGTAGAGGGCGCGGAGCTGCTCATCCATGGCCTGCAGTTCCTGAGAGAGGCGGGCCACGGTGCGCAGTTGGGCATAGGCCCGGTCCGCGTCCGGGCTGAACGGGGTGGTGGCTACGGCGTGGACCACGCCTTCGGCCTGGGACTGGACTTCCTGCGCTACGGCGCGCTGGGCGGCATACAGCGCTTCACCGGCGCGCTGCAGCAAGGAGAGGGTGGTGCGGTTCAACATGTGATGGGGGTGAGGTCGGGTGAGTCGTCCGAGCCCGGGGGCTGCACCCTTGCCCGGAGCTCTGCACCGTATCGCGTGCAGCCGCCCGCCGGGCGGTTGCAGCGCTGCGCCGCTATCCGTGCGCTCCGCAAGAGTGTCTCCCCCCAGCCCTGCGGCGCTGGGGAAAGACGCAAAGTATGCGCCAAATTGTTCAACAACGTGCCAGAAGCCTGTGCCTGGGGCGCTTTTGCTTCTGGTTCGCAGGTCAGCCTTCAGCGCTGGTGCTGGAGCAGCCGTTCGCTGGGGCAATGCGTGTGGTTGAACGGCGACTGGATGACGATGTGGCGCAAACACTTGGCGATGCCCGCATCGCCTTCAATGTCGCATTGGCGAAGGGCGCCTCGGTGCTGGCCGGTGCCAACGCCGAGATCGCCGCCGCCAACGAAATGCCCTTCGGCGGTGTGAAGGAATCGGGCTACGACCGCGAGGGTTCGACCCACGGGCTGGACGACGATCTGCACACCAAGTACCTCTGCCAGGGCCAGTTGGACTGAGTCGAGGGGCTGATGGGGCCGGGCCTTGATTCAGGCCGATAAAGAAAGCCCGCGCTGCCTGTGAAGGCGGCGCGGGCTCTTCGCTTGCAAGGCACGCAAGGCGCCAGGGCCTCGGGGGCGCTGCGTGCCGTTCGGATCGCTAGCGCTTGGCTTGAGGCGCCTTGCCTTCACAGCCGTTGAACAGGTCGAGCTGGGGCTTGTACACCCCCGTCTGTACATCCAGCAGGCCCAGCACCGAGTGGAAATAGTTGTCGTGCGTGATGTGCTTGTCGCCCATGGCCGAACGCATGCAGGCCGTGGTGAGGCCGCGGCGCTGCTCCATGGTCGGCGAGACCCAGGTGATCCAGGCCACGTGCTTTTGCACGTCGGGCGCGATGGAATAGGGCATGCCGTGCAGGTAGAGGTTGTTCTCGCCCAGCGATTCGCCGTGGTCGGACACGTAGATCATGGAGGTCTGTGCGGTGTCGGCACGCGATTGCAACCACCGTATCGTTTCGTTCAGGAAGTGGTCGGTTTCCACGATGCTGTTGTCGTAGGCGTTCCAGAGTTCTTCCTTGCTGCATTCCTGCAGGTTGACCGACTTGCATTCGGGCTGGAAGGGCTTGCGGTCCGGCGCTGAGCGGCGGAAGTACGCAGGGCCGTGGCTGCCCATCTGGTGCAGCACCACCACCGTGCCGCGGGCGCGCCGTTCGGCGGGCAGGGCGGCGATGCGCTGGTCCAGGTCCTTGAGCATCACCATGTCCAGGCATTCGCCGTCGGGGCACAGGCCCGGTACGTTGGCGGACGATGTGTTGGTCTCGCCGATGCGGTCGCACACGCCCTTGCAGCCGCCCTGGTTGTCCACCCACAGCACGGCCAGGCCCGCATGGTGCAGCACGTCGATCAGGCTTTCATAGCGGCCCTTGCGCGATTCGTAGGCCTCCTTGCCCAGGTGCGAATACATGCACGGCACCGAGGTGGCCGTGCTGGTGCCGCAGGACCAGGCATCGCGTGCCGTCACCAGGTCGTCGCGTGCCGACAGCAGCGGCGTGGTGGGCCGCCCGTACCCGTTGAGCGCGAAGTTGCCGCTGCGACCCGTCTCGCCCAGCACCAGCACCAGCAGCGGCGGCTTGGCCTGCGCGGTGTAGCTCGCACCCAGCCGGGCGTCTGCGCCCACGGGTTGCAGCGGGCCGCGGTCTTGCCGGAAAGGCTGGGCCGCCAGGTTGCCCACGGCGTAGAAGCTGTTGAGCGGGTTGATCATGTAGCGCAGCTGGGTGTGGTTGCGCATGGTGGAGGCGAAGGGCTGGAACACCCACAGCAGCATCAGCGCGGCCACCGCCGTGCTGCCCACGATCAGCAGCACCTGGTGCAAGGCCAGGCGCAGCCAGGGCAACCGCGTGACCCGCTGGCGCAGCAGCCACCAGATGGCGGGCACCGATAGCGCCGCCACGGTGATGGGCAGGCGCGGCGTGAAGAGGCTGGTGGCTTCGCGCGTATCGGTCTGTAGCACGTTGGCCAGCATGCTGGCGTCGATCACGATGCCGTAGGCCAGCATGAAGTAGGCGCCGAAGGCCGCCGCCAGCACGGCGAAGATCAGCACCGGCTTGGCGGCGCGCCCCCAGGCCAGCAGGGCCAGTACGGCGGCGGTGCCGGCGGCCACGATGACCATGAAGGCCGCCAGGAAGCCTGCGCGCTGCAGGCTCATGCCGCCTGGCAGGTCGATCACAGCGCGCCACAGGGGCAGGTTGCAGGCCGTGGCCAGCCACAGGCTGATCAGCACGATCAGGCGGGCGGGGTGGACGGTGGGGGAGGCGGCGGCAGGAGCTGCATGGCCGTTGCGCGACGAAGCGGGCACGGCCGATTGCAGCGCGAGAAAAGGCGGTATCAGGCGCATGGGGCGCGATTGTCGTGCCGCGCGCTTAACTCTGCATTAAGAATCTTTTGACTTTTTGTGAGCGCGCGGTCCAGGGGGCTGCTGCTTCGGCGCGGTCATGGGGTCTGATGTGCCGACGGCGCTTGATTCTCCTGGGTATCATGCTATTGAATAAATAGCAGATTCGCAGCGTGCGCGCCCCGTCTCTGGCGCTCTGCGGCCTACTGCGTCGGCCCCGCCGCGCGGCGCCTGGAAACGCGGCAGCAGATGCTCATTCGGGGGGCATCCGTATGTCGAGGGTCAGGTGCAGCCCCTCGGTCTTCACGTACCTGCGAATGCGGCCAATCATGTCCGCCGACAGCACGTGGCCGGCCGACAGCAGCAACACGCCTTCCTTGGACAGAAGGTCCTTGCCGAGGGTCATGCCCGGTTGCAGGTCGTCGAGAGCGACGGATTCCAGCCGGATGGGCTTGGGTTTTTCCTCCAACGTGACGTGGAGGAAGACGTCCAGCACCTCGGGGTCGAACTGGGTGCCGCGCCCGCGTTGCATCAGGGTGCGGACTTCGGCCTCGTTCAGCGCGGCGCCCGTGAGGTGTCCGTGCGTCAGGTCATCGTAGGTGTCCACCACGGCCAGGATGCGTGCGCCCAGCTTGATGTCGGCGCCCTTGAGCTGCTCCGGAAAGCCAGTGCCGTCGAACCGTTCGTGGTGCGAACGGATCAGCGCCGCAACGGCCTGGTGGTCGTCCAGCGCCATGAACGATTGGCCGCCGAGCACGGGATGGCGCTGGTAGAGCGCCATGTCCGGCGCGGAGAGCTTGGCCACGGCGGTGCTCAGGATGCTGTCGGGCAGGGCCATGAAGCCCACGTCGTGCAGCAGGCCGGCCACGAACACGTCCTGCACCGCATCTTCCGGCATGGCCATCGCGGCGGCCACCTTGCGCGCCAGGTGGGCGCAGCGCTTACCGTGCCCGGCCAGCACGCCGCTGCGCAGCTCCATGAGGTTGGAGAAGATCTTGATGCTGGTGAGATAGTTGCGCCGCAGCCGTTCGTTGGCCTCGCGCAGCTCCGTGGTGCGCTCCTGCACGCGCAGCTCCAGCCCGGTGTTGAGGGCGCGCAGTTCCTCGTTCTGCGACTGGGTCGTCGCCTGCAGGGCGTCGCGGTCGCGCTCGAGAAGGCGGCGCTCCGCCGCCTGGCGCACCGTGAGTCGCAGTTCGTCCTCTTCCCAGGGCTTGTGGATGTAGCGGTAGATTTGCCCTTCGTTGATGGCCGCGATGGTGGCCTTCATGTCGGCATATCCGGTGAGCAGGATGCGCGAGGTGCCGGGCCAGCGTGCCCGCACCTGTGCGAGCAGCTCGGCCCCGTCCATGCCGGGCATGCGCATGTCGCTCGCCACCACGTCCACCGGGTGTTCCTCCAGCAGCGCCAGTGCCTCCAATCCGCCACCGGCCAGCAGCACCTTGCAGTCTTCGGAACGAAGCACCCGCTTCAGGGCAGAAAGGATGCTGGGCTCGTCATCGACGCACAGCACCGTCCAGGCTGCGCCGGGGGCCGATGCGGCCGCCGTGAGTGCGGGGACTTCCGAAGCGGTATGGACCGCTTGCGGGACGGCAGGGGGCAGTGTGGTGGTGTCCATGGCGGTTGTGCGGGTGTGGGGCTTGGGTGCTGTCGCTGATCGTGCTGTGCCGCTCGGCGCCGCTGCGCTGCATTCAATGAGTGGCTTGGGCTTCGGCCTGCGGGGACGGGGCGTGGTGGATGGGGATGGTGATCCGGAACCGTGTGCCCACGCCCAGTTCGCTGCTCACTTCCATGCGCCCACCGTGCTTTTGCACGATGCCGTAGGACAGCGAAAGACCCAGCCCCGTGCCCTTGCCCACCGGCTTGGTGGTGAAGAAGGGGTCGAAGATGCGCTGCAGGTTCTCGGGCGCGATGCCGGCGCCGGTGTCGGCCACTTCCACCCAGGCGTTGGCGCCGTCCACCCCCGTGCTGATGGTGATGGTGCCCCGCTCGGCCGGGATGGCGTGCGCCGCGTTGACCAGCAGGTTCATGAACACCTGGTTCATTTCCGAGGGCAGGCACTGCACCTCGGGCAGCGGGCCGTAGTGCTTGACCACGTCGGCCTTGTACTTGATCTCGTTGTTGACGATGTTGAGCGTGGA
>JBHIWE010000079.1:0-16062 GCA_041987645.1 Acidovorax sp. | reverse complement strand
AGGGCGTGAGCCCCGAGGCCGTGTTCCTGCTGGGCAAGGATTTGAATTCGTTCAAGGACATCGCCCAGGGCATGCTGGACGGCAGCGCCGAGCAGCGCCTGCCGCCCACGCGCGATGCCGGGACGCGCGAGCAGCTCGACAAGCTCGTCAAGCTCTACGAGCAGACCCGCGTGCGCGCCGGCGCCATCCTGAGCAATCTGCAGGGGCTGGTCTCCGCGCGTGAGGCGCAGACCTCGATCATCGCGGACAGCGAGCCGCTGCGCCGCCAGCTGGAGGCGCTGCAGGCGAGCCTGTCGGCCCAGACCGGCCTCGGTGCCGGCCAATTCGCCGCGCTGGCGGTGGCCGGCCTTTTCGTGCTGCTGTGCGGCGTCGGCATCTCGCGGGTGCAGCTGATGGACAGCCGCTCGCGTCAGACCTCTGCCGAGGCCCTGCAGCAGGATGCCAAGCGCCAGGAGCAGGAAGCCAAGCGCGTGAACGACGCCAACCAGGCAGCCATCCTGCGGCTGATGAACGAGTTGCAATCGGTCGCGGAGGGCGACCTGACGCAGGAAGCCACCGTGACCGAAGACATCACCGGCGCTATCGCCGACTCGGTCAACTACACCGTCGAAGAGCTGCGCCAGCTGGTGGGCAGCGTGCAGAAGACGGCCGCCCGCGTGGCCCAGACCACGGCGCAGGTGGACAGCACCTCCACCGAGCTGCTCGCCGCCTCCACCGAGCAGCTGCGCGAGATCCGCGAGACCGGCAAATCGGTGCTGGACATGGCCACGCGCATCAACGACGTGTCCAGCCAGGCGCAGGAATCGGCTTCCGTGGCGCGCCAGTCGCTGCAGGCCGCCGACTCGGGCCTGCAGGCCGTGCAGAACGCCATCGGCGGCATGAACTCGATCCGCGACCAGATCCAGGACACCTCCAAGCGCATCAAGCGCCTGGGCGAGTCGTCGCAGGAGATCGGCGAAATCACCGAACTGATCTCGGACATTACCGAGCAGACCAACGTGCTGGCGCTCAACGCAGCCATCCAGGCCGCATCGGCCGGCGAAGCAGGCCGGGGCTTCTCGGTGGTGGCCGAAGAAGTGCAGCGCCTGGCCGAGCGCTCGGCCGACGCCACGCGCCAGATCTCGGCGCTGGTGAAGGCCATTCAGACCGACACGCAGGATGCCGTGGCTGCCATGGAGCGCTCCACGCAAGGCGTGGTCGAGGGTGCCCGCCTGTCCGACTCTGCCGGCACCGCGCTCACCGAGATCGACCGCGTGTCGCGCCGTCTGGCCGAACTGATCGAGCAGATCTCGTCCTCCACCTCGCGCGAAGCCGAGCTCGCCAACGAAGTGGCGGGCAACATCCAGCACATCTTCGCGGTGACCGAGCAGACCGGCGAGGGCACGCGCACCACGGCCCAGCAGGTGCGCGAGCTCTCGCAGATCGCTGAAGAGCTGCGCCAGTCGGTGTCCCGATTCAAGATCGGCTGAGCCGCTTTTCCGCCCATCCTCCGACCCACCACTGGCTCCAGGCAGCCGGAGACGAACTCATGCCATTCATGGACGCCGCACACGCATCCGCCGCCGAAGGGGCGCAGCCGCCCGAGCAGGACCTAGGGCCGCTCGCCTGGGTGCACGAAGAGCTGCGCAAGTCGCTCGACGGCGCGCTCAAATCGCTGCGCCGCTTTGTGCGCGAGGCTGCCGTGGCCCGCGAATCCGACCTCGCAGCGCTCGATTCCAGCGCGCTGCGCATGGCGCGCCAGCAACTGCACCAGGCCAGCGGCGCGCTGGAGATGGTCGGCATGGCCGGGCCCGCACTGGTGTTGCGGTCGATGGAAGCCGCCGTGCAGAAGTTCGTGCAGCGCCCCGACCAGTGCGGCGAGGACGCGATCGCCGTGCTCGAGCGCGCGAGCTTTGCCCTGGTCGAATACCTGGAGCTGGTATTGGCCGGCAAGCCAGCCTCGCCGGTGGGTCTCTTTCCCCAATACCGCGATGTGCAGGCGCTGACGGGCGCCGAGCGCGTGCACCCGGCCGATCTCTGGCCCGTGGAGCGCGACCTGCGCGAGCCCGACATGCCGCTGCCCGAAGCGCCGCTGCCCTACGGCCCCGCAGCTCGCGCCCGCCTCGACAGCGCCGTGCTGCGCATCGTCAAGCATGGCGATGCGGCGGCCGCCGGCCAGATGCGCGATGTCTGCCTGGGCCTGGCCGCCGCCAATGCCGAGCGCGAGCCGCGCACGTTCTGGAAGCTCTGCGCCGGCTTTTTCGACGCCTTCGCCGCCGGGCTCTTGCCGACCGATGTGTACGTCAAGCGCGTCGCCTCGCGCGTGCTCATGCAGTACGCATCCCTCGCCAGAGGCGATGCGGCCATCGCCGACCGGCTGGTGCAGGACCTGCTCTTTTTCTGCGCCCAGGCCCGCGTGCCCGCAGGCGATGCTGCCAGCGCCACGCCACTGCATGCCGTGCGGCAGACGTTCGGCCAGCAGGCGGCCACGCCGGTCGATTACGAGCAGCCGCGCTTCGGCCGTCACGACCCGGCCGTGCTGGCGCAGGCCCGGCGGCGTATCGCCGCGACGGCGGAGACCTGGTCCGCTCTTGCCGGCGGAGACCGCAGCAAGCACAAGCCGGCGGCCGACCAGTTCGGCCTGGTCTGCGATTCGCTCGCCCGGCTGTACCCGGGCAGCGAAGCGCTGGCGGGCGCGCTGACCCGCGCGGTCGATACGGCCGGCCGCGCAGGCGGCGTGCCACCCCCCGATCTGGCGATGGAAGTCGCCACCTCGGTGCTCTACCTGCAGGCCGCCTTCGAGGAGCCCGACACCGCGCAGGCGCATCTGGCCGAGCGCGGCGCAGAGCTGGCGCAGCGGCTGGACCATGTGGCGGCAGGCGGCGAGCCCGCTCCGCTGGAGGCGTGGATGGAGGAGCTCTACCGCCGGGTCAGCGACCATCAAACCATGGGCAGCGTGGTGGGCGAGCTGCGTGCCTCCCTGGCCGAGACCGAAAAGGCCATGGACCAGTTCTTCCGCCAGCCCGAAGACCTGTCCGCGCTCACGCCCGTGCCCGACCGGCTGGCGCAGATGCGCGGCGTGCTGTCGGTGCTGGGGCTGGACCAGGCCTCGCTGGCCGCGCTGCGCATGCGCGACACGGTGGAACGGCTGCTGGCCGGCCAGGTGGAGGAGGCCGAGCGGCCGGCGCTGTTCGAGAAGCTCGGCAACAGCCTGGGCGCGCTGGGCTTTCTGATCGACATGCTGGGCTACCAGCGCTCCATGGCGCGCAAGCTCTTCGTCTATGACGAGGTGCAGGGCGAGCTGCGCCTGCGCATGGGCCGCGCCCGCGAGCTTGCCCACCGTGCGCAGCAGGCGCAAGAGCAGGAGCGCCCGCCGGAATCGGCACCGCAGCCCGCCCCGGCGGCACAGCCGGCAGCGATGCAGCCCGAGGCCCTAGCCGAAGTACCGCCTGCCGCCGCGGAACCGGAACCGGCCCCCATGCCCGTGGAGGCGGCAGAGCCTGGGTGGGAGCCCTCCCAACCGGCCGATCCCGGCTTCACCCTGGACCTGGACGCGCTGGACTTTCCGGCCGAGCAGGGCGCGGCCGAATCCCTGGCCGCCGCCGTGCCGCTGGCGCCCGAGCCGCTGCCCCCGGTGCAGCCCCTGCCCGACGCGGACGACGAAGACCAGGAGCTGCTGGACATCTTCCTCGACGAGGCGCGCGAAGTCGTCGCCACCGGCCTCGCCGCCGTGCAGAGGCTGCGCGCCGCACCGGGCGACCTGAGCGAGCAGACCACGCTGCGCCGCGCCTTCCACACCCTCAAGGGCAGTTCGCGCATGGTCGGCCTGGCGCCGTTCGGCGATGCCGCGTGGGCGATGGAGCAGGCCTTGAACGCCTGGCTGGCCGAACAGAAACCCGCGCCGGCCGATCTGCTGGACCTCTCCGAACAAAGCCTGCAGGCCTTCGGCCGCTGGGCCGACGCCATCGCTGCCGGCGACGACAGCGGCTGGCAGGCCCAGCCGTTCGTGGATGCGGCCAGTGCGCTGCGTGCCGGCCAGACGCCCGAGCCTTTGCGGGTGCCGGGTGCTGCACCAGGCCTGACCGAAGCTGCTCCGGAGCTTTTGAGCGGCGGGCTGCCTGGCCCGGCCGAGGAGAACGCCACCGCTACCGAGGCGGCCGCCGTGGCCGCGGGCGAAGAAGGCAGCATGCCGGCAGCCGAAGCTGCGCCCGCTGACGTTCCCGAGGCATGGCCCGCGCAGGAGATGGCGCGGGAGATCGACTTCGCCGACTTCATGCAAGCCGTTGAAGCGTCGGATGCCGCAGTGGCGGCGCAGGCCCACGATGCGGTGGGCGAGGCGGGCACGCAGACTGAAGAGGGGGTGGACGAGCCGGCCGTGGCTGATGTGGAGGCTGATGCGGTCGAGGCCGTGGCTGCTGAAGCCGAAACCCTCCTGCCCGCTATCCAAGAGCCGGAGCCGCTCGTTGCGCACGCCGCCGCCGCCCCACTGGATGGCGCTGACGCCGTGGAGCCGGCCGATGCCTGGGAGCCGACCGAAGAGGCTGCCATCGAGCCCGCATCGCCGGTCGCCGCGCAAGCACAACCCGCCGACGAGGCGCTGCCTCCCGAGCTGCCCGTGCCCGAGGACGAGCCTGCTGCGGTGGAGGCTCCCGATCTGCTGGAATCCGGCGCAGCGCAGAAGGCAGCGGAGCCCGCAGAAGCCCTGGAACCCGCGCAAGCCGACGAAGCCGTCAAGGTCATCGGCACGCTGCGCATCGGGATACCGCTCTACAACGTCTATCTGAACGAGGCCGACGAATGGTCGCGCCGGCTGTCCACCGCGCTGCAGGAATGGTCGCTGGAGCTGCATGAGCCGCTGCCTGACATGGCGGTGGCGCTGGCGCATTCGTTGGCGGGCAGCTCGGCCACCGTGGGTTTTTCCGCGCTGTCCGAGATGGCGCGCACGCTGGAGCATGCGCTCGAACATGTCCGCTGGCAGCCGCACGGCGTACCCGAGCAGGCCGCCGTGTTCGTCGCCACGGCCGAAGACATCCGCCGTCTGCTGCACCAGTTCGCCGCCGGTTTTCTCAAGGAGCCGAACCCGCAGCTGATGGACGAGCTGCGCGCCATCCTGCACACCGAAGCCGAGATGACGCCGCCGGATTCCGGTGCCGGACCGGAAGCCTCTGATGCGGCCTGGGCGGATCAGGAGCCGCAGGAAGGCCTTGCCGACATGCTGCCGCCCCAGGAGCCGTCCACCGTGCAGGACATCGACGACGAGATCGATGCGCGCGACGTGATCGACCCCGACCTCTTTCCCATCTTCGAGGAAGAGGCCGCCGAACTGCTGCCAGGGCTGGGCGCCGCGCTGCGCCAGTGGGTGGCGCGGCCGGGCAACATGGGAGCCCGCAACGAACTGCTGCGCGGCCTGCACACGCTCAAGGGCAGTGCTCGGCTGGCCGGAGCCATGCGGCTGGGCGCGATGGCGCACCGCATGGAGTCGGCGGTCGAGCAGATCGACGCGGAGGCCCCGCGCACCGAGGATATCGAGCCGCTGCTGACCCATCTCGATGGCCTGCAGGCCGGATTCAACGCGCTGCGTGCGCTCGGTGCGCAGCCGCCGCAGGCCGACGCGGCACGCGCTGGCGCTGCACCGCAGGAGGGCCAGGATGCGGGCACTGCGCCGGCGGCGGAGGTCATGGCCGCAGCGCCCGCCGCGCGCGGCGCGCCGCCGGCTGCGATGCAGCCCCGCGCCGCGGGCCCCACGGTGCGGGTGCGCGCGCAGCTGCTCGACCGGCTGGTCAACCAGGCGGGCGAGGTGATGATCGCCCGCTCGCGGCTGGATGCGCGTGTGGGCCAGATGCGTACTTCGCTGGGCGAGCTCTCGGGCAACCTGGAGCGGCTGCGCCAGCAGTTGCGCGACATCGAGGTGCAGGCCGAAACGCAGATGCAGTCGCGCCTGGCGCTTTCCAAGGACGCCGGCGCGGGCTTCGACCCACTGGAGTTCGACCGCTTCACCCGTGTGCAGGAGCTCACCCGCATGATGGCCGAGTCGGTCAACGACGTGGCCACGGTGCAGCGCAACCTGCAACGAACCGTCGAGGCCGCCGAGGATGACCTGATTGCCCAGGGCCGCCAGGCCCGAGAACTGCAGCGCGACCTGCTGCGCACGCGCATGGTGGAGTTCGATGGCATCGCCGAGCGGCTCTACGCCGTGGTGCGCCAGGCGTCCAAGGAGGCGGGCAAGCAGATCAAGCTCGACATCGAGGGCGGCTCCATCGAGATGGACCGTGGCGTACTCGACCGCATGGCGCCGGCTTTCGAGCACCTGCTGCGCAACAGCGTGGCGCACGGCATCGAGCGGCCCGAGCAGCGCGTGGCCGCAGGTAAGCCGGCCGTGGGCCGCATCGCCATCGCGCTGCGCCAGGAGGGCAACGACGTCGCGGTGGAATTCAGTGACGACGGCGCAGGCCTCGATCTGGAGCGCATCCGCGCCAGGGCCGTGGCGCAGGGGCTGCTGGCCGAAGGCGCCGAGCTGGAGGCCGGCGCTGCCGCTCAGCTCATCTTCCAGCCGGGCTTTTCCACTGCCGCTGGCCTGACCGAGCTTTCCGGCCGAGGCATCGGCATGGACGTGGTGCGTTCAGAGGTACAGGCCCTGGGTGGCCGCATCGAGACGCAGTCGCGCTCCGGCGAGGGCACCTCGTTCCGCATGGTGCTGCCGCTCACCACCGCGGTCACGCAGGTGGTGATGCTGCGCGCAGGACATCAGACCATCGGCGTGCCGGCCAGCCTGGTGGAGATCGTGCGCCGCACCACGGGGGCCGAGCTGGATGCGAGCTACGCGGGCAGCCAGTTCCATGACGGCGTGGAATCCATCCCCTTCTTCTGGCTTGGCGCGCTGCTGCAGTCTTCGCCGCGCAGCGACGAATCCGCCAGCAAGACGCGGCCGGTGGTGGTGCTGCGCAGCGCAGCGCAGCGCATCGCCATGCATGTGGACGAGGTGCTGGGCAACCAGGAAGTGGTGGTGAAGAACCTGGGGCCGCAGCTCTCGCGCCTGCCGGGGCTGGCCGGGATGTCGGTGCTGGCCTCCGGCGCCGTGGTGCTGATCTACAACCCGGTGGCACTGGCCACGGTGTATGGCGATCAGGCCCGGGCCCTGGCCCAGGCGGGCGCAGAGCCTGCCGGTAGCGCAGGAGCGGGCGGCATCGCCGAGGTGGCCGTGCCTGCGGCGGGAAGCGCCAGCGTGCCGCTGGTGCTGGTGGTGGACGATTCCATCACCGTGCGCCGCGTCACCCAGCGGCTGCTGCAGCGCGAGGGCTACCGCGTGGCGCTGGCCTCTGACGGTCTGCAGGCGCTGGAGCGGCTGCAGCTGGAGCGGCCGGCGCTGGTGCTCTCCGATATCGAGATGCCCCGCATGGACGGCTTCGATCTGGCACGCAACATCCGCGGTGATGCGGTGCTGCGCGACCTGCCCATCGTGATGATCACCTCGCGCATCGCGCGCAAGCACCGGGAGCATGCGATGGAGCTGGGCGTGAACCATTACCTGGGCAAGCCCTATTCCGACGAGGAGCTGCTGGGTCTGGTGGAGCACTACGCCCGCAAGGCGGAGCTGACCCAGGAAGAGGCCTGAGCACGCCCGGCGCTTCGCGAGGCCTCAGCCGGCCTTCACCACCGCATAGCGCGCCAAAGTGCGCTGGCGGGCTTCGTCGTGGTCCACCACGGGGTGGGGGTAGTCCTGGCCCAGCGCGACGCCGGCTGCCTGCAGCTCCAGCGGGCGTGCCAGCCAGGGTGCGTGCAGTGCCGCGTCGGGTAGCTTGGCCAACTGCGGCAGGTAGCGGCGGATGAAGCGGCCCTCGGGGTCGAACTTGCGGCTCTGGCTCACCGGGTTGAAGATGCGGAAGTAGGGCTGCGCATCGCAGCCGCTGGAGCTGGCCCACTGCCAGCCGCCGTTGTTGGCCGAGAGGTCGAAGTCGTTGAGCTTCTCGGCGAAATAGCGCTCGCCGCGGCGCCAGTCCAGGCCCAGGTCTTTGCACAGGAAGCTGGCCACCACCATGCGAAGGCGGTTGTGCATGTACCCGGTCTGGTTGATCTGCGCCATGGCGGCGTCGACCAGCGGGTAGCCGGTACGGCCTTCGCACCAGGCGGCAAAGAGCTCGTCGGCCTGCGCGCCGCTTTCCCAGGCGATGGCATCGTAGGCGGGCTTGAAGCTCGCGCCGCCCGCGATCTGCGGGTGGTGCGCCAGCACCTGGAAGTAGAAGTCCCGCCAGATGAGTTCGCTGAGCCAGGTGGCGGCGCCCGCGCTGCCCCGGGCACTGCGCTCGTGCGCCAGCCGCGCGGCCTGGCGGATCGAGAGCGTGCCGAAACGCAGATGCACGCTGAGGTAGCTCGGGCCCTTCATGGCGGGGAAGTCGCGGGCTTGGCCGTAGGCGTCGATGCGTTCGAGAAAGTCGTCCAGCAGCTGCTGCGCACCCTGCATGCCGGCGGGCAGGCGCAGCTGCGCGAGGCCGGCGGGCTCGAAGCCCAGGGCCGGGAGCGAAGGCACGGGCTGGCGCAGCCCCTCCGGGCGCGGCGCCAGCCGGCGGGCGCGGGGCTCCACGGGGTAGGCGCGCAGGTAGAAGTCGTCCACCTTGCGCAGCCAGGCGTTCTTGTAGGGCGTGAACACGGTGTAGGGCGTGCCGGTCTGGGTCAGCACTTCCCCGCGCTCGAAGACCGTGTGGTCCTTGAAGGTGAGCAGCCGGATGCCCAGCGCCAACAGCACCGAGCGCACGTGCTCGTCGCGCGCCAGTGCCAGGGGTTCGTCGTCGCGGTTGGCGAAGACAGCCTGCACGCCCAGCTGACGTGCCAGCGCGGGCAGCTCGTCGCGCGCCAGTCCGTGGCAGGCGATGAGGCCGCCGTGCGTGTCGCCCGAGAGTTCGCGCAGCGATGCGTCCAGCTCCACCAGCGATTCGCGGATGAATTCCACCCGGCGGTCGGCGCGGGGCAGGGCGTCCAGGATTTCGGTGTCGAAGACGAAGGCGCAATGCACTTGCTGGCACTGGCGCAGCGCGTGGTGCAGCGCCGCATGGTCCGTGGAGCGCAGGTCACGCCGGAACCAGACCAGGCCAGAAGAAAAAATGGGTGCCATGTTCACCGTTTAAAATTGCCGAATGCCTGCCGATTCTGCGCCCATGAACCTGACGCACCATTTCCTGATCGCCATGCCGGGCCTGGAAGATGCGTCTTTCTCGCGCAGCGTGGTCTATGTGTGCGAACACAGCGAACGCGGAGCCCTCGGGCTCATCATCAACAAGCCCACCGACATCAATCTGCGGGGCCTTTTCGACAAGGTCGATCTGCCCCTGCAGCGCGAAGACCTCACCCAGCAGCCCGTCTTCCAGGGCGGTCCGGTGCAGACCGAGCGCGGCTTCGTGCTCCACGAGCCCGTGGTCGCTTCCTCGTCCGAAACGGGGGAGGGGGTCGAAGCCGACGAAACCATCTACGCCTCCACCATGGCCATTCCAGGCGGGCTGGAGATGACCACCTCCAAGGACGTGCTCGAGGCGATGTCCACCGGCGCCGGTCCGCGCCGCGTGCTGGTGACGCTGGGCTATTCGTCCTGGGCGCAGGGCCAGCTCGAATCCGAGGTGGCCGAGAACAGCTGGCTGACCGTGGGGGCCGACCCGTCGGTCATCTTCGACACCCCGGTGGATCAGCGCTACGACCGTGCCATGGCCTTGCTGGGCCTGCAGTCGTGGATGCTCTCGCCCGAGGCGGGGCACGCATGAGCGGCTCTTCCGCAGCCCCCGCATCTTCACCAGCATCGCAGGCCGTTCCCGCGCATTTCCAGTCCTTCCTGGCGCTAGACCTGGGGCTCAAGCGCAGCGGCGTCGCCGTGGGCAATCGCATGCTGCGCACCGCCACGCCGCAGGCCACGATCCGCGCCGAGGGCGATGCTCGCTTCGCCCATGTGGCCGAGCGCATCCGCGAATGGCAGCCCGATGCGCTGGTGATCGGCGTGCCCTACCACCCCGATGGCGCGAGCCACGAGAACACCGCCCGCGCCCTGAAGTTCGCGCGCCAGCTGCGCGGCCGCTTCGGGCTGCCGGTGTTCGAGGTGGACGAGCGCTACAGCACTACCGAGGCCCATGCCGCCGGCGCCCGCGATGCCGATGCCGCGTCGGCCTGCATCATCCTGGAACAGTTTTTGAGGAATCTTCCATGAGCGCTCCCCCGTCCCCTTCTTCCACGCCCCACGCCGCGGGCACGCTGGCGCTTGACGCCGAAGCGCTCTACGCCGAGCTGCTGCGCGGCGTGCGTGCGCTGCGCACTGGGCGCACGCACCTGGCGGGCATCGCCTCGGGCGGCGCCTGGCTGGCCGAGCGGCTGCAGAAGGACCTGGGCCTGCCCGGCGAAGCCGGCGTGCTCTCCTCGGCCATGCACCGCGACGACTTCTCTCAGCGCGGCATGTCGGTGAGCGCGCAGACTGCGCTGCCCTTCGAGGTGAGCGGCGCCGACATCCTGGTGCTGGACGATGTGCTCTACACCGGCCGCACCATCCGCGCGGTGCTCAACGAGCTGTTCGACTACGGCCGGCCCGCCAGCGTGCGGCTGGCGGTGCTGGTGGACCGCGGCGGGCGGGAGCTGCCGGTGCAGGCGGACTTCGCCGCCGCCCGCGTGGCGCTGCCGGCCACCCAGTCGCTGGCCCTGGCCCGCACCGAGGCCGGCGCTTTCCATTTCGACGTCAAAGCAGTGAACATCCAAGAGGCCTGACGGTGCTGTACAAGCGCAACCCCCAACTCAACTCCAACGGCGAGCTGATCCATCTGCTCTCCATCGAGGGCCTGCCCAAGAGCATCCTCACCCACATCCTCGACACCGCGGCCAACTTCGTCAGCGTGAACGACCGCGAGGTGAAGAAGGTGCCGCTGCTGCGCGGCAAGAGCGTGTTCAACCTGTTCTTCGAGAACAGCACCCGCACGCGCACCACCTTCGAGATCGCGGCCAAGCGCCTGTCGGCCGACGTGATCAACCTGGACATCGCGCGCTCCTCGGCCAGCAAGGGCGAGTCGCTGCTCGACACCATCGCCAACCTCTCGGCCATGGCGGCGGACCTCTTCGTGGTGCGGCACAGCGAATCGGGCGCGCCCTACCTGATCGCGCAGCACGTGGCGCCCCATGTGCACGTCATCAACGCGGGCGACGGACGGCATGCGCACCCCACGCAGGGGCTGCTCGACATGTACACCATCCGCCACTACAAGAAGGACTTCTCCAACCTCACGGTGGCCATCGTGGGCGACGTGCTGCATTCGCGCGTGGCGCGCTCGGACATCCACGGCCTCACCACCCTGGGCTGCCCCGAGGTGCGCGTGGTGGGCCCGCGCACGCTGGTGCCCAGCGACCTCTCCCACATGGGCGTGCGCGTGTGCCACACGCTGGAAGAGGGCATCAAGGATGCCGACGTGGTCATCATGCTGCGCTTGCAGAACGAGCGCATGAGCGGCGCGCTGCTGCCATCCAGCCAGGAATACTTCAAGAGCTTCGGCCTCACGCCCGAGAAGCTGCGCCTGGCCAAGCCCGACGCCATCGTCATGCACCCCGGCCCGATCAACCGCGGCGTGGAGATCGACTCCGCCGTGGTGGACGGCAAGCAGAGCGTGATCCTGCCGCAGGTCACCTTCGGCATCGCCGTGCGCATGGCCGTGATGTCCATCGTCGCCGGTAACGAGGCTTGATTGCTATAAAGAAAATAGCTGCCAGCGCTCATCCAGAAAGCGCGGGCGGTTCATTGGGCTTGAAACCATGAAGATACTGATCCAGAACGGCCGCGTGATCGATCCGGCCAGCGGCTTCGACCAGACCTGCGACATCGCGCTGGCGGCCGGCCGCATCATCGCGCTGGGCCGCGCGCCGCGCGACTTCGCGCCCAACCGCGTGATCGACGCCAGCGGCTGCCTGGTGGTGCCCGGCCTGGTGGACCTGGCGGCGCGCCTGCGCGAGCCCGGCTACGAACACGAGGGCATGCTCGAATCCGAAATGGCGGCGGCCGTGGCCGGCGGCGTGACCAGCCTGGTCTGCCCGCCCGACACCGACCCGGTGCTGGACGAGCCCGGCCTGGTGGAAATGCTCAAGTTCCGCGCCGAGAAGCTGCACCAGTCGCGGCTCTTTCCGCTGGGCGCGCTCACGCGGGGCCTGGCCGGCGAGGTGCTGACCGAGATGGCCGAACTCACCGAGTCGGGCTGTGTCGGCTTCAGCCAGGCCGAGGTGGCGCTGCAGAGCACTCAGGTGCTGCAGCGCGCCCTGCAGTACGCCGCCACCTTCGGCTACACCGTGTGGCTGCGCCCGCAGGAGATGTACCTGGGCCGGGGCGTGGCCGCCAGCGGGCCACTCGCCACGCGGCTGGGCCTCTCGGGCATTCCTGTCGCGGCCGAGACCATCGCGCTGCACACCATCTTCGAGCTGCTCAAGACCACCGGCGCGCGCGTCCACCTCTGCCGCCTCTCCAGCGCGGCGGGCGTGGATCTGGTGCGCCAGGCCAAGGCCGCAGGCCTGAAGGTGACGGCCGACGTGAGCATCAATTCGCTGATGTTCACCGACACCGACATCGGCTTCTTCGACAGCCGCGCGCGCCTTTCGCCGCCGCTGCGCCAGCAGCGCGACCGCGATGCGCTGCTGGCTGGCCTGGCCGACGGCACCCTCGACGCGCTGGTCTCCGACCACACGCCGGTCGATGAAGACGCCAAGGTGCTGCCCTTCGCCGAGGCCGAGCCCGGCGCCACCGGCCTGGAGCTGCTCCTGAGCGTGGCCCTCAAGTGGTCGCGCGATGCCGGCGTGCCGCTGGCGCGCGCGCTGGGCGTGGTCACCGCCGAGCCGGCCCGCGTGCTGGGCAGCGCCCTGGGCACGCTGCAGGCCAGCGTGGGCCAGATCGTGGAAGGCGGCGTGGCCGACCTCTGCGTGGTCGATGCCGAAGGCGCCTGGACGGTGGAAGCCGCCGCGCTGCGCAGCCAGGGCAAGCACACGCCTTTCTCGTCCTACGAGCTGCCGGGCCGCGTGCGCTGCACGCTGGTGGGCGGGCAGGTCGCGTTCGAGCGCCAGCCCGGCTGATCGCCTCCTGGGTGCGCTGGCCTGGCCGCACCCGGTGCGGTTCCCGGCAGGCGGCGCGCCGTGATGTCCTCGCCCCTGTCCGCTCCTCCGATTCCTTTCTTCGAGCTGCCACCATGAGACGCCAAGTCCGCGCCTGCCTGCGCCTCGCACGCATGCTGACCCACATCGCCGTCGGCCTGGGAACCGTGCTGCTGCGCTTCCGCGGCATGCCGGTCCAGGAGCAGCAGGCCCGCGTGCAGGCCTGGGCGCGGGAGATGCTGCGGCGCGCCGGTGTGCAGTTGCAGGTGCTGGGCACGCCGCCCGCGCACGGGCCGCTGCTGCTGGTGGCCAACCACATCTCCTGGCTCGACATTCCGGTGATGCACGCGGCGCGCCACTGCCGGTTCGTCTCTAAGTCCGATGTCAAGGCCTGGCCGGTGCTGGGCCGGCTGGCCACGGCGGCGGGAACGCTCTACATCGAACGCGAATCGCGCCGCGACGCGCTGCGCGTGGTCCATACCATGCGCGATGCGCTCGATCGCGGCGAGATCCTGGCCGTGTTCCCCGAAGGCACGACCAGCAACGGCATCGCGCTGCTGCCCTTCCACGCCAACCTGCTGCAGTCGGCCATCAGCGCCGATGCGCCCGTGCAGCCCGTGGGCCTGCGCTTTATCGACGGCCGCACCGGCGCGCCCAGCCAGGCCGCGAGCTATGTGGGCGACGAGACGCTGATCGGCTCGCTTTGGCGCACCCTCTGCGCCGACGGGCTGGTGGCCGTGGTGCACTACGGCGCGCCGCAGCAGGCCGCCGGCCGCGATCGCCGCACCTGGGCCGAAGACCTGCGCAGCGTGGTGGACGGGCTGCGGCGCAGTTGATGGGGCAGGGGCTGGCTGGCCCCCCTGCGGTGGCCGGCAATCTGCTATTGAAAATATAGCTATCAGCCCTTGATCTGCCTGGGCTGGAGGCCCAAAGTCCTCAAAGTCCTCAAAGTCCTCAAAGTCCTCAAAGTCCTCAAAGTCCTCAAAGTCCTCAAAGTCCTCAAAGTCCTCAAAGTCCTCAAAGTCCTCGATCCCGGCCGCTCAGCCCCGGGGAAACGTCACCACGTGCTGCACCTGCGGCCTGATGCCGATCCAGTCGCCTACCGCATGGTCGTGGTGGCTCGGCACATGGGCCATCACGCTGAGGCCGTTGGCCAGCTGCAGCGTGTAGAGAAATTCCGACCCCCTGAACGCCTTGCGCACGATGCGCGCCTGCACCGGCGCATCGTCGTCATGCACCACGTCGTCGGCGCGCAGCAGCACGTCGCATGCGCCGCCCGGGTAGGCGCCGGGCAGGGGGCATTCCTCCAGGTCGGCCAGGTCGCCCAGCGGCGTGCGCGCCACCACGCCGCCGTCGGGCCGGCGCTCCAGCGTGGCGGGGGCGAACACGCCGTGGCCGATGAAATCCGCCACGAAGCGCGTGGCCGGCCGGTGGTAGAGCGCATAGGCGGCATCCCACTGGTGCAGCGTGCCCGACTCCATCACGCCGATGCGGTCGCCGATCGCGAAGGCCTCCAGCTGGTCGTGCGTGACGAAGAGGGCGGTCGCGCCCGCCGCCTTCAGGATGCCGCGCACCTCGTGCGCCAGGCGCTCGCGCAGCTCCACGTCCAGGTTGGAAAAGGGTTCATCCAGCAGCATCAGCTGCGGGCGCGGCGCCAGCGCCCGGGCCAGCGCCACGCGCTGCTGCTGCCCGCCCGAGAGCTCGTGGGGAAAGCGTTCTGCGCTGCCTTCCAGGCCCACCAGGCGCAGCACCTCATCGACCCGCGCCGCCTGCTCGGCCCGCGCCAGGCGGTGGATGCCGAAGGCCACGTTGCGCCCCACGCTCAGGTGCGGGAAGAGGGCGTAGTCCTGGAACACCATGCCGATGCGGCGCTCCTCGGGCGGCACGCTGCGGCCGGCGCTGCCCACCACCGCGCCGCTCAGGCGGATCTCGCCGCCGGCCACCGGCTCCAGTCCCGCCACGGCACGCAGCAGCGTGGTCTTGCCGCAGCCCGAGGGGCCGATCAGCACGCCGATCTCGCCCGCCGCCAGGCCCAGGCTCACGCCGCGCACGGCGGCCTGTGCGCGGCCGGCGTAGCGCACTTGCAGTTGGGAGACTTCCAGAAACATGCAGGGGATTCTAGAAGGCATGGATGCGTAGAATTCGCATTCTCAGCATCAGCGCGGTGGCTTGCCACCTTTCTGGCCTGCTGAACCTCGCCCCGGGCCGTGCCTGCGGCTGCCGCCATCTTCCTTATCGCTTCACCGGCCCGCTCCTTGGCTCCGTTCCGCTTCGCACTGCGCTCCCTGCCGCTCATTGCCCTTGCCGCGCTGCTCACCCTGCCGGTGCTGGCCGTGCTGGGCTCGTGGCTGCCCTGGGGGGCGGGCGGCGAGGCGGCCGGTGCCATCCTGCGCGAGATGGCCGCCACCGTGCTGCCGGGCTACGTCGCCACCACGCTGTGGCTGGGCGTGGCCGTGGCGCTGGGCGCGGCGGTGGTGGGCATGGCCACGGGGGCGGCGGTCACGCTGTTCGACTTCCGCGGCCGGCGCAGCATGGAATGGCTGCTGCTCCTGCCCCTGGCCATGCCGGCTTATGTGACGGCCTATGCGTACACCGACTTCCTGCAGTTCAGCGGCCCGCTGCAGGTGTGGCTGCGCGCGAGCTTCGGGCTCGAAGGGCGGCTTTTGCCGGAGGTGCGCAGCCTGGGCGGCGCGGTGTGGGTGTTCATCTTCTCGCTCTACCCGTATGTCTACCTGCTGGCGCGCACGGCCCTGGGCGAGCGTGCCGCGCACCTGATGGAAGCCGCGCGCCTGCTGGGCGCACCGCTGGGCCGCCGCATCCGCATGGTCGCGCTGCCGCTGGCGCGGCCGGCGGTGGCGGCGGGCGTGGCGCTGGTGCTGATGGAGACGTTGGCCGACTTCGGCGTGGCCAGCTATTTCGGCATCCAGACCTTCACTACCGGCATCTACAAGGCCTGGCTGTCCATGGACAACCGGCTCGCCGCCGCGCAGCTCGCCACCA
>JBHIWE010000078.1:0-16200 GCA_041987645.1 Acidovorax sp. | reverse complement strand
TGGATGGGGGACTTCGAGATGCGCGAAGGCCAGACCATGGCCTGGCAGCACTGGCCGCTCACCGTTTCGCCGGTGCTGCCGGGCGCGATTCCGGTGCTCGCATGGCTGGCCGAAGAGCGTGGCGTGACCTTCGATCCGGCCTCGCTGAGTTATCAAAAATGATAGCGAAAGGCGCTTGATCCGCCTGCGCTGGAGGCCAATTGGCCCCGCCATATCACGGTATCAAGCGTGGATCGCCGAAGGCCGCGTCGTCCGGCGGCGCTTCGGTGGGCATGCGGAATTCTTCGCTGGCCCAGGCGCCCAGGTCGATCTGCTTGCAGCGCTCGCTGCAGAAGGGGCGAAAGCGGTTGGCGCTGCCGTAGAGGCTGCGTCCCCCGCATTGGGGGCACGTGACCCAGCGGGCGGCCGGGTCTGCGGTAACGGAAGCCTGCTGCTGCGCAGGCGTGGGATCTTGTCGGGCCATGGGCGTATTGTCTCGGAAGCGCGGCGCACGCGCTGTCTTCAGGCGCAGAGCGTGAGTTCGAACGCGGCGTCGTCGGTGCTGGACTGCAGCTTGCCGGTGGCGTCCGGGCGCATGAGGCGTACGGAAACGATCAGCCGGTTGCCGCTGATCTCCGGGATGAGTCCCAGGTCGGGGTCGATACGCAGCCGCAGCAGCTGGAAGGTGCGCCCCTGCGGCAGTGTCTGCTGGAACTGGCCGTGGTCGGCCGCCACCTTTTGCGGCATGCCCGAATCGCGCAGCATCTTGAGCAGTACGAAAACGGATTCGGCCAGCGGCGCGAGGTGCGAGGTCCAGCCTTCCAGGTCTTGCTGGCGCTGCTCGGGCGCATGGTGCTGCCAGGCGTAGTAGGCCGGCAGGTCGAAGCCGCAGGTGCCGCCCGGAATGCCGACGCGGCTGCGGATGCTCATGAGCCAGTCGTTCTCTGAGAGCGCATGGCCAGCCTTGCCGTGCTGCGCATTCAGCGAGGTGAAGCAGTGGTCGATCTGGCTGATGACGCTGTCAAGGACGTCCTGGGAAATCGAGGGGTTGCCGCGGTAGCTGTCGAGCTGCTGCTTGTTCTTTTCGAGGTCCTTGAGCACGTCGGACTTGAGATCGGCGCGGGCTGCGACGTCCATGATCTCGAAGATGGTCACCAGCGCGTAGTGGTGATCGAGCGGATGGGCCCGCGGAATCAGCTCACCCAGGCGGCGGAACAGCTGCTCGAGCCGCAGATAGGTTCTCAGGCGTTCGTTGAAAGGATATTCGTAAAGGATCACGCTGCTGGGTTCCTGGGGCGCTCGGGGACGGGCTTGCGCGGAGGCCTGAAGCCAAAGTCAGGTACAGGTGCGGCCCGCTGCATCATAGCCCGAAGCGTGCAGCGATTCGCCGAGCGCTTGTATGCAGTTCTAACAGGGAAATGCCCTCGTTGAAGACGACGATGTCGGCCGCTGCGCATCTGTCGGCGCGTGTTGCCTGCGCGGTGATGATGGCCTGAACCGCCTCGGCAGTCAGTCCGCTGCGGGCCTGCACCCGTGCGATCTGCGTGGCCACGGTGCAGTCCACCACGATCACGGCGTCCAGCAGTCGCGTCCAGCGGGAGCGCGACTCCACGAGCAGAGGAATGTCGAGCACGATCAGCCGGTAGCCTTCGGCTGCTGCATTCCGCGTGGACTGGGCGATGGCGGCGGTGACCAGCGGGTGGACGATGCCTTCGAGCCGCAGCTTGGCACCCGCATCGGCGAAGACGCATTCGCGCATGCGCGCCCGGTCCAGCGCACCCTGCGCGTCGATGAAGTCTTCGCCGAACGCCGCCCGGATGGCGGGGATGGCGGCGCCCCCCGCCGCTGTCACGGCGCGCGCACAGGCATCGGCATCGACCAGCGCGGCGCCGCAGTCGCGCAGCATGCCGCCCAGGGTGCTCTTGCCGCTGCCGATGCCGCCGGTGAGCCCGACCTGCAGCGGAGTGCGCACAGCACCGGCGCCGATCACAGGCCCAGCCACTGCAGGATGGTCTGCATCAGCCTGGCCGGCCCGACGAGCATGGCGGTGAGGCCGGCACCGGCCAGGAACGGGCCGAAGGGAACGTAGAGGCCTTCGCGCAGGCTGCTGGCCAGCTTCATGCCGATGCCCACCAGCGCCCCGATGACGGAGGCCACGAGGATCATCGGCACCAGCGCCTCCCAGCCAAACCAGGCGCCCAGGGCCGCGAAGAGTTTGAAGTCACCGAAGCCCATGCCTTCCTTGCCCGTGGCCAGCTTGAAGGCCCAGTACACCGACCAGAGCGAGAGATAGCCGCAGGCCGCACCCCAAACCGCCGAGGGCAGTGGCACTGAGATCCAGCCCAGCGCCGAGGCCAGGAGCCCGGCCCAGAGCAGGGGCAGGGTGATGCCGTCGGGCAGCAGGGTGGTATCCCAGTCGATGAAGGCCAGAGCGACCAGGGCGGCAGAGAAGCCGCACCAGAGCGCTGCCGTTGCGGTGAAGCCCCAACGGTAGCCGCAAAAGGCGAAGAGCACGCCCGTCAGCAGTTCGACCAGCGGATAGCGCACCCCGATGCCGGTGCCGCATGCCGAGCAGCGACCCTTGAGGAACAGGTAGCTGAGCACGGGAATGTTCTCGTACCAGCGCACGGCATGGCCGCACGACGGGCAGCGGGAGCGCGGCGTGACGAGGTTGAAGGGGGGCTCGCCGGGCGCTGCATGTGCCTCCTGCGCGCCGCGCTGCGCTGAATCGCCGGCGGCCGTGGCGGCTGCAGTGTCCAGCGCGTACTGCGCGTGCTCTGCGGCCCATTGCCGCTCCATCATCTGCGGCAGCCGGTGGATCACCACGTTGAGGAAGCTGCCCACCAGCAGGCCCAGCACGCCCGCCAGCGCGGCCGTGACGACGACGCTCTCGTACATCAGACCACCTGACCCAGCTTGAAGATGGGCAGGTACATCGACACGACGATACCGCCGATGAGGGTGCCCAGGAAAACGATGATGATGGGTTCCATCAAGCTGGAGAGGCCGGCGACCATCTCATCGACCTCGGCTTCGTAGAAGTCGGCGGCCTTGCCCAGCATGTGGTCGATGGAGCCCGATTCCTCGCCGATGGCGCACATCTGCAGCACCATCGAAGGGAACACGTTGGTATTGGTCATGGCAGCGGTCAGGCTGGTGCCGGTGGAGACTTCCTGCTGGATCTTGTCAGTGGCGTCCGCATAGACCGAATTGCCCGAGGCGCCACCCACGGAGTCGAGCGCCTCCACCAGCGGCACGCCGGCCGCGAACATGGTGGACAGGGTGCGGGTCCATCGTGCGACGCAGGACTTGTCGATCAGCACGCCGAAGATCGGCAGCCGCAGGAGCAGGCGGTCCATCACCTTCTGCATCTTCTCGTTGCGGCGCCAAGCCTGCATGAAGAAATAGAAGCCGCCGCCGATCACACCGAAGATCAGCCACCAGTACTGCACGAAGATCTCGCTGATGCCCATCACCAGCAGCGTGGGAGCGGGCAGGTCGGCGCCGAACGACGTGAACACTTCCTTGAAGGCCGGGATCACGAAGATCATGATGATGGTCACCACCACGAAGGCGACGATGATCACCGAGATGGGATACATCAGTGCGGAGCGGATCTTGGACTTGATCGCCTCAGTCTTTTCCATATAGAGCGCGAGCCGGTCCAGCAGCGCTTCCAGAATGCCGGCGGCCTCGCCTGCTTCCACCAGGTTGCAGTAGAGGCTGTCGAAATACATGGGATGCTTGCGGAATGCCATGTTCAGCGAGGTGCCGGTCTCGACGTCGCTGCGGATGTCGTTGAGCAGTTTGCCGACGCTCGGGTTGGTGTTGCCGCGGCCCACGATGTCGAAGGACTGCAGCAGCGGCACGCCAGCCTTCATCATGGTCGCCATCTGCCGCGTGAAGAGTGCGATGTCCTTGGGCTTGATCTTTTTGCCGGACCGGGCCCGGCGCTTCTTGATCTTGGTAGGCAGCACGCCCTGGCGGCGCAGCGTGGCTTGCACCTGGTTCTCTCCGACCGCCCGGACTTCGCCGCGCACCACCTTGCCGCTGCGGTCCTTGCCTTCCCACTCGTAGACGAAGTCCTTGATCTCCCTCGATGTCCCGGTCGCCATGTTGTGCGCTCCCCTGTGGGTTATTCGTTGGTCACGGCCAGGACTTCCTCAAGTGAGGTCAATCCGATGCGCGCCTTGTACAGGCCCGAAGTGCGCAGCGATCGCACACCTTCGCGCCGCGCCTGCTCGGCGATCTCCAGCGCGCTGCCGTCGCGCAGGATGATGCGCTGGATCTCTTCCGATACGGGCATCACCTGGTAAATGCCGAGGCGGCCCTTGTAGCCGTTGTTGCAGGCGGAGCAGCCCACCGGCTTGTACGTGACCCAAGTGCCGTCAATCTCTTCCTCGGTGTAGCCTGCGTCGAGCAGCGCCTGGTGAGGGATGTCGGCCGGCGCCTTGCATTGCGGGCACAGGCGGCGCGCCAGACGTTGCGCCGTGATGAGGATCACGCTGCTGGCGATGTTGAACGGCGCGATGCCCATGTTGCGCATGCGCGTCAGCGTGGTGGGGGCATCGTTGGTATGCAGGGTGGACAGCACGAGGTGGCCCGTCTGCGCGGCCTTGATGGCGATGTCGGCGGTTTCGAGGTCGCGGATTTCGCCCACCATGATGATGTCCGGATCCTGGCGCAGGAACGATTTGAGCGCCGTGGCGAAGGTCAGCCCGGCCTTCTCGTTCACGTTGACCTGGTTGACGCCCGGCAGGTTGATTTCCGACGGGTCTTCGGCCGTGGCGATGTTCACGCCCGGCTTGTTCAGCAGGTTCAGGCAGGTGTAGAGCGACACGGTCTTGCCCGAGCCGGTGGGGCCGGTGACCAGGATCATGCCGTAGGGGCGGCCGATGGCATGCAGCAGCCGGGCCTTTTCCTCCGGCTCGTACCCCAGCGCATCGATGCCCAGTTTGGCGCTGCTGGGGTCGAGGATACGGATCACGATCTTCTCGCCGAACAGCGTGGGCAGCGTGCTCACCCGGAAGTCGATCACCCGGTCGGGGCCGACCTTGAGCTTCATGCGCCCGTCTTGGGGCACGCGCTTTTCCGAAATGTCCAGCCGAGAGATGACCTTGATGCGCGAAGCCAGCTTGTCCTTGATGGCGATCGGCGGGGAGGCGATCTCGCGCAGCTCGCCGTCGATGCGGAAGCGCACGCGGTAATGGTGCTCGTAGGGCTCGAAATGCAGGTCGGACGCACGCATGTTGAATGCGTCCAGCAGCATCTTGTGCAGGAACTTGACGATGGGCGCGTCTTCGACCTCGTTGACGCCGGTGTCTTGGGGTTCAGGGCTTTCAGGAACAGACAGGTCGTCAAATTCAAAATCCGTCCCGCTCACCATGCTTTCCATAGCCTCGGCGGTGGACTTGGTGGTCGCATCGATCAGCCGGACCAGCTTGTCGTATTCGGCAATGATCCAGTCCACACCCATCTGGGTGGTGAACTTGATCTTTTCTGCCGCTTCCTGGTCTGTGGGGTCCGCGGTCGCAACGATGAGCCGGTTGTTGCGCTTGCTCAGGACGATGACGCGGTAGGCCTGGCAGATCTTGGCGTCGAGTAGGTCGCGGGGAAGGCGTGCCGGATCAATCGCGTCGATGTCGAGCAGAGGGGCGCCGAACACTGCCGACACGGTGTGGGCCAGATCCAACGGCGAAACCGAGCCTGAGCCCGTCAACTCCGCGATGAAGCTGGTGCGGCTGGATTGGGACTTGCGGTAGATGTCCTCAGCCGCCTTCTGGCTGAGCTGGCCCGCCGAAATGAGTGCCCGCCCCAGGCCGGGCAACGCGATGCTGGAGTTTCCCTGGAGGGCGGAATCGGCGTCAGCCATGTAACCAGTAGAGTCTTATGGGTGGAAAGTAAACCATCGTATCACTGCAATACGATGGCCTTTCCTGCGCTTCTGGCTCAGTGGCGCTGTCCTGCAGTGTTGCCCAGAGCCCGCATGGAGCCCGTATTCGCCTGTGTCAGGGCGCCGGGCGGTTGGTCGGCGAGATCGTTCTGCAACTGGAACATCCGCATGGTGCTCACCAGTTCCTCTGCTTGGCGCTGCAGGCTGCTGGCCGCGGCCGCCATCTCCTCGACCAGCGCCGCGTTCTGCTGGGTGGTCGTGTCCATGGCAGTCAACGCTGCGCCCACCTCCGACACACCCGTGGTCTGCTCCAGGCTCGCCTCGCTGATGGTTTGCACCAGCGCAGCCACCCGCTGGATCGCGCCCACGACCTGCGCCATCGTGTCGCCCGCCTCGTCCACCAGCGCCGTGCCGGCATCGACCCGGTCCACGCTGCGGCCGATCAGGCCCTTGATCTCCTTGGCCGCTTCCGCCGATCGCTGCGCCAGAGAGCGCACTTCGCCCGCCACCACCGCGAAGCCCCGGCCCTGCTCGCCCGCACGGGCCGCTTCTACCGCAGCATTGAGCGCCAGGATGTTGGTCTGGAACGCGATGCCGTCGATCACCCCGATGATGTCGCTGATCCGGCGCGAGCTGTCCTGGATCTCGCGCATGGTCTGCACTACGCGGCCCATGGCTGTACCGCCTTCGCCGGCCACGCGCGAGGCCTCCTGCGCCACCCGGCTGGCTTCCACCGCAGTTTCGTTGTTGCGCTGTGCGCTTTCGCCCAGGGTTTCGGAGGAGGCGGCGGTTTCCTGCAGCGACGAGGCCTGGGTTTCGGTGCGTGCGGACAGGTCGTTGTTGCCCTGGGCAATCTCCGCGCTGGCGGTGGCCACCCCGTGCGCTCCGCTGCGCACCTGCTGGACCATGCGCACCAGGCTGGTCTGCATGTGCGCCAGCCGCGCCATCAGGCTGGCTTCGTCGCCGGGCCGCACCTGGATGCGCCCGGTCAGGTCGCCACCGGCTACGCGGGTGAGCATGGCGGCGGCTTCTTCGGGCTCGCCGCCCAAGGGCTTGAGCACCATGCGGTTGAGCGCGACCAGCAGCACGGCCGAGACCAGCACGATGCTGACCAACCCCAGCGCCAGGGCGGTCATGACCTGGCGGCGCACCGGCGCCATGACGTAGGAAAGGGGCACTTCGGCCGAGAACACCCACGGGGTGGTGGTGTTGCCGATCTGGATCGGCACCAGCACCTCCAGCACGCCGCCCAGCCGGGCGTTGACGTGTTCGCGGGTGCGCAGCTGGCCGTCTCGCATGGTCTGGACGGTGGCTTGCCAGCTATCGTCGTCAGCACGCTTCTTGCCGACAAGGGCTTGGTCAGCATCGCCGACGATGATCCCCGTGTTGGACGTCAGCGTGGCGGTCCCCACTTCCAGCACGTGGACCGCGCTCACCATGTTCTGCAGCGTGCCCAGCGCAATATCCACACTGGCCATTCCGACGAACCGGTTCTCAAAGAAGATCGGTGCAGACATGGTGGCCATGAGTATTTTCTTGCCGCCCACTTCATATTCATAAGGGTCGATCACCACTTCCTTGCCGCTTTGCTTGGGGAGGAGGTAGTAATCGCCCGGGCCGGGCTTGTCGTAATCGGTCAATACCTCCATTTCGGGCTTGCCGGAGCTTTGTTGCCAGTAGGTCACGAAGCGCCCGGTAGCGTCATGGCCGGGCTTGTCGACATATTCGGCATCCCGGTTGTCGAAGGCGTTGGGCTCCCAGCCGGTGGAGACGCCCACGATGGACGGATGGGCCTGCAGCACGCCCTTGAGCAAGGCGTTCGCTTCAGCGCGATCCGCGCGGCCCTGCTGCTTGAGTTCCTGCAGGGCGGCGGCGACGGTTTTCGCGACGGTCATCGCCTCGTCCAGCACCCGCTGGGCCTGGGCTGCGTGGAATCGCGCCGCGGCCTCGGCATAGTGCGTGCTTTGACTGCTCAGCGCCTTCGCGGACTGGGACACCAGTATCCCGATGGTGGCGGTCAGGCCCACCAGCACGATCAACACGATCAGCAGCAGCAGCCGGGTGCGCAGCGTCCAGTGGTTGAAATTCATCACGGGCGGGTTCTCCTAAAAATGATTCCGAAAGCCTGCTTGGGCGGATAGCCATCGTCCACAGAACCTTGGCTGCGCCTATATGCACGTGCCAGCACCTTCTCTGGTCCCCGATGGGGCCAAGTCGGTTGCCATCCTTGCAAATAGCGGGCCTGCTCATGGGAAGGTGCTGACGACACAATTGTTTGTATTGTTACGTATTGATGCAAAAGTAGGCCGGACAAGCACCCGTTGCCGACGCGGTGCAGGGCTTTATCTGCGCCGTGTTGGCTATTGCGGCTGAATCCGCTGGCGGCCCTGCGAATGCAAAGGGCACAGGGGCGATGACTGAAATGGCTGCACCAAGGCGAGCGCCGGAGGCCCCGTGGGTGCCTATTGCTCGGTCGGCGCGCGCGCCAGCAGTGCTTCGAGCATGTCGATGCGATGCCGATGCGGCGTTGTGATGGCATAGAAGCGTTCCTGCAGCGCGGTCGAATGGCCAACCACGACCAGCAGACCGGACTGGAGTTCGTCCTGCACCACCACTTCAGGCAGCACGGTCAGCCACCCGCTGTCGCGTGCGATCAAACGCAGCATCGCCATGTCGTCCACTTCAGCGCGTAGCCGCGGGGCCACGCCAGCCGTGGCGCAGAGGGCGTCGAACTGGGCGCGCAGCGCATGGCGCGGGCCGGGCAGGACGATGTCGGCTCCGTCCAGATCTTCCGGAATGCGCAGGCTCCGGGATGCCCACTGGCTGGCAGGGCCGACCAGCGAAATCGACTGGCTTCCCAGGAAGCGGCAGTGCAGCGGCCGATCCGGGTCTGCCGGGACAGTCTCATTGGCCAGCACCACGTCTAGCTGGTGCTGCACCAAGCGGGCCAGCAGGCCTTCCAGCAGGCCGGACTCCAGCGTCAGCACTAGCGCGGGGTCAGCCAGGGCTGGTCGGATCCAGTTTTCCTGGTAGTTGCGCGACATCGTGGCCACACTGCCTACGCGCAGCCGTGTGACGCCCGCCGAGCGGCCCTGAAGACGCCCCAGCATTTCCTGTCCCAGGCCGAAGATGTTGTCTGCATACGCCAGCACCAGCTGGCCGGTGTCCGTCAATAGGAGTCGGCGGCCCTCCCGGGCAAAGAGGCTTTCGCCCAGCCGTTCTTCCAACTGCCGGATTTGGGCGGATACCGCCGACTGGGAGGTGTGCAACTCCTCGGCTGCCCGCGTCAGATGGCCCAGCTTGGCCACTCGCCAGAAATAGAAGAGGTGATGAAAGTTGAGCTGGTTCAGTTGCATTGTTCTGTTTTGTGTATTGATTTATTCCAATCAATGTAATTTACAGAACAAAGACCGCAACGCATCATCGCCACCATGCATTTGAGAGGTTTGCAAAATGACGATGATTGAGGTGGGGTGCCTAGTCGTGGCACTGTCGCCGGCAGGTCTGATGGCTGCGATGGCAGGGCTCACGCGGCTGGACTGTTGCTCCATGCAAAGGCTGTGGCAGGTGTTCCATGGGGTGTCGTGCGGCGCGCTGGCTGCTGCGGTGCTGTCGCTGGCCTTGGGGGCGGTGGGCATGCCGGCGGTTGGCATTCTGGTGAGGGCCGCCCCGCTGGCGCTGGTGCTGGCCGTGCTGGTGCAACTACTCGGCCTGGTCATCGCAGCGTTTTCCGCCCGGTACCTGGAGGGTGAGGCGAACCAGCAGCGCTACCTGCGCGCACTCGCCACGGTGCTGGCGAGTGTCCATCTGCTGCTGCTCGCTGATCACTGGCTGCTGCTCATCGCGGCCTGGGCGGCCGTGGGCATGGCGCTGGAGCGGTTGCTCTGCTTCTATCCGGATCGTCCTTTCGCCCTGCTGGCGGCGCACAAGAAGCGCATCGCCGACCGGCTCGCCGACCTGCTGCTGCTGAGTGCCGCAGGGTTGGCTTGGTGGGCGGTGGGCAGCGGGTCGCTGTCGGCCCTTTGGGCGCACCTGGCGCAGCACGGCCTGTCCATGCCGCTGTGGGCCAGTGCGCTTTTGCTGGTCGTCGCCGTCACGCTGCGCACGGCTTTGCTGCCGGTGCATGGCTGGCTGATCCAGGTGATGGAGGCGCCCACGCCCGTGTCCGCGCTGCTCCATGCGGGTGTGGTCAATCTGGGGGGCTTCGTGCTGATCCGCTTCGCACCGCTGCTGGAGCAGGCCGGTGCCGCTCGGCTGCTGCTGATGGCGCTGGGGCTGGGCACCGCGGTGCTGGCGGGCATGGTCATGCTCACGCGCATCAGCATCAAGGTGCGGCTGGCTTGGTCTACCGTGGCGCAGATGGGTTTCATGCTGCTGGAATGCGCCCTGGGGCTCTACAGCCTGGCGGCGCTGCATCTGATCGGCCATTCGCTTTACAAGGCGCATGCGTTCCTGTCGGCGTCCTCCGTGGTGCGCCAGACCCGCCTTCATGACTTGCACCAGGCTACGGTGCCGGGCGCCGTCAGCGTCGTGTTGGCACCCGTGCTGACGACTTCGGTCGTGTGCTCCCTGGTCGCGCTGGCAGGAGGGGCGGCTTGGCCCTGGTGGTGGAGCGCCTTGCTCGGCCTGGCATGGGCTCCCCTGCTGTGGCTGCCGGCCGCCCATGCGGGCGGCCCTACGCGCGGCGGGCAATGGCTGTTCGGCCTGCTGGCTGCCGTGGGCCTGACTCTGGCGGCCATGGCCGCTCATCTGCTGCCCCTGGGCCTGCACGACGCCCCGGACTCCCGCTTAGGCGTGGTGGCCCTGGCCGGCATGGCCTGCCTGTATCTCTGCCAGGTCCTGCTGCAGAAGCGGCCGCAGTGGCTGGCGCGCTGGCGGCGCTGGAGCTATGCCGGCTTCTATCTGGACGAGGCCTACACGCGCCTGGCGCTGCGCCTGTGGCCTGCGCATTGGGTGCTGGCGCGCTCGCCAGCCATCGCCTTGCCCTGGCGCCGCGGCGGTCGCCGCGCCGCCCGCTGACCGCAATCACAAGATGATGGAGTGCATCCCATGACGGACCTTTCGACGATCGACCACCTACCCGCGGCTGTCAGCGCATCGGCTGAAAGCAGCGCCCGTGAGGCGCTACATGCCCGGATCGAGCAAGCCTGCAGTCAGGCCTGCCTTGCGATCGCCCCTGCCTGGCCGCTGGACCGTGCCATTGCCGTCAATCCACATTGGTCGCGCATCGGCATGCCAGTGCGCCGGGTGGCTGCCCGCATGGCCGTGCTGGGTGGAATCCAGGTCTTCCCGCCGCGCGACCGGCAACTGCAGGCCTGGCGCGAAGGCCGCATCGGCGCAGCCGACCTGGCCCTGGCGCTGCGGCAATTGCCCGCAGCGCAGGCGGCGGGTCTCGTGCCCGAGCGGTGCCAGCAGGCGTTGGAGTCCGGGCTGCGTCCGGTGCAGCTGCCCTTGCTGATCGACGTGCTGGACAGTGATGCGGATCGCCGGGCGAAGCTCTCCTGGCGGCAGGCGGTCACGCACCAGGTCAGCCAGACTTGCGCGGCCTACTTTGACGAACACCAGGCGAGCTGGCAGCCCGAACGCAGGCAGGGGCTGTATGCCTTCTGGCGCGACACCTTGCAGCACGACCACGGCATCGGCCTGTTGATGGGCTTGCCGCAGCTCGGCCGAGCCGTGAGTGCCTTGCCTGCCTCCGCGCAGGATGCCGAGCGCTGGGTGATCGCCCGGCTGGGTCTGCCCCCGGCGGTGTGGGCTGACTACCTGGAGTCCGTGCTGCTGAGCATTAACGGCTGGGCCTCGTGGTGCGCGTACCTGGGTTGGCAGGCCAGGCTGTCCGGTGGTCAGGATGCCCATCTGCGCGAGCTTCTGGCCATTCGCCTGGCCTGGGGCGTAGTGCTGCTTGAATGCAAGGAGGACGAGGCGGCTCGCGAGGCATTCGGTGCGCTGCAGCAGGCTTGGAATCAGGCGCCCCTCGTCCTGCAGGAGGCCGAGAGGGACATGCTAGTCGACGAGGCGTGGCAGCTAGCGCTGGAGATCGGGTATCAGCGAGAGCTGGCGCAGCAGCTGGGCCGGCCTGTCCTACCGCACGATGGCGGCGCGTCTGCGCAGATCGAAGTCCAGGCAGCGTTCTGCATCGACGTGCGCAGCGAACCCTTGCGGCGAGCGCTGGAAGCGGCCTGGCCTGGTGGCATCCAGACCCTCGGGGTCGCGGGCTTCTTTGGCCTGCCCGTCGCCTATACGCCTCTGGCCACCCATCTACGCCGTCCTCAGTTGCCCGGCTTGCTGGCGCCTGCCATGCAGGTGAGCGACTGCATCGTCAGCGCCGATCCGGCGCAGCAGGCCGGCGACGCGGTGCGGCAGCGGAATGCCGGCCGTGCGCGCCAGTCGCGCCTGGCCCTGGCTGATCAATGGCAGGCGGCCAGCCACTGGCCGGGGGCCGCTTTCTCCTTCGTCGAGGCGGCTGGCGTGGGTTACCTGGGCAAGCTCGGGCAATGGCTGCTGCCCCGCGGGCGCGAGCGCGAGCGGGACGACCTGCAGGGCGTGCCGGCCCGCTACCGCCCGGTCTGTCGTCCGCAGCTGATGGGCATGGACTTGGGCTCCAAGGTGGCGCTGGCTGCGCGGCTGCTGCATGCCATGGGCCTGGATCGGTATATGGCGCCCCTGGTGCTGCTCGTCGGCCACGGCAGCCAGTCGGCCAACAACGCCCATGCGGCGGCGCTGGATTGCGGCGCCTGCTGTGGCCAGACCGGCGAAGTCAATGCGCGCAGCCTGGCGCTCCTGCTCAACGACCCGGCAGTGCGCCAGGGCCTGCAGGCGCAAGGGCTGCACGTCCCTCAATCCACGGTGTTCGCGGCAGCGCTGCACAACACCACCACCGATGAAATCGAAGGCTTCGACCTGGACCTGCTTCCGGCCCCAGCGCGCGAACGCTGGGAGCGTCTGCAGCCCGTTTTGAGCGAGGCTGGCGACCAGGTGCGCCGCGAGCGCGCGCCCCGCTTGCAACTGGATCGGGACGCTCCTGACACTGCGTTGCTGGCGCAACTGCGCCGCCGCGCCAATGACGGCGCGCAGACGCGGCCCGAATGGGGGCTGGCGGACAACGCGGCCTTTGTCATCGCGCCGCGGTCGCGCAGCCAGGGCGTGTCGCTGGGCGGGCGCAGCTTCCTCCATGACTACGACGCCGGCCAAGACCCTGACGGCAGCCTCCTGGAAACGCTCATGACCGCGCCCATGCTGGTCACGCACTGGATCAACTGGCAATACCACGCATCCACCTGCGATCCGCAGCGACTGGGTAGTGGCAACAAGCTGCTGCACAACGTCGTGGGCGGCACGCTGGGCGTGTTCGAGGGCAATGGCGGCGACCTGCGAATTGGCCTGTCGCGGCAGTCAGTGCATGACGGCCAGCGCTGGATGCACGAGCCCCTGCGGCTGACCGTGGTCATCGATGCGCCGCAGTCTGCCATCGACGCCGTGATCGGCAGGCATGAAGTCGTCCGGCAGTTGCTGGACAACGGCTGGCTTCATCTGTGGCGCTTTGAGGGGGCCGGCTTTCAGCAGTACGGTGAAGCGGGCTGGGCGCTGGTGGAGTGGGTCGCTTGAAGCCGGCTGCTGGCTTCAGCAGTCGCATCCTCTTTGGGGTTCATGACAGCGACTCCTGGAGCGCACCGCACCGCACCGGCCTGGCCCGGCGAGCGCTGAGCACCCGGCATGCATTGAGCGAGAAGCCAGCGAGAAGACGCCACGCAAGGGCACCTGCTGGGCGCATGCACCCAAAGAGAGCCTGCGGGGTGACCGAAGACACTGGCATTCACGGCCGGGTGCGCCACTCGTGCGCAGGGACGGCGGGTGCCATGGCCGGGATCGCGTGTGGCAGGCACCCGCGGCTCTATTTGGTTGTGCGTTACCTCGATTGGATGCGCGTAGAACAATGCTGAAGGGCGGCACGGCGCACTTCGGTTTTGAGACCGAACCTCAAGCGGCGCCATTGACTCAGTATCGGCATTCATGACGAGTCAAAGCAAAAGAGCCCAAGTGCTTGGTTCACTTGGGCTCTTTCGTGTTTTGTCTGGTCGGGGTGAGAGGATTCGAACCTCCGGCCTCTACGTCCCGAACGCATAGCCCTTGTGCCGTTTTTACTGGTGGTTTAAGGTGCTTCCTGATTATTTGGGCCATTCTTGGGCCATTGGGCCATCAGGGAGACGTATGGGGCAGATCACAAAGCGCGGGGAGTACCAGTGGCGGGCCAAGGTCAGGCGCAAGGGCTTCCCGGAGCAGTCGCGCACCTTCACCTACCGGGAGGACGCGGAGAAGTGGGTTCGCATGGTCGAGAGCGAACAGGAGACCACAGGCTTCATTGACAGGCGGGAAGCAGACAAAACCACGCTTGCCGCAGTCCTTCAGCGCTATCGACGCGAGGTCACCCCCTCTAAAAAGTCGGCGGCCATCGAGTCCGTAAAGATCGATGTGCTCCTGCGCGACCAAGCGCTGGTCGGCCTGAAGATGACTGCCGTCACAAGCGCGGAGGTCGCCAAATGGCGAGACCGCCGACTCAAGGAGGTGACCGGGGGGACCGTCAACCGCGAAATCGACGTGCTCTCGACCGTATTCAACCATGCTCGGCGTGAGTGGGACATCCACGTCGAAAACCCGATCCGGTCCATCAAGCGTCCCGAAAAAGCGCGCGCGCGGGATCGCCGCTTTTCGTCTGAGGAAGAGTCCTACCTGCTGGCTGCGCTGACTGGTGGGGAGCGCCTCGTCGATGGAACGTTCAGCAAAGGAGCTCGCAACCCGTGGCTGTTGCCTCTTGTGAAGCTCGCCATTGAAACGGCCATGCGGAGGGGGGAGTTGCTTTCGCTGACTTGGGAAAATGTGGACCTGGAGCGCCAGACCGCTCACTTGCCCGACACCAAAAACGGCGACTCGCGAACGGTGCCCCTGTCTACACGGGCTGTGGCCATCCTCAAGGCGCTGCCAACACCAGAAGCCGACGAGGATGTTGAGGGAGAGGCAGAGGTTCAGCGCACAGGGGCCGTCTTCCCGACAACGGCGTTGGCACTGAGAAAGGGTTTTGCGCGGGCCATTGAGCGTGCTCAAGAGCAGTACCGTGCTGACTGCAAGCAGGCCAAGCGCCGGCCCATCCCGGGGTTCCTCGAGGATGTTCACTTTCATGACACGCGGCACGAGGCTGCGTCACGGCTGGCTGAGAAGCTCACGAACGTCCTGGAGCTCTCGGCGATGACTGGCCACCGAGACCTGCGCATGCTCAAGCGGTACTACCACCCCAGGGCCGAGGATCTCGCCAAGAAGCTCGGCTGATGTGGACAAGCTCGTGGACAGCAAAGGTTGTCCACGTTAGATCGCCCCGGCAACGCTCGATAGATCGCCCCTGCTGTAACGCCGGTTCCTCGATAAATCGCCCCAGTCAGGGTCGATAGATCGCCCCTGTTCTATACAGATAGGGGTTCTGATAGCTCTTCAGATACTTTTACTGGTAGTTGGGCGTAAGCGCGCGGTGAAGTCATCTTGACTGCCGCATCGCCAGTCTCATGGCAAGTCAAGCGCTGGGTGACCAGCGGTGCGGCAGCAGCTCGGCGATCCTGCTGGCCGGTTGCGTAGGCAGGCGGTCCAGCACGTTGCGCAGGTAGGCGTAGGGGTCGTGGCCATTCAGCTTGGCCGAGTGGAGCAGGCTCATGACGGCCGCGGCGCGCTTGCCCGCACGCAGGCTCCCCGCGAACAGCCAATTGGATCTTCCGATCGCAATTGGACGGATCTGGTTCTCCACCCAGTTGTTGTCCGCGGGCAGGCGTGCGTCATCGAGGTAGCGCACCAGCGCGGTCCATCGACCCAGGCTGTAATCGATCGCCTTGGCTGTGGCGGATCCTGGTGGCACCTTCTGTCGCTGGCCTGTTAGCCACATGTGCAACGCGTCGGCAATTGGCTTGGCCTTTTCCTGCCGAACTCGCCAGCGCTCTTCGGGGTCATGGTGTGCGATCTCTCGCTCAACGTCGTAGAGCTTGCCGAACAGCGCCAATGCCTGCTCGCCCACCGGGCTCTTGTGATTGGCCCAGAGCTCATGGAACTTGCGCCGCGCGTGCGCCAGGCAGCCCGCCTCGGTCACGCCGCTGGCGAACAAGGCTTTGTAGCCCGAGTAATCGTCGCACACGAGCGTGCCGCGCCAAGCGCCCTCACCGGGGTGCCCGAGGAACTCGGCCGGGTGCCGGCCGGCGCGGCTTTCGGCGAAGTCGAACACCACCAACCTGTCCGCCTGCAGGCCGGTGCTGCAGTAAGTCCACAGGTAAGCCCGGTGCGTCTTGCCCGCGCCG
>JBHIWE010000077.1:0-16695 GCA_041987645.1 Acidovorax sp. | reverse complement strand
GCACCATGCCCTCCTTCAGGTCCTTGATGTCTTCCACGCCGTCGTTGAAGCGGGCCACCTTGAAGTCCGGGCGCGGGTCGCGGCCGGGCTTCTCCAGCTCGCCCAGGATGTCCTTGACGGTGATGACGCCGAACTTCTCGTTGGCGAAGAGTTCGGGCTTCAGGGTCTTGAGCATGTCGGCGCGGCCCATCAGCTCGGCCACCGGCTTGCCGGTCTTTTCCATGATCTGCTCGACCACCGGATAGGTCTCGGGGTGCACGCCCGTCATGTCCAGCGGGTTGTCGCCGCCGCGGATGCGCAGAAAGCCCGCGCTCTGCTCGAAGGTCTTGGCCCCCAGGCCGCTCACCTCCATCAGCTGCCTGCGGCTCTTGAACGCGCCGTTGGCCTCGCGCCAGCGCACCACGGCCTTGGCCACGCTGCCCGACAGGCCCGACACGCGCGAGAGCAGCGGCACGCTGGCCGTGTTCAGGTCCACACCCACCGAGTTCACGCAGTCTTCCACCACCGCACTCAGGGTGCGCGCCAGCTCGCTCTGGTTCACGTCGTGCTGGTACTGGCCCACGCCGATGCTCTTGGGGTCGATCTTGACCAGTTCGGCCAGCGGGTCCTGCAGGCGGCGGGCGATGGACGCCGCGCCGCGCAGGCTCACGTCCACGTCGGGCATCTCCTGGCTGGCGTATTCGCTGGCGGAATAGACGGAGGCGCCGGCCTCGCTCACCACCACCTTTTCGATGCTGCGCTCCACCTTGGCGGCCATCTTGATGAGTTCACCGGCCAGCTTGTCGGTCTCGCGGCTGGCGGTGCCGTTGCCGATGGCGATCAGGTTCACGCCGTGCTTCTCGGCCAGCTTGGCCAGCGTGTGCAGGCTGCCGTCCCAGTCGCGGCGCGGCTCGTGCGGATAGACGGTGGCGGTGTCCACCAGCTTGCCGGTGGCATCGACCACCGCCACCTTCACGCCGGTGCGGATGCCCGGGTCCAGCCCCATCACCACGCGCGGGCCGGCAGGCGCGGCCAGCAGCAGGTCGCGCAGGTTGTCGGCGAAGACCTTGATGGCGACTTTCTCGGCCTCTTCGCGCAGGCGGGCGAAGAGGTCGCGCTCGGTGGAGAGGCTCAGCTTCACGCGCCAGGTCCAGGCCACGCACTTGCGGATCAGGTCATCGGCCGCGCGGCCCGCGTGGCTCCAGCCCAGGCGCAGGGCGATCTTGCCTTCGGCGATGCTGGGTTTGCCGGGCTCCGGTTCCACGGGCAGCACCAGCTTGGCTTCGAGGATCTCCAGCGCCCGGCCGCGGAACACGGCCAGCGCGCGGTGCGAGGGCACGCGGCCGATGGGCTCGTCGTACTCGAAGTAGTCGCGGAACTTGGAGACCTCGGGGTCGTTCTCGTTCTTGCCATCCACTTTCTTGCTGCGCAGGAGGCCCTCGGCCCAGAGCCATTCGCGCAGCGACTGCACCAGCGCGGCGTCTTCGGCCCAGCGCTCGGAGAGAATGTCGCGCACGCCGTCGAGCACGGCCGGCACGGTGGAGAAGTCGGCGCCGGGCTTGCCGTCATCCAGCACCTCGGGCGGGCGGGTGAAGGCGGCGGCCTCGGCGGCCGGGTCCAGCGTCGGGTCGGCGAAGAGCTTGTCGGCCAGCGGCTCGATGCCGAATTCGCGGGCGACCTGGCCCTTGGTGCGGCGCTTCTGCTTGAAGGGCAGGTAGAGGTCTTCCAGCTCCTGCTTGGTGAGGGCTGACGCGATGGCCGCGCGCAGGGCGTCCGTCAGCTTGCCCTGCTCGTCGATGGCCTTGAGCACGGCGGCGCGGCGGTCTTCCAGCTCGCGCAGGTAGGCAAGGCGCGCCTCCAGCTCGCGCAGCTGGATGTCGTCCAGCCCGCCCGTCACTTCCTTGCGGTAGCGCGCGATGAAGGGCACGGTGGCGCCGCCGTCCAGCAGCTCCACCGCCGCGCGTACCTGTTGTTCACTGACCCTGATTTCTGCGGCCAACTGCCGAATGATCTGCTGCATGTGCTGCCGATGTCTGAGACGAAAAAGCGAAGCGCGCGAGTTTGCCATAGCGTCTTGCGCCGCCTCTCAGCCGGTGCCACCTACACCCAGCCCGGCCTGTGGCTGACACGGCTACCGATGCCCGCGTGTCACGATCGGCCCACATTCAACTCCTACAGGTAACCGCTCATGAACCGCAAGACACTGTCCGCCCTCGCCGCCGCCCTCGCCCTGATGGGCACCGCCTCCATCGCCACCGCCCAGGTCGGCAAGGCAGCCTCGGAAGCTTCCGACTCCGTCGAACACAAGATGGAACAAAAGCAGGCGGAGAGCGACGCGAAGAAAAGCGGCCCGGTGGGCAAGGCGGTGAACAAGACGAAAGCGAAGTACCACAAGAGCCGCTCGAAGAACTCCGCCGACAAGGCCAAGCAGTCGCTGAAGAACGCTGGCTGACTGACTGAACGAGGCCGAAGCTCGCACCCGGCCCGCCAGGGCCCGCCGTAACGACCGGCGACCGGGCAGCGACAAAAATTCACCCGCCAGGGTCTCCATCACTCGGAGACCCTGGCGGGTGAATTTTTCTGGGTGATACAGGCCTTCACGCCAAGTGGAAGGCGCTGACCAGCGGGCGACGAACGAAGCCCGCGCCAACGACGCATTTGCGGGGTCCGTAGCGTGACCGTCAGCCCCGTTACGATCTTCAGGGCCAGGCTGCCGCCTTCGCAGCGCTGGCGGCACGCTGCGGGGTGCCCAGTACCGGCAACCCAATCCCCCGGCGCCGCGAGGCCTGCGCCCGCTCCCTAGAATGGGTGAATCCCCGCCACGGCAGCCGGTGTGCATTGTTTGTTCCGCCCTCGATGACGACGCCCTTTCCCTTCCCCGTCCGCACCGAATGCCCGCCCGGCGCCTGCACGTGCGAGCGGGAAGCGCTGATGCGCCAGCCCGATGGCGACGTGCGCATCCTGCGGCTCACGCGCGAGGAGGAAAAGCGCCTGATCGCGCGGCTGGAGAACCTGGCCGACCTGGCTGACCTGCGCCGCATGGAAGAGCGCCTCTTCCAGCAGCTGGGCGTGCGCCTGACGATCGCCGCCAGCCCCAACGAAGTGCGCACGCTGCGCGGCATCACGATCCTCGTTCACGAACAACCCGGGCTGTGCCGCAAGACGCGGCAGGCCATTCCGGCCGCCATCAAGAAGAGCATGGACCAGCGCCCGGCCATCGCCTTCGATCTGCTCGACGAAGGCGGCCTCTTCGGCGGCGCCTGAGGGCGCCCCAAGCACCGGCATGCAAGACGATCTTTTCGGCGGGCCGCCCGCAGCGCCACCGTCACCACCGCCCTGCCCCGCGCCCGCCGGCGAAGAAGCCGCCCCGGCCCGCCGCCGCACGGGCGTCCACCCCGCCGCCTGGGACGAGGCCCTGCAGGCCCTGGGCCGGTCGCTGCCGCCCCGGCTGCGGCTGGGCACCTCCTCGTGGAGCTACCCGGGCTGGAAGGGCCTGGTGTGGGAAGGCGAGCATTCCGAATCCACGCTCTCGAAGAACGGCCTGCCCGTCTATGCCCAGCACCCGCTGCTGCGCACCGTCAGCATCGACCGCAGCTTCTACCGGCCGCTCACGGCCGAGCAATATGCCCGCTACGCGGCGCAGGTGCCGGGCGATTTCCGCTTCGTCGTGAAGGCGCCCAGCCTGGTCACCGATGCGCTGGTGCGCAGCGAAGACGGGCGCGGCAAGCAGCCCAACAGCGCCTTCCTCAACCCCGAGCTGGCGGCGCAGGAGTTCGTCGAGCCCGCGCTCGAAGGCCTGGGCGGCCGCGCCGGGGCGCTCATCTTCCAATTGAGCCCGCTGCCGCCCGCCATGCTGCAGCGGCTGCCCGAGGTGATCGGGCGGCTGGCCGCCATGCTGCGCGCACAACCGCCGCTGGCCGCCCGGGCGCCCGACGCCGTGCTGGCCGTGGAGGTGCGCGACCCCGAATGGCTGGCTCCGGCGGTGCTGCCGCTGCTGGCCGATGCGCTGCGCGCCGGCGGCGCCACCTACTGCCTGGGCCTGCATGCGCGCATGCCGGCGCTGGCGCACCAGCTGCCGCTCTTGCGCCTGCTCTGGCCCGGCCCGCTGGTCTGCCGCTGGAACCTGCACCCCATCCACGGCATGTACGGCTACGAAGACGCCGAAAAGCTCTACGCGCCCTACGACCGCATCCACCACCCCGACCCGGAACTGCATGCCGAACTGGCGCGCGCCATCGCGGGCGTCACGCAGCGCGGGCAGAACGCCTATGTGACCCTCAGCAACCACGCCGAGGGCTGCGCGCCGCTCACGGCGCGCTCGCTGGCCGAACAGGTCGTGGCCCGCATCGGCTAGCTATTTTTTTCATAGCGCAAGGCCTAGGCACAGTGAGCGCTGCAGGCCCCAAAGACCTGCAATCGCCCGGCTTCAGCGCCGCACCACGCGCAGCGAGCTGCTGATGCCCGAGAGCACGGCGCTCACGGCGGCCACCATCAGGGCCGCCGATTCGCCTCGGCCGTCGTGCCCCGTCCAGACGGCGAAGATGCCGGCCAACAGCACCGCGCCCAGCGTCTGGCCGGTGAGCCGCGCCGTGCCCAGCATGCCGCTGGCCGCGCCGCTGCGGTGCAGGGGCGCGGTGGTCACGATGGTGTGGTTGTTGGGCGACTGGAAGAGTGCGAAGCCCGCGCCGCAGAGCGCCATGCGCCAGGCGATGTCCCAGGCCGCCGCCTGCGCAGGCTGCCAGGCCAGCAGCAGCAGGCCGGCCGCGAACACCGCCATGCCCACGCCGCCCAGCAGGCCGTCGGCGATGCGGCCGATGAGTCGTCCCGCGATGGGCGCCACCAGCACGATGGCCAGCGGCCACACGGTCATCAGCAGCCCAGCCTCCACATGCGAGCGCCCCTGCACTTCGAGGAAGAGAAACGGCAGCGCGAGAAAGGCCAGCATCTGCGCGCAGAAGGCCGCGACCGAGGCGCCCATGGAAAGCGCGAACACCGGAATGCGCAGCAGATCGACCGGAAAGAGCGGTGCCGCCAGCGGCCACTGCCGCCGCAGGTACACCGCTCCCACCGCCAGCCCCGCCGCCAGCAGCAGCCAGCCGGTGGCCGCGCCGCCCGCCTGCGAAGCGGCGGCAGCAGAACCTTCCATGCGCACGCCCAGCCGCTCCACTCCGAGGAAGATGAGCGTGAACATAGCGATGTTGAGGGCCACGTCGAGCAGCGCGATGGGCTGCCCGCTGCCGCCCGGCTTGGCGGGATTGAAGGGCAGCGCCCTCCGTCCCAGCCACAGTGTGAAGATGCCCAGCGGCAGGTTGAGCGCGAAGAGCCACGGCCAGTTGCCGACCGAGAGGATGGCAGCAGCCACCGACGGCCCCGCCATGGTGGCCCCTGCCACCACCAGCGAGTTGAGCGCCACGCCACGCCCCAGCAGTGCGCGCGGATAGATCAGCCGGACCATGGCCCCGTTAACGCTCATGATGCCGGCCGAGCCCGCGCCCTGCAGCACCCGCGCCACGATCAGCGCCTCCAGCGAAGTGGCCAGCATGGCCCCCACCGAGGCCACGGTGAACACCGCCATGCCCACCAGATAGACGCGCCGGTAGCCCAGGCGGTCCCCCAGCGCGGCCAGCGGCAGCAGCAGCACCAGCGCGGCGAGCTGATAGGCGTTGACGATCCAGATGGCGCTGGAGGCATCCGCCTGCAGTTCGCGCGCGATGCCCGGCAGCGCGAGGTTGACGATGCTGATGTCCAGCACCGACAGCGTGAGGCCGAGGATGATGACCAGCATGGCGCGCAACCGCGCCGGCTGCGGCACCCCGTCGGGCGCGGCGCTGTCCGCTGCGTGGGCGCCGCTCACCGCCCGCCCCCGGCCACGCGGTGCGCGCGCCGCCCGCCCAGCGTGAGCCAGGTCAACGCGAAGCCCAGCAGCGCGCCCGAGGCCATGCCCGCCACCATGGGCAGCGGCTTGCCGTTGGCAAACGCGCCCGCCACGCCCATGGCGATGGCCCCTGCCAGCATCTGCAGCGTGCCCAGCAGGGCCGAAGCGGTGCCGGCGATGGCGCCGTGCTCCTCGAGCGCCAGCACCGAGGTGGTCGGGATCACCAGCCCCATGGCCGCGCTGGCCATGAAATACAGCACCAGGAGCACCGCCAGCCGGTCGCCGCCCAGGCCGTAATAGGCCAGCAGCGCCACCATGACGGCCGCTGCCACGGTCACGGCCGCCTTCACCACCCGCACCAGCCCGAAGCGCCGCCCCAGCCGCGCCGTGAACTGGGCCGACGCGAAGAACGCCGCCGCATTGATCGAGAAGGCCAGGCTGTATTGCACCGAGCTGAGGCCGTAGTGGTCGATCAGCACGAAGGGCGAGCCCGCCAGATAGACGAAGAAGCCCGCCATGGAGCAGCCGCCGATCAGCACCAGGCCCAGGTAGTGCATGTCGCGCAGCAGCAGGCCATAGGTGCGCAGCGCGCCCGGCCCTTCGCTGTGGGCGGCGCGCTGGGCCGGCGTGCGCGTTTCCTTCAGCGCCAGGCGCACCAGCACCAGCCCGGCGAGGGCCGCCAGCGCCACCGCCCAGAACACGCCGCGCCAACCGGCCAGCGCGATCAGCCCGCTGCCGGCCAGCGGCGCCAGCAGGGGCGACACGCTGAAGACCAGCATCAGCAGCGACATGAGGCGGGCGGCCTCGGTGCCGGTATGCAGGTCGCGCACCACGGCGCGGGGAATCGCCATGCCGGCCGCAGCGCCCAGGCCCTGCAGGAAGCGCAGCGCCACCAGCACCTCGATCTGCGTGGCCAGCGCACAGCCCACGCTGGCCACAGCGAAGAGCGTCAGGCCGAAATAGAGCGGCGGCTTGCGCCCCACCCGGTCCGACACCGGGCCATAAACCAGCTGCCCCACCGCCAGCGCCAGAAAGAACGCCGTCAGGCTCCACTGCACCGCGCCCACCTCGGCCCGCAGGCTGGCGCCGATGTCCGGCAACGCGGGCAGGTACATGTCGATGGCGAACGGGCCGATGGCCGAGAGCAGACCCAGCACCAGGGCCAGGCCGAGGAAGCGGGGGCCGGCGGCCGGCCGGGCGGCAGGCGAAGAGGAAGACACGGAAGAAGAACTCATCCGGCCGATTGTCACCAAGGCCGGGACGGACCGCCCGCGCAAGGTCTCATGGGAGAACTCCAGCGAACTGCAGCACCAGCATCAACTGTGCTCGCAGCCATCAAACGATAGAAGAGCATGGGCGCAGCGGTAGGCTCCCGGTCACGTCGGCCCGCGGCTGGCCGCCGGGGAAGGGGATGTGAATCAACCCCTTTTCGGAGATCGCCTTGACGAATCCGGCAGGCCTTCGCGCGGCGGCCGGAGTATCGTTAGCACATGACCGCATTCGCGCCCCCTTCGCCGCATCGCGCGGCCCTGCCCTCCCCCGTGTTGAGCGGCCTGGCCGCGTTGTTCCTGCTGCTGGCGGCCCTGCCGGCGCAGGCAGCGCCGCCCCACCCGGCCGAGCCGGCGGCATCAGCGCAGGAGGCCGCCGACGATGCCGATGACGACGAAGCGCCTGAGTCTCCTCCCCGCCCGCTGCCGACCATGCACCCCTCGGACGATGGTCTTTACGTGATCGACGATCGAACCCGCCTGGCCTGGCCGCGCTGCGTGGAAGGCATGCAGTGGAACGGCCAGACCTGCACCGGCCAGCCGCGCCGCATGACCTATGCGCAGGCCCAGGCCCTGGTCGCAGAGCGCGGCAAGGCCGAAGGAGTGCGATGGCGCCTGCCGCGTGTGCCGGAGCTGCGCCGGCTGGTCAACCGCAGCCACCAGCCGCCGACGGTGGACCCGGTGCTCTTCCCCGCCACGCCGCGCGAGTTCCACTGGACGGGCACCGCCAGCGTCAATACCGCGCCGGTCAATCCCTATGCGTACAGCAACGTGCAGCGCGGCGGCGCCGGTGAAAGCGGCATTCGCGCCCAGCAAGGCTGGGCGGTGGACATGGACAGCGGCGAAGCCCAGGGCAGTGTCGGCAAGGGCGTGCGGCTGCCGGTGCGGCTGGTGAGGCCCAAGCCGTAGCGGGCACCCAGCCCCGGCCGATCGACTTCAGACGGCCCGCAGCTGAGCCCTGAGCTGCGCGCCCAGTTCGGGCTTGTCGGCAAAGGCGTCCGTGGGGTTGCGGGCCTGCAGCACATCTTCCAGCCGGGTCTGAACGGGGCCCAGGGCCTGCGGATGGCTGTAGATGTAGAACTGGTTGGCCGCTACGGCCGCGAAGACCTTCGCGGCCACATCGGCGGCCGAGACCTTGCCGCTGCTGACGGCGCGGCCGACCATGGCCTGGCCGATGAGCTGGCTCTTGGTGGGCTGGCTGGCCGCCAGTGCACCAGGGCGGTTGCGTTCGCTGGCGTTGATGCCGGTGGCCACGAAATACGGGCACAGCACGCTGGCGCCGACCTGCTCGGTGACGAGCGAAAGATCCTGGTAGAGCGTCTCGGTCAGGCTCACCACCGCATGCTTGCTGACGTTGTAGATGCCCATGTTGGGCGGGTTCAGCAGCCCCGCCATGCTGGCGGTGTTGACGATGTGGCCGCGCCAAGCCGGGTCCTTCGCGGCGGCATCCAGCATCATGGGCGTGAAGAGGCGCACGCCATGCACCACGCCCCAGAGGTTCACGCCCAGCACCCATTCCCAGTCGGCCACGGTGTTCTCCCACACCAGCCCGCCCGCGCCTACGCCGGCGTTGTTGAAGACCAGATGCGGCGCGCCGAAGCGCTGCTGCACGGCGGTGGCCAGCTGCTCCATCTGCTGTGCGTCCGACACGTCCACACGCTGGGCCAGCACCTGGGCGCCGGCCGCCTGCATCTCGGCCGCGGCGGCGTCGAGCGCGTCCTGCTGCACGTCGGCGAGCACCAGGTTCATGCCGCGCTGCGCGCCGATGCGCGCGCACTCCAGCCCGAAGCCGGAACCCGCGCCCGTGATGACGGCGGTCTTGCCGTGGAAGTCTTCGATCATCTTTGTCTCCTGCGTATGGTTTTATGCGAATCGTCGGACGGGGCAGGCGCCGCGCGCGCCGCGCTTCTTCAGGCGGCCGGCTTCAGCGCATAGCCGATGCGCGGGAAATGCACGTGCACCGTGCCCGCACGCGGATCGGTGCGGCGCAGCGTGTAGCGCGTGCGGGTGGCGGCCACCAGCGTGCCGTGGGTGGGCTCCGGGCCGAAGGTCTCGGCGGTGATCGTCACCGCGGTGCCCAGCGCGATGCCGTGGTCGTCCTGGAAGGCCTCGCCCACCAGCGGCAGCGGCTCTGAGCGGGCCGCCACGGCGATGGCGCTTTCGGCGTCGAACTTCTCCATGCGGCCATGGCCCAGCGCGGCGAGGCGGTCCATCCATTCGATGACGGCTGGAGTGGCGGTGAAGATGTCGGCCATCACCGGCACGCACTGGCGCGTGAACCAGAGCGGGTGGTAGGCGGCGAAGTCGGCCACGCAGGGCTCGGCGCCGAAGAGAAAGTCGTGCTCCTCGGCCATGTGGGCGATGCGGCGCAGGTAGGAGCGATAGGCACCCGTGGCGTCGCCCGCATCCAGCCGGTGCATCCCGCCGCTCATCGCGCGCCGATCGGCCACGAAGGCCTGCTGTGCAGCCTGCGGCAGGTTGGCGAAGAGCACGCCGGCGCCCTTGGGCTGCAGGTTGTAGGCCATGGCGGCCCAAAAGAGCGTGGTGTCGGCCCACTGCGCGAAGACGCGGGCCACGCCCTTCAGGTGCGGTGGATAGAGCGCCGGCTCGGGCTGGACGTGCTCCAGCACGTCGCAGATCAGGGCCGTGTCGCAATAAACGTCCGCGCCCACCTGCAGAAAAGGCGTGCGGCGGTAGCCCCCCGTGAGCGCGACCACGTCGGGCTTGGGCGCGACGCTGGGCACGATGACGGATTTCCAGGCCAGCTGCTTCATGCCCAGCACGAGGCGGATCTTTTCCGAGAACGGCGACGAGGGGTAGTGATGCAGGATGAGTTCGGTAGTCATCGGGGAGCGCTCCTTTTCCTTTTCTTCTGCCGGGCCCTCAAGCCGGGCCGCAGAGCATCTCGACATGGGGGATGCCGTCTTCCAGGTATTCGGGCGAGACGGCGACGAAGCCCTGCTCGCCGTAGAAGCGCTGCAGGTGGGCCTGCGCGCTGATGCGTACCGACTGCCCCGGCCACGCCACGCGGCAGCGCGCCAGGCCCTCGGCCACCAGCGCCCGGCCGGTGCCGGTGCCGCGCGCCTCGGGCGCCGTGACCACGCGGCCGATGGAGGGCTCGGGATAGTTCACGCCCGGGTCCACCACGCGCAGCGTGGCCAGCAGCGGACCGCCGGGCGCGGCGCGGCCCAGCAGGTGCCAGGACCGCTTGTCCGCGTCGTCAGGGTCTTGATACGGCCCCTGCTCCAGGATGAATACCCGGCAGCGCAGCGCCAGCGCGTCGTGCAGCGCATGCACGCCCAGGTCGTCGAATCGGGCCCAGGTCCAGTGCAGCAGCGGGGGGGGCGGCGCTGCCATGGCTCTTCAGACCAGCTTGACCAGCTGCTTGCCGAAGTTCTTGCCCTTGAGCAGGCCCAGGAAGGCCTCGGGCGCGGCGGCCAGGCCCTCGGCGATGGTCTCGCGCGGGCGCAGCTTGCCGGCGGCGACCAGGCCGCCCAGCTCCTTGAGCGCCTCGGGCCAGATCTCCATGTGCTCGCTCACGATGAAGCCCTCGACCTTCATGCGGTTGATGAGGATCAGCGCGGGGTTCTGCAGGGGCAGCGGCTTGCCATCGTAGCCGGCGATCATGCCGCACACCGCCACGCGGGCGAAGGCGTTGGAGCGCAGCAGCACGGCGTCGAGGATGTAGCCGCCCACGTTCTCGAAGTAGCCGTCGATGCCGTCGGGGCAGGCGTCCTTCAATGCCTTGGACATGGCTTTCAGGTCGCCATGCTCGCGGTGGTCGATGCACACGTCGAAGCCGAGCTCTTCAGTGGCGTAGCGGCACTTTTCAGCCCCGCCGGCAATGCCCACGACGCGGCAGCCGCGCGCCTTGGCCAGGGCGGCGAACGCGCTGCCCACGGCGCCTGTGGCGGCGCTGACCACCACGGTCTCGCCGGCCTTGGGCGCAATGATCTTCACCAGGCCATACCAGGCCGTCACGCCCGGCATGCCCACGGCGCCCAGATAGTGCGAGAGCGGCACATGGGTCGTGTCCACCTTGCGCAGCATGCCGGGCTCGTTGCCGTCCACCACGCCGTATTCCTGCCAGCCCCCCATGCCGACGACCTTGTCGCCCACTGCGTACTTGGGGTGGCGGCTTTCCACCACCTCGCCCACCGTGCCGCCGATCATCACCTCGCCCAGCGGCTGGCTGGCCGCGTAGCTCTTGCTCTCGTTCATGCGCCCGCGCATGTAGGGGTCCAGGCTCAGGTAGTGGTGGCGCACCAGCACCTGGCCGTCGGCCAGAGCCGGCGTGTCGGTGGTGACGAGCTTGAAGTTGCCGGTGGTGGCTTCGCCCTGGGGGCGGTTGTCCAGCAGGATCTGTTGATTGCGTGGCATTACGGTATCTCCTTTGCTACTTTTACGATAGCTGCTCGCGCTCATGAATCAAGCGCTGCAGCACGATTGGATGCACAAGTTGCAAGCCGGTGCAGTGGCCCTCCTGCACGGGCCGGCGGGCGAAGCGGTTCGGCTCAGTCGGTCGGCACGCCAGCGCCTTCGGCCGGCTGCCTGCGCACGTACTTGAAGGTGCCGGTGGCATGGCTGCAGGCCCGGCCCTGGGCGTCGTAGACCGTGCCCTCGACGAAGGCGATGGAGCGCGTGCGGTGCAGCAGCCTTCCCCTGGCCACCAGCGGCCCGACGGCCGGCTGCATGAAGCTGGTCTTCATCTCGATGGTGACCACGCCGAATTCCGGCGATACGCTGCGCGCGGCCGTGGCGAGCGTCACGTCCAGCAGCGTCATCGTGGCGCCGCCGTGCGTGACGGAAAAGGAGTTGAGGTGCTCGGGCGCGGCCTCGTAGCGCAGCTCGGACTCGCCGCCTTCCATGCGGTGCAGGGTGAAACCCAGATGGGTCACGAACGGGATCTCGACACCGAAACCCGCAAAGGCGTTTTCCATGGACATGTGCAGTGGGACAAGAGTGGATGCGTGCGGCGGAGGGCTGGTTGTACCCCAGATCAGCCACCGGTCACCACGCTCACCCCGCCGTCCACCGCCATCCACTGCCCGGTGATGTGCTTGCCCGCATCGCTGGCGTAGAGCAGCGCGATGCCCTTCAGGTCTTCGTCGTCGCCCAGGCGCCGCAGCGGGGCGTGCTCGGCCATCTTCTCCTCGCCCAGCGTCTCGATCAGCACCGAGGCCATCTTGGTCTTGAAAAAGCCCGGGCAGATGGCGTTGACGTTGATGCCGTAGGCCCCCCATTCCGCCGCCAGCGCCCGCGTGAAGTTGATGACCGCGCCCTTGGAGGTGTTGTAGGCGATGGTCTTCATCGCCGTGGGGTTGCCTGCCAGACCGGCAATGGAGGCCACGTTGAGGATGCGCCCCCGATTGCGCGGAATCATGCTGTGCTTGGCGATGGCCTGCGATAGCAGGAAGTAGCCGCGCACGTTGAGGTTCATCACCTTGTCCCAGGCAGCGGTGGGATGGTCTTCGGCCGGCGCACCCCAGCTGGCGCCCGCGTTGTTGACCAGGATGTCCACGTCGCCCATGCGCTGCAGGGTCTCGGCGGCCAGCCGCTGGATATCGGCCTCCTGGCCGCAATCGGCGGCGATCCAGCGCGCGTCGATGCCGGCGGCCTGCAGCGAGGCCGTGGCCTCTTCCAGGTCGGCCGCCTTGCGGGACGTGATCAGCACGCGGGCACCGGCCTCACCCAGCGCATGGGCGATCTGCAGGCCCAGGCCGCGCGATCCGCCGGTGACGAGGGCGGTCTTGCCGGAAAGGTCGAAGAGTTGCTGAACGGTGCGGCTCATGGTGGCGGGTCTCCTTGGAACGTGGCTGAGGTGGTGTCGTCAGATCGGGGGCATTGTGCGGCGCACTGCCCCAGGAAATGTGTCGCGCCGTTGACCCGGCATGGGCGTGAGCCGCGTCGCGTCGTTGGCCCGGTGCGCGGGCGCTCAGAACGGGTTCAGAACGCGTCTTCGGGCAGCGCCGCACAGGTCGTATCGCGCTGGCGAACGACATTCAGCCAGGCGCCGATCTTGGGGAGCTCGTAATGGAAGAAATAGCGCATGGCGCCCATCCTTCCTTCGCTGGAAGCTATCGAAAGCGTAGCATCCGCGCGCAGCGTGGCGAGGGCCAGGTCGAGCCACATCCAGGCCAGCACCGTGTGGCCGAAGGCCTGCATGTAGGGCACGGCGTTGGCCAGCGCATCGGCGGGCTCGCCCGTGGCCCAGGCGGCCTTGGTGGCTGCGCCCACTTCGGCCAGCGCGCCGGCCAGGGCATTGGCATGGGCGGCCAGCGCGGGTTGCTGGATGGCCTGCTGCACCGTGGCGTCGATGCAGCCGGCCAGCAGCATCAGGCCCCGGCCGCCCTCCATCAGCACCTTGCGACCCAGGAGATCCATGGCCTGGATGCCGTGCGTGCCCTCGTGGATCATGTTCAGGCGGTTGTCGCGCCAGTACTGCTCCACCGCAAAGTCGCGCGTGTAGCCGTAGCCGCCGTGGATCTGGATGGCGAGCGAATTGGCCTCCAGGCACCATTCGCTGGGCCAGCTCTTGGCGATGGGCGTGAGCACTTCCAGCAGCAGCCGCGCTTCGTCGGCCGCCTGGGCGCTGCCGGTGTGCTGCTCGTCCACCAGCCGCGCGCAATAGAGATTGAGCGCCAGCGCGCCTTCGCCGTAGCTCTTCTGCGCCAGCAGCATGCGCTTGATGTCGGCGTGCTCGATCAGGCGCACCTGGGGCGCGGCGGCATCCTTGCCGCCCTTACCCAAGGGCCGGCCCTGGGGGCGGTTCTTCGCATAGTCCAGGCTGGCGTAGTAGCCCGCCAGCCCCAGCATGGTGGCCGCCATGCCGATGCCGATGCGCGCCTCGTTCATCATGTGGAACATGCACTTGAGGCCCTCGCCAGGCTGGCCCACCAAATAGCCGATGGCGCCCGCGCCGCCGCGCACCGGGTAGGTGCCCTCGCCGAAGTTGAGCAGCGTGTTGGTCGTGCCGCGCCAGCCCAGCTTGTGGTTGAGGCCGGCCAGCGCCACGTCGTTGCGCTCGCCGGTCAGGCGCCCTGCTTCGTCCACCAGCTGCTTGGGCACGATGAAGAGCGAGATGCCCTTGACGCCCGGCACCAGCTTGCCGTCGGGCCCGGGAATCTTGGCCAGCACCAGATGCACGATGTTCTCGGTCATCTCGTGGTCGCCCGAGCTGATCCACATCTTGTTGCCGGTGAGCCGGTAGCGCGGCCCGAGCGCATCGCCCTCGAAGCCCTCGCCATCGGGCACGGCGCGGGTCGCCACGTCGGAGAGGGACGAGCCCGCCTGGGGCTCCGACAGGCACATGGTGCCGGCCCAGCGGCCGTCGAATTCGTTCTGCGCGAACACCTGCTTTTGTAGCGGCGTGCCGTGCGCCATCAGCAGGTTGGCATTGCCCGACGTAAGCAGGTTGGAGCCGATGCTGACCGAGGCCGCCGCGAAGAAGCTGTTGGCTGCCGCCTCCACCGTATAGGGCAACTGCATGCCGCCGATGGCGTAGTCCTGCGCGGCGCTCAGCAGGCCCGATTCGGCGTAGGCGCGGCGCGCGGCGTGCGTCGCCTCCGGCAGCACCACGCGCAGCGTGCCGTCGGGCTGGGTGGCGGTGCGCGGCTCTTCGGTATCGACCAGCCGGTTGAAGGGCGCGAACTTCTCGCGGGCGATGCGTTCGCTGGTATCCAGCACGGCATCGAAGGTCTCGCGCGAATGGTCGGAAAAGCGCTCCCGGGCGGTCAGCGCATCGGCCTCAAGCCAGTGGTGGAGCAGGAACTCGAGGGTGGAACGCAGTGAGGTGGTCATGCGGGAAATTATGGAGAGGGGGTGCGGTGCGGCATGTCCGCTGGGTGACGCAAGGCATCGTCCCTTGCCTGGGCCGGCCTATAGTCCGGCACCGCCGCCGCAAGCCCGACCATCCGCCGGAAACACCCCACGCCATGACCGCCCTGCTCGCCGAACTGCAAGCGCTCGAAGTCGAACTACACCACCCCGGCCAGCCCTGCAGCCGCGAACGGCTGGAGCAGTTGCTGCACCCCGGTTTCCATGAGGTCGGCCGATCGGGCTGCCCCTATACGCGGGATACGGTGATCCAGTACTTGGCCGGGCTGGCGTCGCCCCCTGCCGTGCTATCCGACGGCTTCGCCGTCACGCTGCTGGAGCCCACGGTGGCGCTGCTCAGCTACCGATCCGCCCGCCGCCGGACCGACGGCGGCCTGGAGCTGCACACGCTGCGCTCCTCGGTCTGGCAGCGGACGGCGCTCGGCTGGCAGTTGCGCTACCACCAGGGCACGCCCGCCGCGCAGTCCTTGTGAATGGCCGGCGCGCCAACGAAAACGCCCCGCGCGGGCCTGCAGGCCTGGCGGGGCGCCAATAGGAAGGCGTAAGGTCAGCCGCTCTGGCGGCTTAAAGCACCTCGAAGATGCCCGCAGCGCCCATGCCGCCGCCGATGCACATCGTGACGCACACGCGCTTGGCGCCGCGCCGCTTGCCTTCGATCAGGGCGTGGCCCGTCAAGCGCTGGCCGCTCACGCCATAGGGGTGGCCCAGGGCGATGGCGCCGCCGTTGACGTTCAGGCGGTCGGCCGGAATGCCGAGCTTGTCGCGGCAGTAGATGACCTGCACGGCGAAGGCCTCGTTCAGTTCCCAGAGATCGATGTCCTGCACCGAGAGGCCCAGTTTCTTGAGCACCTTGGGCACGGCGAAGACGGGGCCGATGCCCATCTCGTCGGGCTCGCAGCCGGCCACGGCAAAGCCCAGGAAGCGGCCCAGGGGCTTGAGGCCATGCTTGCCGGCGTAGGCTTCGCTCACCACCACGCAGGCGCCCGCGCCGTCGCTGAACTGGCTGGCGTTGCCGGCCGAGACCAGGCCGCCCGGCAGGGCGGAACGCAGGCCGCGGATGGCCTCCACCGTCGTGCCTTCGCGCGTGCCTTCGTCCTTGGAGACGGTGACCTGCTTGGTGATGAGGCCCAGCGTCTTGTCGGCGATGCCGGCGGTGACGGTGATGGGCGCGATCTCGGCGTCGAACAGGCCGGCGGCCTGCGCGGCGCAGGCCTTCTGCTGGCTGGCGGCGCCGTATTCGTCCATGGCCTCGCGGCCGATGCCGTAGCGCTTGGCGACCTGCTCGGCCGTCTGCAGCATGTTCCAGTAGATCTCGGGCTTCTGCTTTTCCAGCGCCAGGTCACGGATCATGTGCAGGTTCATTTCCTGCTGCACGCAGGAGATGCTCTCGACACCGCCGGCGACATAGACATCGCCCTCGCCCGCAATGATGCGCTGGGCGGCGGTGGCGATGGTCTGCAGGCCCGAGGAGCAGAAGCGATTGATGGTCATGCCCGAGGTCGTGACGGGCAGGCCGGCCTTGATCGCGATCTGCCGGGCGATGTTGCTGCCGGTGGCGCCTTCGGGCGTGGCGCAGCCCATGAGGACGTCATCGACGTCTGCGCCGTCGATGCCGGCGCGCTGCACGGCATGCTGCACGGCGTGGCCGCCCAGCGTGGCGCCGTGGGTCATGTTGAAGGCGCCCTTCCAGCTCTTGGTCAGCGGGGTGCGGGCGGTGGAGACGATCACTGCGGAGGT
>JBHIWE010000076.1:0-16899 GCA_041987645.1 Acidovorax sp. | reverse complement strand
TTCTTATGATAGCTGCATGCCATTGATGTAACTGGGCTACCAGCCTATAAGGCACTCAGACCACCATGCCCGCACGCCCCCTGGCCGACGACACCCTGCACCTCATCGACGCCGTGCGCAACGCACTGGCGGCGCAGCCCCTGCCCGGCGGCGTCGAGGCCGAAGAACGCCGCATGTTCGGCTGCTGGTGCTTCTTCGTCGATGGCAAGCTCTGCCTGGGCGTGAAGGGCACCGACCTGCTGGTGCGCTTGCCGCCCGAGCGGCATGCGGAATTCCAGGAAATGCAGGGCACGCGCGAGCTCTCGCCCGGCGGCGGCATGCAGGGCTATTTCTGGGTGGAACCTGCGGGCTACGCGACCCGGGCGCAGTGGCGCTTCTGGCTGGAGGAGGCCCTGGCCTTCAACCCACGCGCCAAGGCATCGCCTCGGCGCCGAAAGCCGGCAGCAGCACCCGAACCCGCGGCCAGCGCAGCGCCGGCCCGCCCCGGCAAGCGGCACAGCATCTTCGAGGCGGACGACGACTGACAGCGGACGGCTGACGATCCCGGCCATTTCGGGCGCCAGCACCCGTAACGCCTCGGCCAGCAGCTATCAATAAAAGAGCAAATCCATCCACATACCAAAGGAGACGACACCATGAAAATCGCATTCATCGGCCTGGGCAACATGGGCGGCCCCATGGCACTGAACCTGCACAAGGCGGGCCACGACGTGGGCGCGTTCGATCTGTCCAAGCCCGCCTGCGACAAGCTCGCGGCCGACGGCGTGCGCATCAGCGCCGACGCCGGGGACTGCGTGGCCGGCGTGGACGTGGTCATCAGCATGCTGCCTGCCAGCGCCCACGTGGAAGCGCTCTACCTGGGCCAGGGCGGGCAACCCGGCCTGCTGCCCCAGCTGCCGGCTGGCACGCTGGTGATCGACTGCTCGACGATCGCCGCGGCCACCTCCCGCAAGGTGGCCGACGCGGCCCGGGCCCGGGGCGTGGCCTTCATCGACGCGCCGGTCTCGGGCGGAACGGGCGGCGCCATCGCCGGTACGCTGACCTTCATGGTGGGCGGCGAAGCGGACGACCTGGAGCGTGCCCGCCCGGTGCTGGAGAAGATGGGCGCCAACATCTTCCACGCCGGCGCCGTGGGCGCGGGCCAGACGGCCAAGATCTGCAACAACATGCTGCTGGGCATCCTGATGGCCGGCACCAGCGAAGCCATCGCCCTGGGCGTGGCCAATGGGCTGGATGCCAAGGTGCTCAGCGAGATCATGCGCCGCAGCTCCGGCGGCAACTGGGCGCTGGAGAAGTACAACCCCTGGCCGGGCGTGATGGAGGCCGCCCCCGCCAGCCGGCAATACGCGGGCGGCTTCGGCACCGACCTGATGCTCAAGGACCTGGGCCTCGCGCAGGAAAACGCCATGGCGGTCAAGGCGGCCACGCCGCTGGGCGGGCTGGCGCGGAACCTGTACGCATCGCACAGCCTGGCCGGGCATGGCGCGCTGGATTTTTCCAGCATCGTCTTCTCCGTGCAGAAGCCCAAGAAACCGGCCTGACCGCCGACTGGGCTTCGCTAGAGCCGATCCCTGCGATCGCGCACGGCGATGGCCTGCCTGACTGCCGGGGGCCGGCGCGGGCGGGAATGTAGGCTTAACATGGCCGGCGCCCGCCGCCGCCACGACGCTCGCTGCCTTGTGGCTGCACAGCCCAGCCGCCCGAACCGCCCTGCTTTGCGCCCATGCATTCCTCCACGCCCTCTTCTCCGCCCTCACCCGCTGCACCGCCGGGCTCCGCCGGTGCCAACTCCGCCGCGCTGCTGCCTTCCTCCCAAGAGCGCCCCGTGCCCCGTTCGCTCGGCGAGCTCTTCTGGTCCTTCACCTGGCTGGCGCTGCAGGGTTTCGGCGGCGTACTGGCCGTGGTGCAGCGCGAGGTGGTCGAGAAAAAACGCTGGATGACGAACGAGGAGTTCGTCGAGGACTGGGCCGTAGCCCAGATCCTGCCCGGGCCCAACGTGGTCAACCTCTCGATCATGATCGGCGACCGGCATTTCGGGCTGCGCGGCGCGCTGGTGGCCGTCGCCGGCATGCTCACGCTGCCCCTCTTGGTGGTGCTGGCGCTCGCCATGGTCTATGCCAGCTTTTCCTCGATGCCCGCCGTGGCCGGCGCGCTGCGCGGCATGGGCGCGGTCGCGGCGGGTCTGGTGGCTGGCGTGGGGTGCAAGCTGGCCGCGCCGCTGGTGCGCCATCCGCTCGGGCCGTGGGCCTGCGGCGCCATCGCGCTCGCGGCTTTTGCCGCCATGGCGCTGCTGCGCGTGCCGCTGGCGTGGATTCTTCTCGTCATCGGCGGTGCAGCCTGCGTGCTGACCTGGCGCCGGCTGCAGGCGCCCCGCCCATGACGCCGCTCGCGCTCCATCTGCAGCCGGCCGACTGGCTGCAACTGTTCGTCTATTACCTCTCGCTCTCGCTGCTGGCCGTGGGCGGGGCGATCTCCACCGCGCCCGACATGCACCGCCACCTCGTCGGCCAGCAGGGGTGGCTCACCGATCCGCAATTCAGCGCCTCCATCGCCATCGCCCAGGCTGCGCCGGGGCCGAACGTGCTCTTCATCGCCCTGCTGGGCTGGAATGTGGGCCTGAATGCGGGCGGCCCGGGCGCCGCGGGCTGGGCCTGGGGCACGCTGGGCGTGCTGCTGTGCATGGCCGGCATCATGCTGCCCAGCAGCCTGCTGACCTGGGCCGCCACCCGCTGGGCGCACCGCAACCGCGAACGGCGGGCCGTGCGCGCCTTCAAGCAAGGCATGGCGCCGCTGGTGGTCGGCCTGATGCTGGCGACGGCCTGGGTACTGGCCAGCGCCCACGGCAGCCTGGAGCACGACTGGCGCCTCTGGTGCCTGACGGCCATCTCCATGCTGCTGGTCTGGCGCACACGGCTGCACCTGTTGTGGCTGCTGGGCGCAGGCGCGGTGCTGGGAGCGCTGGGTTGGGTCTGACCCTGCCGCGCATTACCGCAGCGCACCCCGGGTCCATGGGTGCGGGGCAACGAAGGGCCCATCCCTTTGCTGGAGGCGGATGCGCTGGAGGCCTTGACCCCGGCCAGCGCCGAAGAGCCCGCGCCACCGGCCTGATGGCTCAAGGCCCGGGCGCGTGCGTGGCCGTGCCTCAGCCGCCGCGCTGGCGCAGCGCCTCGTAGAGGCACACGCCGCTGGCCACCGACACGTTCAGGCTCTCCACCCCGCCCTTCATGGGAATGGACACCAGCTCGTCGCAGGTCTTGCGGGTGAGCTGGCGCATGCCGTCGCCTTCGGCGCCCAGCACCAGGGCCACGGGGCCCTTCAGGTCCACCTGGTAGATGCTCTTGGTGGCGTCACCGCTGGTGCCGATGCACCAGATGTTGCGTTCCTTGAGCTCGCCCAGCGTGCGCGCCAGGTTGGTCACCATGAAATACGGCACCGTGTCGGCTGCGCCGCTCGCCACCTTGGCCACGGTGGCGTTCAGGCCCACGGCATGGTCCTTGGGGGCGATGACGGCATGCGCGCCCGCGCCGTCGGCCACACGCAGGCAGGCGCCCAGGTTGTGGGGGTCGGTCACGCCGTCGAGTACCAGCAGCAGCGGCTGCTCGATGCCGGCGGCTTCCAGATCTTCGAGCAGCTCGTCGAGCGAAGTCGCTTGCTTGAGCGCCTCCACCCGCGCCGCCACGCCCTGGTGGCCGTGGCTGCCGGCCAGCTTGGCGATGCGCTCGCTGTCGGCCTCGATCAGGCGCGCACCGGACTCGCGGGCACGGTCGAGGAACTGGCGCATGCGGGCATCGCGGCGCGTGGCCTCGTAGTAGATCTCGATGATGGATTGGGGCGCGGTCTTCAGGCGCACGCCGACGGCGTGAAAGCCGAAGAGGACTTTGGGGCTGGACATGGGGCGATTATCCCCGGCGCCTGAGCCTCGGCCGGGAAACTATCAAATCCATAGCGCACCGCGCAGGATTTGCGGGCGCTCGCCGCGCGAAAGGGCTCAGAACGTCTTCACGATCTCAGCCTTCGGAGAGCCGCCCGGCGTCAATGGTGATGCGCCGCTCGCACTGTGCCGCGATGCCTCGGTCGTGCGTGACCAGCACCAGGGTCGTGCCCAGCTCGCGGTTGAGGTCGAACATCAGCCGCATGATGGTCTCGCCGGTGGCGAAGTCCAGGCTGCCGGTGGGCTCGTCGGCCAGCAGCACCGCCGGCTGCACCACGAAGGCCCGCGCCAGCGCCACGCGCTGCTGTTCGCCACCCGAGAGCACGCGCGGATAGTGCGAGAGCCGCTGGCCCAGGCCCACCCGGCCCAGCATCTCGGCCGCCAGCGCGCGGGCGTCGAGGCGCTCGGTCAGCTCCAGCGGCAGCATCACGTTCTCCAGCGCCGTCAGGTTGGCCATCAGCTGGAAGCTCTGGAAGACAAAGCCCAGCTTGCGGGCGCGCAGCGCGGCGCGGGCGTCTTCGTCGATGGCGAAGAGGTCCTGCCCGTCGAGCCGCACGGTGCCGCTGGTGGGCGTGTCCAGGCCCGCGATGATCGACAGCAGCGTGCTCTTGCCCGAGCCCGAGGCCCCCACGATGGCGGCCGTTTCCCTCGGCGCCAGGCGGAAATCGATATCCCGCAGAATGTCGAGCGTGCCCGTCGAATCCGTCACCGACTTGACCACATGCTCCACCGCGATGATGGGCGTGCCGGACGGCGACGAGGAAGCGGGCAATGGCGATGAGTCGGACATGAAAGGGCTTTGGCTGTGATGCAAGTGGAACGTCGGCGTGACTTTATCGCGGCAGCGGCACTGGCCGCCGCCGCAGGGCTTTGTGCCGCCCCCGCGCTCGCCCAGGCGCCAGCGCCAGCGGCCCCTGCTGCGGCCGGCCCGGTGATCCTGGTGGTGGGCGATTCGCTTAGCGCCGAATACGGCCTGGCCCGCGGAACGGGCTGGGTGGCGCTGCTGAAAAAGAAACTGGCGGCCGAAAAAATCGCGGCGCGCGTGGTGAACGCCAGCGTGAGCGGCGACACCACCTCCGGCGGCCGGTCGCGCCTGCCCGCGCTGCTGGCGCAGCACAAGCCGGCTGTGGTGGTGATCGAGCTGGGCGGCAACGACGCGCTGCGTGGCCTGCCTTTGAAGAACACCGAAGACAATCTGGCCTGGATGGCACGGGAATCGACCCAAGCGGGCGCCCGGGTGCTGCTGGTGGGCATGCAGGTGCCGCCCAATTACGGCGGCGATTACGCGCGCAAGTTCGGCGCGGTGTTTCCTGCCGTGGCCAAGGCCGAGAAGACGGGGCTGGTCCCATTCCTGCTGAGCGGCGTGGCCGATGCGCCGGAGCCGACCCGGCTGTTTCAGGCCGACCGGATCCATCCGCGTGCGGAGGCCCATCCGATCATGCTGGCCAATGTGTGGCCCGGCTTGAAGAAGCTGCTGCCGCGCTGAGCGGTGTGCGCGGCGGAAGAAGAACGCAAAAGAAGAAAAGAAAACCGTGGGCCGGCGCGCCTGCGCTCGGGTGGAACCGAGCCGCAGGCCGGGCCCCGCAGCTCAGGCCCGCAGCGCGGCGCCTGACGCGGAACCTGTCAGGTATCAGCCGCCCACAGGCGTGCCGGTGCCGTCTTGCGCGGGGTTGTTGAGCGCGCCGTCATCAGCGCCGCTGCCCGACCCGCCATGGGGGTGGTCATCGGTCTTGCGCTGGGACTTGGCCTGGAGTTTTTCCTCTTTCTTCTTTTTCTTGGCCAGCTCGCGCTGGCGTTTTTCGTATCCGTAGTTGGGTGTAGCCAAGGGGGCTCCTCTTTCTCATGAAGTGATCTAGTTGACGGACCAATGTACCAGCTTGGCCCGTCGGGCCCGTCTCAAGACCCGCTGAACGCAGCGCGCAGGGCCTGCTCCAGGTCGGCCCGCAGATCCTCCACATCCTCCAGTCCGATGGAAAACCGCACGACGGTGCCGGGCTTGAGGTGGCGAGCCGCGCGATCGCGCATGCCAGGCAGGTCGTACGGCACCACCAGGCTCATCGGGCCGCCCCAGCTGTAGCCCAGCTTGAAATAGCGCAGCCCGTCGCAGAACGCATCCACCGCGGCCTGGGCATGGCGTTCGTCAATCACCACGCTGAAAAGCCCCGCCGCCGCGCCCTCTCCCCCGTGAGCCGCGCCGCAGAGCGCGCGCCACTGGGCATGGCCGGGCGAGTCTTCCAGGGCCGGGTGCAGTACCTGGGCCACCGCCGGCTGTGTGGCCAGCCAGCGGGCCAGCTCGCGCGCGGCCACGTCGTGCGCGCGGTAGCGGACCGCCATGCTGGGCAGCGAACGCAAAACCGCCTCCACGTCGTTCGCGCCCACGCCCAGGCCCAGGCGCATGTGCGCGAGCTTGATGCGCAGGTGCAGGCCCTGGTCGCGGGTGGTGATGCTGCCCATGAGCACGTCACCACCGCCACTGGGGTACTTGGTGAGGGCATGCACGGAGACATCCACGCCCAGCGTACCGTCGCCCAGCAGGTCGAAGGGCGCAAAAGCCAGGCCTGCGCCCCAGGTGTTGTCCAGCGCACAGATCACGCCGCTTGCTCGGCAGATGCGGACCTGCTCAGCCAGATCGGGGAACTCCATGCTGACCGAGCCTGGCGCTTCGAGCCAGACCAGACGGGTCGCGGGCGTGATGCGGGCGGCCAGATCGGCGGGGTCGAGCGGGTCGTAGATGACGTGGCGGATGCCGTAGTGCCGCAGTTCGGCCTCGGCCAGCGCCTTGCTGGGTCCGTAGGCGTTGTCGGGAATCAACACCTCGTCGCCCGTGCGCAGCAAGGCCAGCGCGACGTTGGCGATGGCTGCGAGGCCGCTGGGGACGAGAAGGCACTGTGCCCCGCCTTCGAGCGTGGCCAGGCGCTCTTCCAGCAGATAGGTGGTGGGCGTGCCGTGCAGGCCGTAGGTGTAGCTGGTCTTGTCCTTCCACTCGCGCGCACGCATGGCCGCCACGTTGGGGAAGATAACGGTGGAGGCTTTGTGGACCGGCGGCTGCGGAGCGGCGAAGCCGGCCGGGGCCTCATAGGAATGATGGACGAGGCGGGTGGTCAGGTGGCGCGGCTCGGCGTCCGCCGGGCCTGGGGTATCGGGCAGTGAGGCAGTCATGGGCCGATGGTAGCGCCGCGGCGCTGCCGGCCCATGCTGCATACCGCCACAGCGGGGGCCAGGGTCAGGTGGCGCTGACGGTGAGCTTGTTGACCACCGAGTTCACGCCCTGCACGCCGCGAGCGATGGTTTCTGCCCGCTCGCTGGCTGCGGCACTCTTGACCGGTCCGGTGAGCGTGACGATACCGTTGCGGGTGTCCACGTCGATCTTGATGGCGCTGAGTTCCGAGTCCTTCGCGAGCCCCGCAGACACCTTGGCGGTGATGCCCGCGTCGTCCATTACCGCGGCTGCGTCGGCCGCAGCACTACGGGTGGAGGCGGTGGCCTCGCGGGCGGCACTTTCGACCTTGCGCTGCGCATCGTTCGCCGCCTGCTCGGTTTTGGCAACGGCGGCGTCGAGCTTTTGGCCTGCCGTCTGATCGCCGCTGTTGCGGTCGCAGGCCGCGAGGCCCAGGCTGAGCGCGACAGCGCCGGCCAGGCCCAGCAGGCGCCAGGCGGGACGTTGGGAAAGAGTGTGGGATGGGTGCGTCATGGCAGTCTCCTTAAGGCGCTGAAAGGGATGGGAGGAACTGTAGGCCCCGGCCTCTCGGCCTTCCGTTGGGTAGCAGCCGAAGCCGCCGTAGGACAAAGTTGCCACCTGCTGAATGAATCCACGCCATAGCCAGCCCGAGCACACGACAATAGCGGGATGACCTCTTCGCGCATGCTGGCCCTGTCGCGCTGGCTTCCCTTCCTCGCATGGCCCCGGCCTGACCGCGCGCTCCTGGCGGGCGACTTCTGGGCCGGGATGACGGTCGGCCTGATGCTGGTGCCTCAGGGTGTGGCCTACGCCGCCCTGGCCGGCATGCCCTTGGTGACGGGGATCTACGCCTCGCTGGTGCCGGCACTGATTGCGGTGCTCTGGAGCTCGTCGACGCGTCTGGGCGTGGGCCCCACCGCACTCACAAGCCTGCTCATCGGCGCGTCGCTCACCGGCATGGCCGAACCCGGCAGCACGCACTGGGTGGCGCTCGCGGCATGGATGGCCCTGCTGTCGGGACTGGTGCAGGTGACGCTCGGGGCCGTGCGCTTCGGCTGGCTGCTGAACCTGGTCACCTCCCCGGTGCTCAACGGCTTTACCCAGGCCGCGGCTCTGCTCATCCTAGCGTCGCAGCTACCGGCGTTGCTCGGGTTGCGCACCAGCTGGCACGCGCTCTGGGTCAGCCCTTCCCTGCACCATTTCGACCCCATCGCACTGGCCTTCGGGCTGGGTGGCCTGGTGCTGCTTGTGCTGGCACGCAGGTGGCGATCCACCTTTCCGGCCGCCATCGTGGTGGTGGCCGCGGCGGCCGCACTGAGCTGGGCGCTCGGCTATGCCGACGCGCAAGGTGCTGTGGTCGGCCATCTGCCAGCAGGCCTGCCCTCGCTCTCCTGGCCCGAATGGCTGTCTTGGGAGGAGTACGGCGATCTGCTGCTGCCCGTGCTCGTCGTGACTCTGGTGAGCTTCCTCGAAACCGCCTCCAGCGCCAAGGTGGAGCACAGCCAATCAGGCACGCGCTGGAACGAGAACCAGGACCTCATCGCTCACGGCATGGCCAAGATCAGCTCGGGTCTGTGCGGCAGCTTCGCCACCAGCGCCTCTTTCTCGCGCTCGGCCATCAACCTGTACGCCGGCGCCAAGAGCGGCTGGGCGACGCTGTTCGCGCTGCTGCTGGTGCTGTCCGTGCTCCTATGGCTCACGCCCGCGCTCTACCACGTGCCGCAGTCGGTGCTGGCCGCAGTGGTCGTGACTGCGGTGACCAGCCTCATCAAGCCCGCCAGCATGTGGAAGCTGGCACGCGTCTCTCGGGTGGAGGCCGCCATCGGCGGCGTCACCTTCGCGCTGACACTGGCCACCGCGCCACGCATGTACTGGGGTGTGCTGGCCGGCATTTTCATGAGCCTCGCGCACTTCTTGTTCCAGCGCCTGCATCCGCGCATCATCGAAGTAGGCATCCACCCGGATGGCAGCTTGCGCGACCGGCACCTGTGGCAACTGCCACCCATCGCACCGCGCCTGCTCGCACTGCGTATGGATGCGGAGCTCGACTTCGCCTCCGCTGCCGCGCTCGAGCGACGCGTGGCCGAGCACCTCGCAGCCAACCCCGACATACAGCACGTCTGCCTCTTCGCACTACCCATCAACCGTGTGGACGTGACTGGCACCGAGACCTTCGCCCGCCTGATCGGACTGGTGCGCGGGCGGGGCGGCCAACTGCACGTGAGCGGGCTGAAGCTGCCCGCCGAGCAGGTATTGCGCCGTGCAGGACTGCTGGAGCCCAGCCCGCTGGTAGCGATGTACCGCACCGACGCAGAAGCCCTGGCGGCCCTGCAACGCAGCAGATGTACCGAAGGAGAGGGGCCGTGAAAAACACTGGACTGTTACACTCTTGGATAAGTATCGCCGTCGCCTCCGTTGACGCCAATTTGTGACCGAAACAGTGCCTCATAACACAGTCCATTTGAACGAGCTGCGATTGTCGACAGCGCATGCGCTCGTGATGCAGTCGATGGGCTCCGATGCTGCACTGCGCACGGAAACTCCCGTCGACTATTTGCAAAGCCTGATCGACGGCCTGTGCGAGCTTTCGCTGAAGGACCCGCTCACCGGGCTGGCCAACCGTCGGCATTTCCGCACCGTGCTGGAGCGGGAGATCGACCGGGTCACCCGGTCGGGTGAATCCGCCCTGTTGCTGATGCTGGACGTCGACAACTTCAAACGCGTGAACGACACCTACGGTCACATGGCGGGCGACCTGGTGCTGCAGTCGGTGGCGCGCACGCTCGATGCGTGCGTGCGCCCCATGGATACGTTGGCACGCTATGGCGGCGAGGAGTTCGCCGTCGTGCTGCCGGCCTGCCATGCCGGATTCGGGCTGGCGGTGGCCGAACGCATCCGCCAGGCCGTCGAGAGCACGCCCATTGCCATCTCCCCCACCGTGGAGCTACAGATCACGATCAGCATCGGCGGCGCCTTTGCGCTGCAATGGATCCGCAGCACAACGCTGCTCTGGACCGAGCGGGCCGATGGCCAGCTCTACAAGGCCAAGATGGCCGGGCGCAATCGTGTGAGCATCGAAGACCAACCCGACAGCACCGTGACCGCAGAAGAAAAGAGCCTGTTGTTCGGGCCCCTATACACTCCTGCTGGCTGGGGTGACATCCCCCCGCCTCAGGAACCCTCCACAGGCAGCGCCTATTGAAAGCACAGAGATGACCGACGCGCTGTCCCCCCAAAACGCCGCCTCTGCAGGCCTTTCACCCTACGCTGCGGGCAAGTCGCCTGCAGGTGCCCGCATCATCGCCATCACCAGTGGCAAGGGTGGTGTAGGCAAGACCTTCGTCTCCGCCAATCTGGCGGCCGCCCTGACCCGCCGAGGCCAGCGCGTGCTGGTGCTCGACGCCGACCTGGGCCTGGCCAACCTCGACGTGGTGCTGAACCTGCACCCCAAGATCACGCTGCATGACGTGTTCACCGGCAAAGCTTCGCTGGAAGACGCCGTGATCGAGGCGCCCGGTGGGTTCTCTGCCGTGCTGGCTGGCTCGGGCATGGTCGAGTATTCGCGCCTCACCCCCGAGGTGCGCAACCAGTTCATGCAGGTGCTGCAGACGCTGGCGCCGCGCTACGACGTCGTGCTGCTGGATACCGGCGCAGGCATTTCCGACGTGGTGCTGTTCTCGATCTCGCTGGCCTCCGAAGTGCTGATCGTCGCCACGCCAGAACCCACATCGCTCACCGATGCCTATGCAGCCATCAAAGTGATGGCCACGCAGCAAAAACGCCAGCATGTGCGCATGGTGGTGAACCAGGCCGCCCGCCCAGGCGATGGCCGTGCCATCACCAGCCAGCTGCAACAGGTTCTGGACCGTTTCGTCAGCACCGAGTCGGGCCGCCCGATGCGGCTGCTGCATATGGGTGACATTCCCGCCGATGCTTCGGTGCGCAATGCCGTCATGCGCCGCCAGCTGCTGCTGCTGCAGATGCCGGGCTGCCCGGCGGCACTGGCGATCGCCCAGCTCGCCAACAAGATCGAATCGACGCTGCTGGCGCCAGCGCCCTGACGCAGCGCCCGGCGCGGCCACGCGGGTGGCCGGCGCCTGCAGTGCCGCCGCGTGCGTGCTTGCCTGCGTGCGGCACACCTCACTCACTCTCTGCGGCGACGCAGGCACGCTGCATCGCCCCGTCCCTGTCTTTCGCCATTGCACCGCCGTGAACAACGTCCTCAACATTTCCAGCTATCTCTTCGTTCCTTTGCCGGACGCGCACGCGCTCCAACCCCGGCTGCAGGAGCGGGCCGTGGCGATGGGTCTGAAAGGCACCATCCTGCTGGCCGAAGAAGGCATCAACCTTTTCCTCGCCGGCCCGGCCGAGGCGGTGCGCGGCTTTATCGCTGTGCTGAAGGCAGAAGACGAGCGCTTCGCGCCACTGGAGCCGAAGGAGAGCTGGTCCGATAGCCAGCCCTTCCGCAAGATGCTGGTCAAGGTGAAGCGGGAAATCATCCGCATGGACCATCCGGCCATCCGCCCCGCCGGCGGGCGCGCGCCTGCCGTGGACCCGCAGACCCTGCGCCGCTGGCTGGAGGCGGGTCACGACGACGAAGGCCGTCCGGTGGTGACGCTGGACACGCGCAACGCCTTTGAGGTGGACCACGGCACCTTCGAGGGCGCCATCGACTGGCGCATCGACAAGTTCACGCAGTTCCCGCCCGCCCTGCGCGAGCACAAGGCGGAGCTGGCCGGCAAGACGGTGGTGAGCTTCTGCACCGGGGGCATCCGCTGCGAGAAGGCGGCGATCCTGATGCGCGAAGAGGGGCTGGAGCACGTCTATCAGCTCGAGGGCGGCATTCTCAAATACTTCGAACTGACCGACGGAGCGCACTACCAGGGCGGCTGCTTCGTGTTCGACGAGCGGCGGGTGCTGGAAGCCGACCTGTCGCCCAACCCGGCCAAGGATGCTATGAATTCGTGAGCTGCAGGCGCTTATCCATCAAGCGCAGCAGCTCATTTCAGCCTCAACCCCTCAGGGCTTGAAGCGCCGCTCCGGCAGCGGGATCCACTCCGTCTCGCCCGGCACGCGGCCCATGGCCTGCGCCTCCCAGGCCTTGGCCGCCTGCACGATGCGTTCCTTGCTGCTGGAAACGAAGTTCCACCACAGATGGCGGGGCCCGTCCAGCGGCTCACCGCCGATCACCATGCAGCGCACCGGTTCACCAGCGGTGGCTCGCAGTACCGTAGCCTGGCCCGGGGCCAGCGTCGCCAGGGTCTGGCGCGGCAGCAGCTCGTCGCCCAGCCATACGTCGGCATCGACCGGGTAGAGCGCCATCTGCTGCGCCAGGGGCGGCAGTTCGAGCAAGGCGCCGGGCTGCAGCTGCACGTCCAGATAAAGCGCGGGTGCCAACGTCTCGACCGGCGAGCGGCAGCCGAAGCCGTCGCCCACCAGCACGCGCACCCGGGCACCGTCACCCGCCCATTCCGGGATCTCCGCCGCAGGCGTGTGGACGAACGAGGGAGCACAGTCCTCCGCCACCGCCGGCAAGGCGGCCCAGAGCTGAATGCCGTGGTTCACGTAACGGCGCTGCGCGAGTGCCTCCGGGCGGCGCTCGGAATGCACGATCCCGCGCCCAGCCGTCATCCAGTTGATGGCGCCGGGCTCGATCTGCTGCTCGGAGCCCAGGCTGTCGCGGTGCATGATCGCACCCTCGAACAGATAGGTCACCGTCGCCAGACCGATGTGCGGATGGGGGCGCACGTCATATTCGTCCTGGGGCTCCACCGCCACCGGACCGAAATGGTCAAAGAAGAGGAAGGGCCCCACCGAACGCAGCTGCAGCGCGGGCAGCAGCCGGCGCACGGTGAAACCGCCGCCCAAGTCTTTTTCGTGGCCTTTCAGCCGCAGCAGGCCCATTTCGGAGGCTGGCGATGGGGCACTCATAGCAGCGCTCCGCTCAACCGCCGAAACGCGTAGCGATGGCCGCCACGCGCTCGCCGAACAGCTTGGCCGTGTCCAGGTCGCCCTGGGGGATCTCGGTGACGCTGGCGTCCGAAGGGGACTGCACCAGCAGGCCGACCGAGCCGCCCAGGTTATTGGGGTGGTTGCGCGTGGCCGCCTTGTTGTTGGCCGGCATCTGCCCCAGGCTGATCCAGAGGCCGCCGTGCTGGGAGGCCAACGTCTGCAGGTAGGCCAGCGTGGTGCCCTTGTCGCCATTCAGGCTGGCGCTGTTGGTGAAGCCGGCAAAGAACTTGTCCTGCCAACCGCGGCTGAACCAGACCTTGGACGAGGCATCAGCGAACTTCTTGAACTGCCAGCTGGCGCCTCCCATGTAGGTGGGCGTGCCCATGACGATCGCATCGGCAGCGGCCAGCTGTTCCCAGCCGCCTTCGGGCAGTTCGCCATCGGCATCAATGGCGAGCAGGCTCGCGCCCGCACCTTCAGCCACGAGCTGCGCGACGCGCTGGGTGTGGCCATAACCGGAGTGGAAGACGACGACGATGTTTGCCATGGTGTGTGCTCTTTGCGTGAAATGAATGAATGGATGAATGGGGCGAAAGCGGTCGTGAAAGACCTGGCCGGCAGCGGGCCGGCGATGGCCGAATGGAGACACTGTATCCCGCTGCGGTCGTCCGCAGCGTAGCCTGAGCGGAAAGCGGCCACGCGCAGCGGTCTTGAAGTGTTCATTCAAATCGGTTGAATTAGCATTGGCGCACCATGCAAAAAGCACGTGACGTCCTGACTCCCGACCACTTGTCCATGCTGCAGGTCATCGCCGATTCCGGCAGCTTCGCCGCTGCAGCCCGGCAGCTGGGCTTGGTGCCCAGCGCCCTCACCTACCGCGTGCGGCAGATCGAGGATGCGCTGGACGTACTGCTCTTCGATCGCAGCGCCCGCCAGGCGCGCCCCACCGAAGCGGGCGTAGAGCTGCTGCGCGAAGGCGCCCGCCTGCTGAGCGACGTGGAAGCCATCGCCCACCGGGTGCGCCGCGTGGGCACAGGCTGGGAGCCGCAGCTCACGCTCTCGATCGACGGCGTGATCTCGCCCACCACCGTGCTGGAGCTGGTCGAGGCTTTCTACGCCCTCTCGCCGCCCACGCGGCTCAAGCTGCGCGACGGCATCCTCTCGGGCACGCTCGAGTCGCTGATCGCCGGCCATGCCGATCTGGCGCTGGGCGTGGCCGTCAGCCCGGGCACGGTGGCAGGGCTGCAGCAGGAATCGCTGGGCGGCATGCTGTTCGAGTTCGTGGTGGCCCCACACCACCCACTGGCGCGCGGCGACCAGCCGCTGAGCGATGCCGAAATGCGCGAACACCGGGTGATCGCCGTGGCCGACTCCGCCCAAAAAGGCGGCGTGACCATGGGCATCCTGGGCGGGCAGGACGTGCTGACCGTGGACACCATGCAGGCCAAGGTGCAGGCGCTGCTGCGCGGGCTGGGCGGCGGCTTTCTGCCTGAGCCCATGGCCCGCGCCCATGTGGCGGCGGGCCGGCTGGTAGTGCGTGCCGTCGCGCGCCCTGCGCGCACCGTGCAGCTGCACTACGCCTGGGGTGGGCCCGGCCACTCGGCCCCGGGCCGGGCGCTGCAGTGGTGGCTGGAGCAGCTGCGCAAGCCCGCCACGCGCCGCGCGCTGCTGGAAAACCACCAGCCAACCTGATCGCACCTGCCGGCATCCGCTCTGCGCGTCACCTGCGGGTCGTGCCCCGCCCACCACGGCCCGCAGCGCGTGTAGAGTGACAGCCAAGCACCGTGCGCGCTACAGCGCTCCTCGCCGATACGGGGGCGCCGTTGCCCCACCCATCGATTGCCACTGAAAGGGCCTGCCATGCGTTCTTCCGTTCCCCGATCACAGCGCCGACTGCGAAACACCGAGCCCGCCCAACAGGCTGCCGCTTCTGCACCCTCCGCATCGGCGCGCCGCTTTGCCGTCATCGGCGCCGGCATGGCCGGCGTAGCCTGCGCGCGCACGCTGGTGCAGGCCGGCCACGAAGTGGTGGTGTTCGAGAAATCCGCCCGGCCTGGCGGACGCACCGGCACGCTCGAATCGCCCTTTGGCGGCTTCGACACCGGCGCGCAGTACTTCACCGTGCGCGATCCGCGTTTCCAGAAGGCACTCGATACCGTGCCGGGTCTGTGCCGCCCCTGGAGCGCCAACACCGTGCGCGTGCTGGATGCCGCCGGCCGCGTGGCCGCCGCTGCGCCGCCCCCGGGCGAGGCGCACTGGGTCGCGGCCCCCGGCATGGATGCGCTGGTCGCCGCCTGGGCCCAGCCCCTGCTGCAGGCCGGCCGGCTGCTGACAGGCACGCACGTCACCCGCATCGAGGCAGACCCGCTGCGCCCCGGCGGCTGGCAGGTGCGCACCGGCGCGCTCGACGGCGCGGTCCACGTGCATGCGGGTTTCGACGCCGTGCTGCTGAGCCAGCCCGCGCCCGCAGCCACGGCGCTGCTGCAGGCTTCTGGCATCGAGCTGCCCGAGGGGCCGGCGCTGGAGGCCGTCACCATTGCCCCATGCTGGACGCTGATGCTCGCCTTCGCCCAGGCCGTGCGCCCAGGCCTGACCACGCTGGGGCCGCAGTGGAACGCGGCGCGCAGCACGCACCACCGCATCGCATGGCTGGCGCGCGAATCGTCCAAGCCCGGGCGCTCGCAGATCGAGCGCTGGACAGTGCAGGCCAGCCCGGAATGGTCCACCGAGCATCTGGAAGACGACGCCGCACGCGTGCTCGCCAAGCTGCTCAAGGGCTTCGCCGAGGTGACCGGCATCCGCGCTGAGCCGACCTACGCCGAGGTACGCCGCTGGCGCCACGCGCAGACGCGCCAGCCGCTGGGTCGGAGCCACCTGTGGAATGCCGCTGCCGGCATCGGCCTGTGCGGCGACTGGTGCCTGGGCCACCGGCTGGAAGATGCCTTCGTCTCCGGGCTGGAGCTCGCGCTGGACGCGATCGCCTGATCCCCGCCCGCAACAGGTCTGAAACGCTTCGTTCCTTTCTTGCGCCAGCCCCAGAGCTCGGCGCCTTTTTCTTGCTTTCGCCTTGCTCCCGCTTGCCACCTCCCCCATGGCCGGCACCCGTCTGGGTGCGCCCTCCCCTGCAGGCCGCTACGTAGGCCGGTTCGCGCCTTCGCCAACGGGCCCGCTGCATGCCGGTTCGCTGGTGGCAGCCCTGGCCAGCTGGCTCGATGCGCGCGCTGTGCAGGGCGGGCGCTGGCTGGTGCGCATCGAAGACGTCGACACGCCCCGCTGCGTGCCGGGCGCGGCCGAAACCATCCTGCAGCAGCTGGCCGCCTGCGGGCTGATGCCCGACGAGCCCCCGGTGTGGCAATCGGCACGGAATGCGCGTTACCAGACCGCGCTGGACCAGCTCGTGGCGCAGCGGCGCGCCTACCCCTGCGCCTGCTCGCGCCGCGACATCGAGTCGGCCCTTGCCGCCGCAGGCCATGCGCGGGAGCGGCACAGCGAACTACCTTACCCCGGCACTTGCCGCCACGGCCTGCACGGGCAACCAGCGCGCGCGTGGCGCTTCGCGGCTACCGAATATCAGCAAAACAGCGCTCCAGCCCAGGAAGAAAAAGGGCATGCAGCTATGCATTCGATAGCAAACAGCGGAGTGCGCTGGACCGACCGCCGGCTGGGCCCGCAGCAGCAGGACGTGGCCCGGCAGGTGGGCGACTTCGTGCTTCGCCGCGCCGACGGGCTCTGGGCCTACCAGCTGGCCGTGGTCGTCGACGATGCCGATCAGGGCGTGACCGATGTTGTGCGCGGCGCGGACCTGGCCGACAACACCCCGCGCCAGATCCTGCTGCAG